>NZ_JBFAKV010000008.1:0-362605 GCF_040655895.1 Streptomyces sp. NPDC050264
GTGACTGGTACTAATAGGCCGAGGGCTTGTCCTCAGTTGCTCGCGTCCACTGTGTTGGTTCTGAAACCACGAACAACCGTTGTAGCCATGGTCACGGCTCCGGTTGACAGTTTCATAGTGTTTCGGTGGTCATAGCGTGAGGGAAACGCCCGGTTACATTCCGAACCCGGAAGCTAAGCCTCACAGCGCCGATGGTACTGCAGGGGGGACCCTGTGGGAGAGTAGGACGCCGCCGAACTAAATTTGATAAGAAGCCTCTGGCTTCGAGCATTTTGCTCGAAGCCAGAGGCTTTTTTGCGTTTGCGGTGACCCCGTTGCCGGGGCCGGGCAGGGCTGAGGGTAAAGTCAGGGGGCATCGTTGGCTCGTTTCCCACAGGAGGCCCCCGGGTGGAGGTCCAGGAGACCCGTGTCCAGACGGACCGGGTGCTCACCATCCCGAACATCCTCAGCATGGCGCGTCTGGTCGGCGTACCCCTCTTCCTGTGGCTCATCCTCAGGCCTGAGTTCGGCGGCCCCAAGAGCGACGGCTGGGCACTGCTGGTGCTCGCGTTCAGTGGCATCAGCGACTATCTCGACGGGAAGCTCGCCCGTCGCTGGAATCAGATCAGCAACCTCGGCCGGCTCCTCGACCCTGCCGCTGATCGGCTCTACATTCTGTCCACGCTGGTCGGTCTGACCTGGCGGGAGATTCTGCCCATCTGGGTCACCGCCGTACTGCTGGCGCGAGAACTGGTTCTCCTGGTGATGGTGGGGATCCTCAGGCGCCACGGCTATCCGCCGCCGCAGGTGAACTTCCTCGGCAAGGCAGCGACGTTCAACCTCATGTACGCGTTCCCTCTGCTGCTGCTCAGTGACGGAAGTGGATGGATCCACGAACTCGCTGCTATTTTCGGATGGGCGTTCGCAGGATGGGGTACAACACTGTATTGGTGGGCAGGGATCCTGTACATGGTCCAAGTCCGCCGGCTTGTCAGGGCGGACTCCGAGGCCGATTGAGCCCGCCGATGGGCGCTGGGTGCAGCCGGATGGTCCGCAACATGACAACTGCGGGTTAATTTGGCGGGCGAAGTCGGCTAGACCGTCGTCTCTTCCAAGGAGGACGCTTCCGACATGAAGGCCGTCGTGATGGCCGGCGGCGAAGGTACCCGCCTTCGCCCTATGACCTCGAGTATGCCCAAGCCGCTCCTGCCGGTCGCCAACCGGCCGATCATGGAGCACGTGCTCAGGCTGCTCAAGCGGCATGGGCTCACCGAAACCGTGGTCACCGTGCAGTTCCTGGCTTCGCTGGTCAAGAATTACTTCGGGGATGGCGAAGAGCTCGGGATGGAGCTCACCTATGCCAATGAGGAGAAGCCACTCGGCACTGCCGGCAGCGTGAAGAACGCTGAGGAAGCGCTGAAGGACGACGCTTTCCTCGTTATTTCCGGCGACGCTCTGACAGATTTCGACCTCACCGAACTCATCAATTTCCACAAGGAAAAGGGCGCGCTCGTCACCGTCTGTCTGACGCGTGTACCCAATCCGCTGGAATTCGGCATCACCATTGTCGATGAAGAGGGCAAGGTCGAGCGGTTCCTCGAGAAGCCGACGTGGGGGCAGGTCTTTTCCGACACCGTCAACACCGGTATCTATGTGATGGAGCCCGAGGTCTTCGACTACGTCGAGGCCGACGTTCCGGTGGACTGGTCCGGGGACGTCTTCCCGCAGCTGATGAAGGAAGGCAAGCCGGTCTACGGCTACGTGGCCGAGGGGTACTGGGAGGACGTCGGTACCCACGAGAGCTATGTGAAGGCCCAGGCCGACGTGCTGGAGCGCAAGGTCGACGTCGAGCTCGACGGATTCGAGATCTCGCCGGGAGTCTGGGTCGCCGAGGGTGCCGAGGTGCATCCCGACGCCGTGCTGCGCGGGCCGCTCTACATCGGCGACTACGCCAAGGTCGAAGCCGATGTGGAGATCCGCGAACACACCGTCATCGGCTCGAACGTCGTTGTGAAGAGTGGTGCCTTCCTGCACAAGGCGGTCGTGCACGACAACGTCTACATCGGACAACACAGCAATCTGCGCGGCTGCGTCGTCGGCAAGAACACCGACATCATGCGGGCCGCACGGATCGAGGACGGCGCCGTCATCGGCGACGAGTGCCTGGTCGGTGAAGAATCGATCGTTCAGGGCAATGTGCGCGTCTACCCGTTCAAGACGGTGGAGGCCGGCGCCTTCGTCAACACCTCGGTGATCTGGGAGTCCCGCGGGCAGGCCCACCTGTTCGGCGCCCGTGGCGTCTCCGGGATCCTGAACGTGGAGATCACGCCCGAGGTCGCGGTGAGACTCGCGGGGGCGTACGCGACGACCCTGAAAAAGGGGTCGACCGTGACCACGGCGCGTGACCACTCCCGTGGTGCCCGCGCGCTCAAGCGGGCCGTCATCTCCGCGTTGCAGGCCAGCGCCATGGACGTACGGGACCTGGAGAACGTGCCGTTGCCGGTGGCCCGGCAGCAGACGGCCCGGGGCAGCGCCGGCGGCATCATGATCCGTACGACACCCGGCGTGCCGGACTCCGTCGACATCATGTTCTTCGACGAGCGCGGCGCCGACCTGTCCCAGGGCAGCCAGCGCAAGCTCGACCGCGTGTACGCGCGGCAGGAGTACCGCCGGGCGTTCCCCGGCGAGATCGGTGACCTGCACTTCCCCTCCAGCGTCTTCGACTCGTACACCGGGTCCCTGCTGCGGAACGTGAACACGACCGGGATCGCCGACGCCGGGCTGAAAGTGGTCGTCGACGCGTCCAACGGCAGTGCCGGTCTTGTGCTGCCCAGCCTGCTCGGGCGGCTCGGAGTCGACTCGCTGACCATCAACCCGGGGCTCGATGAGTCGAGGCCGACCGAGACCGCCGACGCCCGGAGGTCCGGGCTCGTACGGCTCGGCGAGATCGTCGCGTCGGCGCGCGCGGCGTTCGGGGTGCGGTTCGACCCGGTCGGTGAGCGGTTGTCGCTCGTCGACGAGAAGGGCCGGATCGTCGAGGACGACCGGGCGCTCCTCGTGATGCTCGACCTGGTCGCCGCGGAGCGCAGGAGCGGGCGCGTCGCGCTGCCGGTCACGACGACGCGGATCGCCGAGCAGGTCGCCGCGTACCACGGGACACAGGTGGAGTGGACGACCACGTCGCCCGACGACCTCACGCGCGTGGGGCGTGAGGACGAGACCATCTTCGGCGGGGATGGGCGCGGTGGGTTCATCGTGCCCGAGTTCAGCAGTGTGTTCGACGGGGCCGCGGCCTTCGTGCGGCTGATCGGTCTCGTAGCGCGTACGCAGCTGACGTTGAGCCAGATCGACGCGCGGATTCCGCGGGCGCACGTGCTCAAGCGGGATCTGGCGACCCCGTGGGCGGTCAAGGGACTCGTCATGCGGCGGGTCGTGGAAGAGGCCGGCGACCGGTCCGTGGACACCACGGACGGGGTGCGGGTCGTCGAGGCGGACGGGCGCTGGATCATGGTGCTGCCCGACCCGGCGGAGGCCGTCACGCATCTGTGGGCCGAGGGGCCCGACGACGCCTCGGCGCAGCAACTGCTCGACGAGTGGGCGGCCGTGGTGGACAGCGCCGGCCGCTGAGCCCCTCGCTCGACCCGGTCGGCGCCCGTCCCGGGCGCCGACCGGCACGCCGACAGGGCCATTCGGAGGTAGCGGCCACGACGTGCGACGATGTGCGGCATGCCGCAGCAGCCCCCCGTTCGGAGCACCCCCAAGCGCCCTGTGCGCCCCGATGCCTCCATGTCGCTGCTGACCAATGTGATGGACCACAGCCTCGACGACGGGTACGCGGAAGCCACTGCCCGTAGGCGGGCTCTGGGACAGAGCGGACTGCCGAAGACGCTGCGGGCGAAGTTGGGACTCGCGGCCGGCCTTGTGCTCGCCGCGCTCGTGGTGACGGTGGGGGCCGCGCAGGCCCGGGTCGCCGCGCCCGTCGTGGCCAAGGAGCGCGAAGAGCTCATCGACCGTATCGAGCAGGAGACCAAATCCGCCGATACGTTGGAGGGCCGGGTCGACTCGCTGCGGACCGAGGTGGGGGAGAAGCAGCGCGAGGCGCTGAAGAAGCACGGCGGTGAGCAGGGCGAGCTGATGGGCGTGCTGTCGGGCGCCGTCCCGGTGCACGGGCCCGGGGTCAAGCTCGTCGTCGACGACGCCAAGTCGGCCGAGTCCGGTGGCGGGAGCGGGCCGCGGGAGAGCGCCGGGTTCTCCGACACCGGGCGGGTGCGCGACCGCGACATGCAGCGTGTCGTCAACGGCCTGTGGCAGTCCGGTGCCGAGGCCGTCAGCATCAACGGGCAGCGGCTTACGGCACTGTCCGCCATCAGGGCCGCCGGGGACGCGATACTGGTCGACAACAGGCCGCTGGTGCCCCCCTATACGGTGCTCGCGGTGGGGGACGGTCAGCGGCTGAGTACTCGGTTCCAGAACAGTTCCGACGGGATGTACCTGCACGCCCTGCAGGAGAACTTCGGGATCCGGACCAGTATTTCGGCCCAGGACGACATCAAGCTTCCGGCCGCACCCAGCGTGATCGTACGTACAGCACAGCCGAGAGCAGAGCAGAAGGGCACATCGTGATCGCCGTACTGGGCCTCGTCGTGGGAGTCGTGGTCGGGTTGTTCGTCCGGCCCGAGGTTCCGGCGGTGGTCGAGCCGTACCTTCCGATCGCCGTGGTCGCGGCGCTCGACGCGGTGTTCGGCGGGCTGCGCGCCATGCTGGACGGGATCTTCGTCGACAAGGTGTTCGTCGTGTCGTTCCTGTCGAACGTCGTCGTGGCCGCGCTCATCGTCTTCCTGGGCGACAAGTTGGGCGTCGGCGCCCAGCTGTCCACCGGTGTCGTCGTCGTGCTCGGCATCCGCATCTTCTCCAACGCGGCCGCCATCCGGCGGCACATCTTCCGGGCGTGAGGCCGATGAACGCCGAGAACGCCGAGAACGCCGAGAACGCTGAGAACGGCGAGCGTGCTGCGAACGCCGAGAACGCCGGGAAGCGGGAACGGGGCGAGCACGCGCACGCGCACACACACGCGCACCGGCTGCGCAAGGAGTTGCCGGCCGAGGTCGCGCCCACGGAGGGAGCGCCGGAACCGGAGCAGGTCGGTGAGACGCCGCTGACCGGGCGTCAGCGACTCGTGAAGGGGCTGTGGCCGCCGCGCGTGTCGCGCGCTCAACTCACCGTCGCCGTGCTGCTGTTCGTCCTGGGCCTCGGACTCGCCATCCAGGTGCGGTCCAACAGCGACGACAACAGCGCCCTGCGGGGTGCGCGGCAGGAAGATCTTGTTCGCATCCTCGATGAACTCGATGACCGGACTCAGCGTCTTGAGGATGAGAAACAGGGTCTGGAGGACCAGCGCACCGAGTTGGAGAACAGCTCGGACCAGGCCGAGGAGGCCCGCAAGCAGACGGTCGAGAAGGAACGCCAACTCGGCATTCTGGCGGGCACCGTGGCCGCGCAGGGCCCTGGGATCACCATGACCGTCACCGACGCGAAGGGGGCCGTCGAGGCGGACATGCTGCTCGACGCGATCCAGGAGTTGCGGGCGGCGGGCGCGGAGGCGATCCAGGTGAACGACGTTCGCGTCGTGGCCAACACGTACCTGACGGACGCGAGTGGCGGGAAAGGGGTCAGCGTGGACGGGCACAAGGTCGGCCAGCCGTACATTTTCAAGGTCATCGGCAAGCCGCAGGACCTCGAACCGGCGCTCAACATCCCCGGAGGCGTGGTGCAGACGCTGGAGAAGGAGCAGGCCACAGTGGCTGTGAGTCGCTCGCAGAGGATCGTCGTGGACGCCTTGCGGACGGCGAAGCAGCCTGATTACGCTCGGTCGTCCTCGTAGTGGGGCGCGGGTACATGGGGGATGTCGTGCAAGGGCATGAGGTTGCGGGGGGTCGGCGCACCGGAGACGGGGTGCGTGGTGGAAACTGTTTGGCGGATACGGACGTTGTGAGGATGTCCGTGTCAGTGATGTACGCGGATGTAGGCAGTCAGGGTTCGTCCTGCCCCACGGGCGGGTCTGTTTCGGTCAAGGGGAATCGCCCGTGAAGTTGTTTGCGAAGTTGTTCGGCAAGAGTGCGCGTGACGACGCCCGTCATCGCGCGCCGCGCCACGGAGACGAGCCGGAGACGCAGGTGGGCGAGCGCCCGCTGTTCCGGGACCAGGTCGGCGGTGACAATTCGGGCGGACAGGGCGCGTCGTCTGTTGACCGTGCCGGTTCCGGCCGCATAGGTTTCGGGGAACCGTCAACCTCAAGTACGGGTGGAGGGTTTGACTCCGACCCGTACGCGTCCCATGCCCCCGCGGGGCAGCCGCGGCAGGAGGATCCGTCCATGTCGGCCCTGGTGTGTACGAGGTGCGGGAACCGGAACGGCGAGAACAGCCGGTTCTGCTCGAACTGCGGTGCCCCGCTGCGCGGCGGGATCACGCCCGAGGGGCCGTCGGAGACGACGTCCACGATCTCCATCTCGGGCCTCGAGTCGTACGACCCGGAGGCCACCGGCCAGACGCAGCTGCCGGCCCTGTCGCCCGAGGCGCAGGCCGCGGTCGACGCGCTGCCGCTGGGCTCGGCGCTCCTGGTGGTGCGCCGCGGTCCGAACTCGGGCAGCCGCTTCCTCCTGGACGGCGACCTCACCACGGCGGGGCGCCACCCGCAGAGCGACATCTTCCTGGACGACGTGACCGTGTCGCGGCGCCATGTGGAATTCCGTCGCCAGCAGGACGGCTCGTTCACCGTGTCCGACGTGGGCAGCCTCAACGGTACGTATGTGAACCGTGAGCGCATCGACTCCGTGACGCTGAACAACGGCGACGAGGTGCAGATCGGCAAGTACCGGCTGGTCTTCTACGCGAGCCAGCGAGGTATCTGACCCATCAGCGAACCTTCAGGAAGGTCCATGCTTCACACACCGAGGGGCGGTGCCGGAACGGGCACCGCCACCGTGGACGGTCGGCTGATGAGCATCGGCACCGTGCTGAACGCGCTGCGCGACGAGTTTCCCGAGGTCACCATCTCCAAGATCAGGTTCTTGGAGACCGAGGGGCTCATCGAGCCGCAGCGGACGCCCTCGGGCTACCGCAAGTTCAGCCCGGACGATGTCGAGCGACTCGCCCACGTCCTGCGGATGCAGCGGGACCACTACCTTCCCCTGAAGGTCATCAAGGAGCAGCTCGACGCCCTGGAGCCGGGTGAGGCGTTGCCCGTACCCGCTCCCGGGCGGCCCGGCGACGTCACGGACGGCGCCGAGGGAGCTCCCACCGCCGCTCGCGTCGGCCGGGAAGAGCTCCTCGCCGCCGTGGGCATCGAGGAGGAGGAGCTCGACGAGTGGGAGTCGTACGGGCTCATCGTCCCGTTGCCCGAGGGCGGTTACGACGCCTCGGCCGTATCGGTCGCCGAGCTGGTGGGAGAGCTGGGCCGGTTCGGCATCGAACCTCGGCATCTGCGGCTCATGCGGGCGGCCGCGGACCGCGAGGCGGGCCTGGTGGACTCGGTCGTCGCGCCGCTCAAGGTCCACCGTAATCCGCAGACCAGGGCCCTCGCGCAGGCGCGGGCCAAGGAGCTGGCGGGGCTGACCGTGCGACTGCACGCGGCCCTTGTCCAGACCGCGCTCGGGGTCCGTCTGCCCTGATCGCAGGGGCAGGTGAGCACCGTGGGCCCGGCCCTCGGCGCATGCCCGACTACCCAAACCGGCCGGGCACGTCCTAGGGTTGCTGTGTGAACGAGCTCGACGTCGTAGGTGTCCGGGTCGAAATGCCCTCCAACCAACCGATCGTGCTCCTGCGTGAAGTGGGAGGCGACCGTTACCTCCCCATCTGGATCGGACCGGGGGAGGCGACGGCGATCGCCTTCGCCCAGCAGGGCATGGCCCCCGCGCGTCCGCTGACGCACGACCTGTTCAAGGACGTGCTGGAAGCGGTCGGACAGGAGCTCACCGAAGTACGCATCACGGATCTGCGGGAAGGTGTCTTCTACGCGGAGCTGGTGTTCGCGAGCGGCGTCGAGGTCAGCGCCCGCCCGTCCGACGCCATAGCGCTGGCGCTTCGTACCGGGACGCCGATCTTCGGCAGTGACGGGGTCCTGGACGATGCCGGGATCGCGATCCCGGACGAGCAGGAGGACGAAGTGGAGAAGTTCCGCGAGTTCCTCGACCAGATCTCGCCCGAGGATTTCGGTACCAACAGCCAGTGATCGGCAGGAAACGACCATGAGGCGGTCGCCCAGCGGCGGCCGCCTCGGCGCATTCGGCTAGCCTTTCCCCGCGGTGGGATACGGGAAACCACTCCTAGGGTGATTATCACTCGGCGTGGCGAGTGTGGCGTTCGTTGACGCACCCCTTGTGACTGCCTACCGTCGTGTAGGCAGGTCAAAGAGGAGGTCGGCGTGAGAAGCAGCGGCGACGGTACGGCGACGGGCGGTCCGTACTCGTTTCACGGCAGCGCGGCCGATCTCACTCCGCAGCGCCCGCAGGCGGTCTCTGCGGTGGCGGGGGAGAGCGGCCAAGCGGCGTCCGAGGAAGTCGGATACCGGGGTCCGACCGCGTGCGCGGCGGCCGGCATCACCTATCGACAGCTCGACTACTGGGCCAGAACCGGTCTCGTCGAGCCCAGTGTGCGGTCCGCGTACGGGTCGGGGACGCAGCGCCTGTACAGCTTCCGGGACGTCGTCGTCCTCAAGGTCGTCAAGCGTTTACTGGACACGGGTGTCTCGCTGCAGAACATCCGCACCGCCGTGCAGCACCTGCGCGAGCGCAGCCTTGCGGACCTGGAGCGCATGACGCTCATGAGCGATGGCGCGACCGTCTACGAGTGCACGTCACCGGCCGAGGTGCACGATCTGCTCCAGGGCGGCCAGGGGATCTTCGGGATCGCGGTGGGCGTGGTCCTGCGGGACGTGGAGAGCGCCCTGTCGCAGCTGCACGGGGAGCGGGTGGACACCGGTGAGACCCTCGTCGGCCACAACCCCTCGGACGAACTCGCGAGGCGGCGCAACCGCGCTGTATGACGCCCGTTCGGCCGCGTTGTCAGTGGCGTAGGGCAGCATCGGTGGGGTGAGATCCGCGCCGACGATTCTGCATCTCGACATGGACGCCTTCTACGCCTCGGCGGAGCAGGCGGCGAAGCCGAGCCTGCGCGGGAAAGCGGTCGTCGTGGGCGGGCTCGGGCCCCGCGGTGTCGTGGCGACGGCGTCGTACGAGGCCCGGAAGTTCGGGGTGCACTCGGCGATGCCGATGGGGCAGGCGCGGCGGCTCGCTCCCCATGCCGCGTACCTGGTGCCGCGGTTCCGGTTGTACCGGGAGGTCAGCGAGCAGGTGATGGGGCTGCTGCGGGAGCTTTCGCCGCTGGTGGAGCCGTTGAGCCTGGACGAGGCGTTCGTTGATCTGGAGACCGTTGAGGCGGCCTGGGACGAGGCTTCCGCGGAGGCCGTCGGAGTGCGGCTGCGGGCCGACATCCGGCGGGTGACCGGGCTGACCGGGTCGGTCGGCCTCGCCGCCTCCAAGATGCTGGCGAAGATCGCGTCGGAGGAGGCGAAGCCGGACGGGCTTGTGCTGATACGGCCGGGGACCGAGCGGGCGCTGCTCGGCCCGAAGTCCGTGCGGATCCTGCCGGGGGTCGGGCCCGCGACCGGGGACCACCTGCGGCGGGCCGGGATCCTCACCGTCGCGGAGATCGCCGAGGCGGGTGAGGACGAGCTGGTGCGGCTGCTGGGGAAGTCGCACGGCGGGCATCTGTACGCCATGGCGCTGGCGCACGACAACCGGCCCGTGGTCGCCGAGCGGGATTCCAAGTCCGTGTCGGTCGAGGACACGTACGACGTGGACATCCATGACCGGGTGCGGGTCCGTGCGGAGGTGCGGCGGCTCGCAGACCGGTGTGTGGAGCGGTTGCGCGCCGCCGACCGGTCGGGGCGGACCGTGGTCCTGAAGGTGCGGCGGTACGACTTCTCCACCCTGACGCGGTCCGAGACGCTGCGGGGGCCGACCGACGATCCGGGGGTGGTCAGGGAGGCCGCCGCGCGGCTGCTGGAGTCCGTGGACACGACGGGCGGGGTGCGGTTGCTCGGGGTCGGGGTGAGCGGCCTGGCGGACTTCACGCAGGAGGACCTGTTCGCGCAGGCGGCTGCCGCCGAGGAGGACCGGGGCGCGCTGGACGCCGTCGAGGAGGGGGAGCCGGTCGAGGCCGTCGCCGAGGTGGTGGCCGAGCCGGTCGAGCGGCGGTGGATGGCCGGGCATGATGTGCGGCATGCGGAGTTCGGGCCGGGGTGGGTGCAGGGCAGTGGGCTCGGGCGGGTGACGGTGCGGTTCGAGACGCCGTACGCGACGGGTCCGGGGCGGGTCCGGACATTCCTGGTCGACGACCCCCTGCTGGAGCCTGCGGAGCCGCTGCCGCTGGTGGATCCGGGGGGTTAGGGGCAGGGCCGCCGGCTGTCCTGTCGCCGCGATGCGGACTAGGGCGTTTCTGACGGCTCTTGGAACCGTCAGATGCCTGTCACTGGCGTGCTCGGAGGGGCAGTCGGCTCATCACGAGGTGACTCGCGTTGCGCCGACGATCAGTCCTACACCCGACCAAGAGCCATCAGAAACGGCCTAGGGCCAATGCCGTTGCCTTAGCCGCGATCTTGGTGCGTGCACCCCCGAGCGCAGGCGCGGCGCGCATCCTGGTGACATTCTCAAGAACCGCAGGAGTCCACCGTGTCACGGCGGTTCATGAGCCTGGGGCGACGAAGGGCAAGATCGCCCGTAACGCAACGGCATTGGGACTAGGGCCTGTCTTCGAACTCACCTCTGCCCGGGGGCGTTCGGCACGCACTCTCGCCGCACTGGGCGCAAAGCCGAGTACGCCCCGTACGAGGCCCTGCCCCCGGCCCGCCGAGAGCGCACGCACCGAACGCCGCCGGGCCGCCCTCCGGGAGACGAGGGGAGTTTGAAGACAGGGGCCCTAGGCCGGGTCGTCCTCCGTGCCCGCGATGCGGCCGAACATGATGTCCGGGGAATGGGGGGCCGTGATGTCGAGGCCGTAGTGGTGGTAGAGCTGGAGTTCCTGCTCGGGGGAGAGGTGGCGGCCCACGCCGAAGTCCGGGGAGTCCTTGATCAGGGCGCGCTCGAAGGGGACGCGGAGGGTGCCGTCGATCAGTTCGCTGGGTTCCAGCGGGACGAAGGCGTCGCGGCTGAAGAGGCCCGTGCGTATCGCCGCCCACTCGGGGACGCCCGTGGCGTCGTCGAGGTAGACCTCGTCGATCGTGCCGAGCTTGGTTCCGTTGCGGTCGAACGCCTTGCGGCCGATCAGGTTGCGCGGATCGACGTCGGTCAGCACGGGCCCTCCAGATGATCGCAACTCGTCTGTAAGGACTACGAAAGGGCACATTGGGGACGGCGGCCACTCGAAAGGAGGGTCAAGGGGCCGCTGGTAGGCTGACAGACGGCTGCTGACCCCGTGCGGGAGAGTCTCCGAGCAGTTGTCGGAGGCGCCGAAGGAGCAAATCCTCCCCGGAATCTCTCAGGCCCCTGTACCGCACGGACGAGGTCACTCTGGAAAGCAGGGCGGGTGCACGTATTCCGCCCTCACCGACGGTGAAAGCCGGTGTGTTCCGTGATCGTGCGGGGCGGGCCGGTGAAGCTCTCAGGTTGAGATGACAGAGGGGGAGGCCGTCCGGGCACGCACGCCGTGGTGCCCCTCGCAGGTCGCGATGACCAGGAGGCCTCCGCAATGACAGCCAACCGAACTCCGCTCTCCGCTCTGGAGCAGGGAATCCCCTTCGAGCAGCGCCACATCGGTCCGGATGACGCCGCGCAGGCCAAGATGCTCGCGCAGGTCGGCTACGGCTCGCTCGACGAGCTGACGGCGGCCGCGGTGCCGGATGTGATCAAGAGCGCCGAGGCGCTGGAGCTGCCGGCCGCCCGGACCGAGGCCGAGGTGCTCGCGGAGCTTCGCGCCCTCGCGGACCGCAACCAGGTGCTCGGCTCCATGATCGGGCTCGGCTACTACGGGACCTTCACGCCGCCGGTCATCCTGCGCAACGTCATGGAGAACCCGTCCTGGTACACGGCCTACACGCCGTACCAGCCGGAGATCTCGCAGGGCCGCCTCGAGGCGCTGCTCAACTTCCAGACCATGGTCGCCGAGCTGACCGGGCTGCCTACCTCAGGTGCCTCCCTGCTCGACGAGGGCACGGCCGCCGCCGAGGCGATGGCGCTGTCACGGCGCGTCGGCAAGGTCAAGGACGGCGCGTACGTGGTGGACGCTGACGCGCTGCCGCAGACCGTCGCCGTCATCCGGACGCGGGCCGAGCCGACCGGCGTCGAGATCGTCGTCGCCGACCTGAGCGAGGGCATTCCGGCCGAGGTCGCCGAGCGCGGTGTCGTGGGCGTGCTCGTGCAGTACCCGGGGGCCTCCGGTGCCGTGCGCGACATCAAGCCCGTGATCGACCAGGCGCACGAGCTGGGCGCGATCGTCACCGTCGCCGCCGACCTGCTCGCCCTCACGTTGCTGACCTCGCCCGGCGAGCTGGGCGCGGACATCGCCATCGGCACGACGCAGCGGTTCGGTGTGCCGATGGGCTTCGGCGGTCCGCACGCCGGTTACATGGCCGTACGGGAGAAGTTCGCGCGGTCCCTGCCCGGACGGCTCGTGGGTGTCTCCGTCGACGCCGACGGGAACAAGGCGTACCGGCTCGCCCTGCAGACGCGGGAGCAGCACATCCGGCGTGAGAAGGCCACGAGCAACATCTGTACGGCGCAGGTCCTGCTCGCCGTCATGGCCGGGATGTACGCCGTCTACCACGGACCGGACGGTCTGCGGTCCATCGCACAGCGCACCCATCGCTACGCCACACTGCTGGCCGCAGGTCTGACGGCGGGCGGGGTCGAGGTCGTGCACGGGGCGTACTTCGACACCCTTACGGTCCGGGTGCCCGGCGCGGCCGCGGGGATCGTCGGCGCGGCGCGCGAGGGCGGGGTCAACCTGCGGCTCGTCGACGCCGACCACGTGTCGATCGCCTGCGACGAGACCACCACGCGGAGCCGGCTCGGGGTCGTCTGGGACGCGTTCGGTGTCGAGGCGGACATCGAGGCGCTGGACGCCGAGGTGGCGGACGTGCTGCCGCAGACGGTGTTGCGCGGCGACGAGATCCTGACGCACCCGGTCTTCCACCAGCACCGCTCGGAGACCGCGATGCTGCGCTACCTGCGCAGGCTCGCCGACCGTGACTACGCGCTCGACCGCGGCATGATCCCGCTGGGCTCCTGCACGATGAAGCTCAACGCGACGACGGAGATGGAGCCGGTCACCTGGCCCGAGTTCGGGCAGCTGCACCCCTTCGCGCCGGCCGAGCAGGCGCAGGGCTACCTCACGCTCATCCGTGAACTGGAGGAGCGGCTCGCCGAGGTCACCGGCTACGACAACGTGTCGCTGCAGCCGAACGCCGGATCGCAGGGCGAGCTCGCGGGTCTGCTGGCCGTGCGGGGCTACCACCGCGCCAACGGCGACGAGCAGCGGACGGTGTGCCTCATCCCGTCGTCGGCGCACGGCACCAACGCGGCCAGCGCAGTGATGGCCGGGATGAAGGTCGTCGTCGTCAAGACCGCCGACGACGGCGAGATCGACGTCGAGGACCTGCGCGCCAAGATCGAGAGTTACGCCGACCAGCTCTCCGTCCTCATGATCACGTACCCGTCGACGCACGGGGTCTTCGAGGAGCACGTCGCCGACATCTGTGCCGCCGTGCACGACGCCGGTGGTCAGGTGTACGTCGACGGGGCGAACCTCAACGCCCTGGTGGGGCTGGCCAAGCCGGGGCACTTCGGTGGCGACGTCTCGCACCTGAACCTGCACAAGACGTTCTGCATCCCGCACGGCGGCGGCGGTCCGGGCGTCGGCCCGGTGGGGGTGCGCGCCCACCTCGCGCCGCACCTGCCGAACCACCCGCTGCAGCCGGCCGCCGGGCCGAAGACCGGGGTCGGGCCGATCTCGGCGGCGCCGTGGGGCTCCGCCGGCATTCTGCCGATCTCCTGGTCGTACGTGCGGCTCATGGGAGGCGAGGGGCTGAAGCGGGCGACGCAGGTGGCCGTGCTCTCCGCGAACTACATCGCCAAGCGGCTCGAACCGCACTACCCGGTGCTCTACACCGGGCCGGGCGGGCTCGTCGCGCACGAGTGCATCATCGATCTGCGGCCGCTCAGCAAGGCGACCGGGGTCAGCGTCGACGACATCGCCAAGCGCCTCATCGACTACGGCTTCCACGCCCCGACCATGTCGTTCCCGGTCGCCGGGACGCTGATGATCGAGCCGACGGAGAGCGAGGACCTCGGGGAGATCGACCGGTTCTGCGAGGCGATGATCGCCATTCGCGGGGAGGTCGAGCGGGTTGCCTCCGGCGAGTGGCCGGTGGATGACAACCCGCTGCGGAACGCTCCGCACACGGCCGGGATGCTCGGCGGCGACTGGCAGCACGCGTACAGCCGCGAGGAAGGTGTCTTCCCCGCGGGAGTCGCCGCTTCGGACAAGTACTGGCCGCCGGTTCGGCGCATCGACCAGGCTTTCGGTGACCGGAACCTGGTGTGCTCGTGCCCGCCCCTGGACGCCTACGAGGCGTAAGGAGCGGGGAGGGGCAGCGCGGCCGGCCGGGGTGAACGGCTGGTCGCGCGCCCTTTTGGGCCGCTACGCCGCCGTGACCACTGTCAGTGGGCGGTGCGGGGCGATGATGGTGCCGTTGGGGAGCAGCTCACCGGTGTCCTCGAAGAGCAGGACTCCGTTGCACAGGAGGCTCCAGCCCTGCTCCGGGTGGTGAGCCACGGGGAGCGCGGCCTCCCGGTCAGCGGATTCTGCTGTCGGGCACGATGGCTGGTGCTGGCACATGGATGGGTTCTTTCGCTGCGTAGTCAAGTCGATGATGTTGGTGTCCGTGCTGCGGCGTGAAGTCGTGTTCATGGCCGCCCCCCGTTGTCAGTTGGTCGGAACCCAGTGTTGCCCTGTGGGCGTCAATCCGCAGGGATTTCGTTGCAGCGGTCCTCACCGGATGAAGACGCGTCACCCGTGCGGACGGTTCATCCCAACTGCACTGTCCCTTCGGGTGGTTCCGGGTGGCCTGAGTGGGCTAGTCCGGTGGGGCGGGGCCGGGCAGAGCTGTGCCCCGCGACCGGACGGCGGACGGTGCGGGGCACAGGGTCAGGCGAGCAGGGCGGCCCGTGGTGGTGTCAGCCGAAGGGCGAGCACCGGGAGCAGTTCCGCCACGCGGTGCGGGCGGTGGGCCGCGATGCCGGGTGGCGCCGGCGCGAGCGGGATCAGGATGTCGTCGGCGGCAGGGTGCCCGCTGGCGGCGTCGGCGGTGTGGTCGCCGTGCAGCCACAGGGTGAGCATGTACAGCTCCGGGACCGAGAGCAGCCGTGGCTGGTAGGGCTTGGGCAGGGATTCCGCCTGGCGCAGGGCGCGCTCGGTGGAGGAGACGTAGGGGCCTTCGAAGAAGTGCGAGAAGGTCCAGCCGTCCGGGGTGAGCATCGTGTCGGCGGCGGCCACCGCGCGATCCCCGATACGGATGAGGAAGCGCCAGCCCGCGAGGCGGGCGCGCGAAGGTCCGGTGGTTTCCGTGATGCGGTCCAACACGTGGACGGGCAAGGGGAGTTCAGGACTTGCTGGTCCCTGTGCGGCACGCAGGGAAGGGGTACGGGCCTCACGGACGGCGGTGGGCGAACCTAGGGCTGTGAGGACAGTGCGGAGGGCGGGCGCGGGCGCCGGGGGGACATGCAGCGGCATGGTGGGTCGCCTCTCATTCGACAGGCACGTGGTGCGAGGGCGGTGCGGGACGAGCGGACGGCGCTGTCTGCTGCGGGGTCTGCGGGGTGCGCGGGGTGCGCAGCGTTACGCGGGGCAGAGGGGGCGGGGGCCTGGACCTCGGGCGCCAACTCTCTGTCTCGTTCGCGAAGTTTATACGACGTGTGTTCACAAGTTGTTTCCGCTACCAAGGCGGATGGGGTGCACAAGGCGCTATTAAGCCGTCGTCCCCGTGCCGTTTTGTCGGCGCCCATCCGATTTCTCTTGAGCTTTGGCCGCGTGACCTCGGTGTTGCCCGATCGGGCGGTCGGCTGATTCTCGTCGGCGTTTTTCACCAACCGTTCGTAGATTTATCTACGGAACGTGGCATGCCTAAGGAATGTGCCCCCGGGTAACCGCATCGAGCGTACTGTTCCGCGGGTCCGCGCGGGGCCTTATCGATCACATTGCATGGGCATCATCCACCGTGACACGCGGCCGGATCGTCGGGCGGCCCATGCGAGGAGGGAAGCTTCCATGGGGGAGAAGGTCGTTGCCGGCGCGGTCGATCTGGCCGACCGGCGGGACTACCGGCACAAGGTGCGGGACTGTCTCGCGGGGCTCCGGCGACTCCTGGACGAGAAGCGGTTCGACCGGCCCAGGAATCTCATGGGACTGGAGATCGAACTGAATCTCGCCGGGCCCGACGGGACGCCGAGAATGATGAATGCGGAGGTACTCGAGCGAATCGCGAGCCGGGATTTCCAAACGGAACTCGCGATGTTCAATCTGGAAGTGAACATTGCGCCGCACCCGCTCGGCGGCCGCGTTCTCGACCAGCTCGCCGAGGAACTGCGCACCGGGCTCGGCTATGCCCACCGGAAGGCCAATGAGGTCGACGCGGGAATCGTGATGATCGGCATTCTGCCGACGCTGGGCGCGGATGATCTCGTCTCCGCGAACCTGTCGGACGTCGACCGCTACACCTTGCTCAACGATGCGATCGTCGCCGCGCGCGGTGAGGACTTCGTGCTCGACATCGACGGCGTCGAGCGGCTGACCTGCGCGTCCTCCTCGATAGCGCCCGAAGCCGCTTGTACATCCGTGCAGTTGCACCTCCAGGTCACACCGGGCCGGTTCGCCGATGTGTGGAACGCGGCGCAGGCGGTGGCCGCCGTGCAGATCGCGCTGGGGGCCAACTCGCCGTTCCTGTTCGGCCGTGAGCTGTGGCGGGAGTCGCGGCCCCCGCTGTTCCAGCAGTCCACGGACACCCGGCCGCCCGAACTGCAGGCGCAGGGGGTGCGGCCGCGGACCTGGTTCGGGGAGCGGTGGATCGACTCGGCGTACGACCTCTTCGAGGAGAACCTGCGGTACTTCCCGCCGCTGCTGCCGATCCTGGACGAGGAACAGCCGCTGGACGTGCTCGATCGGGGCGGTGTGCCGAACCTCGCCGAACTCGTGCTGCACAACGGCACCGTGTACCGCTGGAACCGGCCCGTCTACGGCATCGCCGACGGCGTCCCGCATCTGCGCGTCGAGAACCGCGTGCTGCCCGCCGGGCCCACGGTCACGGACGTCATCGCCAACGTCGCCTTCTACTACGGCCTCGTACGGACGCTGGCCGACGACCCGCGGCCGGTGTGGTCGCGGCTCTCCTTCGACGCCGCCGCCCGCAACTTCGACGCCGCCTGCCGCCACGGCATCGACGCGCGCCTGGAGTGGCCGCGCCGGGGGCGGTTCGGCGGGACCGAGCAGGTGCAGGCCGTCACCCTCGTACGGGACGAGCTGCTGCCGCTCGCGGCGGCCGGGCTCGACGCGTGGGGGGTCGAACCCGCCGACCGCGACTACTACCTCGGCGTGATCGAGGAGCGGTGCGCGCGACGGACCAACGGCGCGGCGTGGCAGGCCGCGACCTACCACCGGGCGCTGGAGAGCGGCCTCGCGCGCGACGCGGCGCTCGCGGCGACCACGCGCCGGTACGCCGAGCTGATGCACCTGGGCGAGCCCGTGCACACCTGGCCCGTGGGGCTGCCGGAGCCCGCCGTCCCGCTCGGCTGAAGCGCGGCCGAACCGGCTCAGCCGCTCGCGGCGCCCGCCTGGACGATGGCCTTGAGGATCACCTGCTGGATGTCGGCCGGGTCGCTGACCTGGTGGCCCGAGCCGCCGGTCGCCTCAGCGATCTGCTCGATCTCGTCCTTGTCGGTGTCCGGTCCGACGGCGATGGCGATGAGCGGCACCGGGTGCTCGGGGTCGGCGAGGTCCTGGAGCTGGGACACGAGGCTGCTGCGGGAGACCGAACCCGGGTCCTCGTTGACGCCGTCGGTGACCACCACCACGGCGTTGAACTTGCCGCTCTTGTACGACGACGTGGCCTCCTTGTAGGCGGCGAGCGTCGTGTCGTACAGGCCGGTCGCCCCGCCCGGGACCGGCTGGAGGGAGGTGAACGCGGCGGTCAGCCGGGAGCGTTGGGTGCCGGAGCCCTCGCGGTCGCCGAGCCGCTCGGTCGGCACCAGCTTCTTGTAGTCGCGGTTGCCGTCGAGGAGCGTCGAGAACTCCCACAGGCCGATCTCGTCCTCGGAGGTGAACGTCGCCAGGGCCGCCAGCATGGACGCCTTCGTCACCTCCATGCGGGACTCGCCGCGGCCCGGCACCGGGTTCGCCATGGAGGCGGAGGCGTCCACGACCGTGCTGATGCGGGCGCTCTGCACCGTGATCGTCCACATGCCGAGGGTCTCCTCGATCTCCTCCTCGCTCGGCGGCTGTGAGGTGGGCTCCGCGTACGGCTGCGGGGCGCGGGCGCCTGCCTGCTCGGCGACCGCGTCGGGTGAGGCGCCGCCGTCGGTGCGGAAACCGTGCTTCTCCAGGATCGACCGGCCGTCCGGGGCGCCGAGCAGCGTCATGAAGCGGACGGCGGCGCGGCTCTCGTCGGTGGCCAGGGCGTCCGCGTCGACGAGGGAGAACGGGTAGTTCAGCTGGGGCGAGCCGTCCTTCGGATAGAAGAGGTCGAGGGGGTTGCCGGCGCCGGCCCCGGCGTTGTGCGCGAAGGCGGCCTGTTCGGAGAGGATCACCGCCTGGTTGCGGCGCGGGTTGCCCTGCTCGGTGCCGGAGTCGTCGCGGGCCACCGTGTCCATCAACTGCCCGTCGCTGTCGGACGTGCGCTGCGAGAGGACCTTCGCCATGGCGGCGGCCCGGGTGTCGCCGTCGGCGGATCTCTTCGCGGCGCCCGCCAGTTTGCTGAGCGCGAGCAGGCCGGTGGAGCTGCGGGCCGGGTCCGCGGCGCCCAGGCGCAGCTTGTCGTCGTCCATCGCGGCGCCCGTCAACTGCGTCCAGCTGTACGTCTTTTCGGGCCAGCCGAACGCCTTCGCGGCCGACGGCACCATGCCGACGCCGATCGGCGACGCGGCGACGTTCCCGGCGGTCGTGAGCCGGGTCGCCTTGCCGGTCCGCTCGACCCGCTGGACCCACAGGTCCGAGTCCGGCACCCACACCTGGTAGTCCGGCCTGCCCTTCGTGGTCCGTAGCGCGTCGGCGACCTGGGACGACTCGCGGCCGGTGACGGCGACGTCGAGGCAGTCGCCGTCCGACGTGATGTTCTGCTCGCGGGCCCGGTCGGCCGCGGCCCGCAGCGCGGGCGCCACATCCGGTGAGGCGACGACGTCGAGGTGCACCGTGTCGTCGCAGAAGTCGCCGAGGCCGATCAGGTCGCTGCGGACGGCCAGGGCGGTGCCTGCCGCGACGACGAGGACGAGGGCTGTCGCGATGGCCACCGAGCGGCCTCGCGGCCGGGGCCGCGGGGCGCTCGTGGCCGTCCCGTACTCGTCGGGCATGCTGCTGTGACGTCCCATGACGGTGGAGCCTCTCCCTGAGCCGCAAAGGCAGTTGCGATATAAGCGGTGGAGCAAGGGAGGCAGAGGTGTGCCGGACTGCGGCGCTCGCCCCCCGGCCTGTCGCGCGCGATCTTCGTACCTGCATTCGAGACCCTAGTGGGACGACGTGAGGGATGAGACGGGATTACTCAAGTGAAGGCAGGTGTGCAGGTGGAGGCGGGGTCGGTGGCCGGTTCTTTTCCCCATGAGGGGCTCTCGCGACGATTCTTGCGGGACGAGACGCTGCTCGTATTGGGGCTTTCGCTCGGTGCGAGTGGCGTGTCCGCGCTGATCAGCTTTGTCGGATCGGTCACCAAACCGGGTGGTCTGAAGGACCAGGCCGCGACACTCAACGCCTCGGCGGCGCCCGGGCGGCCGTGGCTCGATCTCGCGTGGCAGTTGTTCGGGATCGCGAGCGCCCTCGTACCCGTCGCGCTCGTCGCGCACTTCCTGCTGCGGGAGGGCGGGAGCCTGCGCACGATCGGCTTCGACCGGACGCGGCCGTGGTTCGACGGGGCACGCGGCACCGCGATCGCGGCCGTGATCGGCAGCACGGGCATCGCGTTCTATCTCGCGGCCCGCGGCCTGGGCTTCAACCTCACGGTGGTGCCGGAGGCGCTGCCCGACGTGTGGTGGAAGTACCCGGTACTGATTCTCTCCGCGGTGCAGAACGCCGTACTCGAAGAGGTCATCGTCGTCGGGTATCTGCTGCGCAGGCTCGGGCAGCTGGGGTGGACGCCCGGCACGGCGCTGGTCGCGTCGTCCGTGCTGCGCGGCTCGTACCACCTGTACCAGGGCATCGGCGGGTTCTTCGGGAACCTCGCGATGGGCGTCGTCTTCGCCTACTTGTACCGGCGGTGGGGGCGGGTCGGGCCACTGGTCGTGGCCCATTCCCTGTTGGACATCGGTGCGTTCGTCGGATACGGGCTGCTCGCGGGAAAGGTGGACTGGCTGCCCACCGCCTGAACCCGGGCGCCTGAACCCGAAGGCTACGCGTGGAGCGTGCCCTCGATGACGGTGACCGCGCTGCCGGTGAGCAGGGTGCGCTCGCCGCGCAGCCCTACGCGGACCAGGCCGGAGCGCGCCGAGGCCTGCAGACCGGTGAGGTCGGTGCGGCCGACGCGGTGCGCCCAGAACGGGGCCAGGGCCGTGTGCGCGCTGCCCGTCACCGGGTCCTCGTCGACCCCGACGCCCGGGAAGAAGCAGCGCGAGACGAAGTCGTAGCCCCGGGAAGGGTCCTCGGCGCGGGCCGTGGCGATGATGCCGCGCTCGGAGAGCCCGACCAGCGCCTTGAGGTCGGGGGCGAGGGCCCGGACCGTCTTCTCGTCGGACAGCTCGACCAGCAGGTCGCCGACCGAGCGGCCGGTGTCGTGCACCGAGAGCGGCTGTGCGCCGAGGGCTTTGGCGAGACCGGCCGGCGCCGGTTCCTCGGTGAGCGGTGCCGTCGGGAAGTCGAGGGTGAGCGAGCCGTCGTCGTGCGGGGTGGCGACGAGGACGCCGCTGCGCGTGGCGAAGCGGACCGGGCCCCGGGTCATCTCCGTCGAGTGCAGCACGTGGGCCGTGGCCAGCGTGGCGTGGCCGCACAGGTCGACCTCGGTACCGGGCGTGAACCAGCGCAGGGCCCAGTCCGCCTCGCCGCCCTCGGGCAGCGGGTGCGCGAAGGCGGTCTCGGCGTGGTTGACCTCGACGGCGACGCTCTGCAGCCAGGTGTCGTCCGGGAAGGCGTCGAGGAGCAGGACGCCGGCGGGGTTGCCGGCGAAGGGGCGGTCGGTGAAGGCGTCGACGATACGAATACGCATGTCAGGGACGGTAGGCGACGGCTCCGGGCCGCCGCCAAGGCCAATTCGGCGCGGCTGGCATGGTTCCCCCGGTTCTCCGCCCGCCCCGGCCCGCGAGCAGCGGCGCGCCGCGCCGCGGTCCGAACATGTCGCGGCCCGGATCGACTTCCGCGCGGACGTTTTTCGGGGAACTGGCATCGGGCGTTGCCAAACGAAGTCTTCCGATATATCGTTGAGGCATCGCGATCGGTCAATGATCGCGTTCGATGAATCCCCCGATCAGTTACGAAAGGACTGATTCTCATGCGTACCCACGGACACGACCACGGACATGGACACCACGGGCCCGGCCGCGAAGGCCGGGGCGGTTTCGAGCGCGGCGGCTTCGAAGGCCGGCGTGCGGCGTTCGGACCCTTCGGTCCGGGCTTCGGCCCCGGCCCCTGGGGCGGGCGCGGCGGCCGCGGTGGCGGGCCCCGGGGCCGAGCGCGGCGCGGTGACGTGCGCGCCTCGATCCTGGCCCTCCTCAAGGACCGCCCGATGCACGGCTACGAGATGATCCAGGAGATCGCCGAGCGCAGCGGAGGCGCGTGGAAGCCCAGCCCGGGCTCCGTCTACCCGACGCTTCAGCTGCTCGAGGACGAGGGCCTGATCACCAGTGCGAGCGAGGGCGGCAAGAAGCTCTTCTCGCTCACCGACGCCGGCACCACCGCCGCCGAAGAGGGTCCCGACGCCCCTTGGGAGGAGCCCGGTCGCGGTGTCGACTGGGAGGCCATGAACGAGATCCGGCAGGCCGGCTTCGGTCTGATGGAGGCGTTCGGCCAGGTCTGGAAGACCGGCAGCAAGGAGCAGCGCGAGAAGGCGCTCACGGTCATCAACGACGCGCGCAAGAAGCTGTACCTGATCCTCGCCGACGAGGACTGAGCCCCGTGCGGGCCCAGCCAGGGTTCAGAACACCGAAGAGGCGTCCCGTACGACAGGTACGGGGCGCCTCTTCGCGTACGTACCGTCGTCCGTTCCGTCAGGCCACCAGGCCGGCCAGTTTGCGCAGGGACTCCAGGAGGGCCGCCGTCGCCGAGTCCTTGAGCTTGCCCGCCATGAGGGAGACCGCGGCGCCCGTGAACTCGCCGTCGACGCGGACCGTCGTGGCGTCCCCGTCCGGGACGAGGGTGTAGCGCGTGCCGACGGTCACGCCCATCGGGCCCTTGCCTCTGATCGCGAGGGTGCGGGGCGTCTCCAGATCCTCGACGGTCCAGGTGACCTCGGCCGGGAAGCCCATCAGCTTCATGTTCTCCTCGAACCGGCCGCCGACTTCGAGCGAGGCGGGGGCGCCCTTGGGGAAGCTGGTGTGGGTGGCGTTCCACTCCCCGTACGAGGAGAAGTCCGTGAGCTGCGCCCAGACCTTCTCGGCGGGCGCCTCGATGCGTGCTTCCGCGCTGACTTCGGCCATGCGGCCACCCCTTTTATGTCGAGAGCTGTGTCGAGAGCTGCGGCAAGAGCTGTGTGGGCTGTGGTGTCGCGGAAAGTAGCGGCATGGCCTCGAACATTCAATACTGATGAACCGTCAGAAATGGTCGGCCGGTGACCGCTCAGCCCGCCCGCTCGATCTCCGCCGCGTCGAACAGGTCGTACGCGCGCGGGTGCGGACCCTCGTCGTGGCAGTGCCAGGCGTCCCAGAACAGGTCGGCGCGCAGCGCGTCGTCCGGGGCGTACACGCGATACACGTACTGCCTGCCGTCGATCGCGGGCAGGGCCACGAGCCAGCACCTGCGGTCCATGTCTGTGACGGACGAGAGCCGAGGGGGTCGTGGTTGCGCGCGGGTGCGGGACAAGGCGGCGTGCGTGCTTCGGGGGGCAAAGGTGCGATCTCATCCTTGAGGAGGAGGAGTCGCTCATCCGTGCCCAACTTGTGTCGGACCCGGGAATGCTCCCCACCGGGGATGCCCCCGTGCATCGTGGCTGATGAGGTGGGGTACGTGCATAGCCCTACCCCGTCGGACGCCACCGCGCACGGCCACACAAAGGAAGAAGAAGGTGACGCGCCGCTCAGTGATGAGCTGGCCCTGGTCGTCGCCGGAGCCCGAAGACGAGCGGTGCGGGACGGGGACGGCCGGATCGACACCGCGCATCTGCTGCACTCGCTCCTCGAAGCCGATCCCGAGGTGCGCGCAGCCTTCGCCGACAAGGGGCAGGTCGCACGGCTGCTCGGCTATCTCGTGCAGCGCAGCATCGGTTACGGGCTGCAGTGGCAGGGCGCTGTGGAGGACTCCGGCGCCGTCCCCCTCGTCCGGGGCGCCCCCGGCTGGTCGCCCGCCGCCGCCGCCGCGATGGAGGCCGGTGCCGAGCGGGCCGCGGTCCGCGGGGATGCGCGAGCCCGCGGTGTGGACGTCCTGGCGGCGCTCGCGGCGGACGGGGAGTGCCGCGCGGTCGAGGTGCTCGGCCGGGCCGGCGTGGACGTGGCGCGGCTGCGGCAGCGCCTGAACTGACCGCCGCAGGACGAAGGGGCCGCGGTCCGTCCTGTGAGACAGGGGTCATCGGGGATGAAGGTCCTGACCTGCCCTGTCATGATGTGCCGGTGCACGGGTCAGAGGGGTCTCAAGGGAGTCAGGGGAGTCGGGGAACCAGTGGGCGCGGCTTCGGGCTGGGACTCGCCCTGGTCTCCGCGCTCGCGTTCGGCGGGTCGGGCGTCGCGGCCAAACCGCTGATCGAAGCGGGACTCGACTCCCTCTCTGTGGTGTGGCTGCGCGTCGCGGGCGCCGCCCTCGTCATGCTGCCCCTCGCCTGGCGGCACCGCGCGCTGGTGCGCCGCAGGCCCCTGCTGCTCCTCGGGTTCGGGCTGCTCGCCGTCGCCGGCGTGCAGGCCTGCTACTTCGCGGCGATCTCCCGCATCCCCGTCGGCGTGGCCCTGCTCGTCGAGTACCTGGCACCCGCCCTGGTCCTCGGCTGGGTCCGCTTCATCCAGCACAAGCCCGTGACCAGGGCCGCCGCGCTCGGCGTCGTGCTGGCCGTCGGCGGGCTCGCGTGCGTCGTCGAGGTGTGGTCGGGGCTCAGCTTCGACGCGCTCGGACTGCTCCTCGCGCTCGGCGCCGCCTGTTGTCAGGTCGGGTACTTCGTCCTGTCCGACCAGGGCAGCGACGCGGGCGCCTCCGGCGGCGAGGTGCCCGATCCGTTCGGCGTCATCGCGTACGGGCTGCTGATCGGCGCCGTCGTGCTCACCGTCATCGCCCGCCCATGGGGCATGGACTGGTCGGTGCTCGCGGGCGACGCCACCATGAACGGCACCGCCGTCCCCGCCTGGCTGCTGCTGTGCTGGATCGTGCTGCTCGCCACCGTCGTCGCGTACCTCACCGGCGTGGTGTCCGTACGGCGGCTCTCGCCGCAGGTGGCCGGCGTCGTGGCCTGTCTGGAGGCGGTCATCGCGACCGTCCTCGCCTGGGTCCTGCTCGGCGAGCACCTGTCGGCGCCGCAGCTGTTCGGTGGCGCGGTGGTGCTGGTCGGCGCGTTCATCGCGCAGTCGTCGAAGGCGCCGACGCGGCCGCCGGAGCCCCCAGCCGAACCGGCGGAAACCGCGTTGTCCCGGTCGGGCGGCGCGGTCTAGGGTGCCGATCATGCATGCACACGCGCTCGTTCTGCCGCCACCGGTCGGCTAGGGCCTGTCCGGCCGCTCGGCCGGACCCGGGCACGTTCGGTGATCCGCCGCCCACGAGACCTGCACCTATAGGTGCAGGTCCGCAGGGTGCTGCCTGATCCACCGGACCGCCCGTGGGCGGGCGTCGATCCCTCCGGACCGGACGGATCCGTCTGTCGGGCCCTGGCGCCGGCGGCCGCCCTCTCGAACGCAGCTCTCGACCCGGGGCGCGGCCGCCCGCGCAGGACGGTCCGTGTCCCCGGTCCTCGCTGCGGCGGGACCCTTTCCGTGGAGATCCACGTGTCGAATGCCGTTTCGGCCGGCTCAGCCGTGCCGTGTTCCGCTGTCCGTTCCGCGCCTCAACTGCCCGTCGCGCGCGGCTTGTTGTATCTCGTCGTCGCCGGTGTCGCCTGGGGCACGGCGGGCGCCGCCGCCTCCGTCGTGTTCCGGCAGAGCGACCTGGGCCCCGCCGCCCTGTCGTTCTGGCGGTGCGCCGGCGGCCTCGTCCTGCTCGCGGCAGCCCGGGTGCTGCGGCGCAGGCCCGCTGTCGCACCGGCCGAACCGCTGGGCCGCAAGGCCGTCCGGCTCGTCGTGCTCGGCCTGTGCCTGGCCTTGTTCCAGACCGCCTACTTCGCCGCCGTGGGGATGACCGGCCTTGCCGTCGCCACCGTCGTCACGCTCGGCGCGGGCCCGGTGCTCATCGCGCTCGGCGCCCGGCTGGCCCTGGGGGAGCGGATCGGCCGCGGCGGTGCGATCGCCGTCGCGGGCGCGCTCGGCGGGCTCGCGGTGCTGATCCTGGGCGGCGGAGGGGCGACGGTGCGGCCGCAGGGCGTGCTGTGGGCCCTCGCTTCCGCGGCCGGGTACGCCGTGATGACGCTGCTCACCCGGTGGTTCGGGCGCGCGGGCCGGTCCGGCGGCCAACTGGGCACGACCGTGGGCACGTTCGCGGTCGCCTCGCTCGTGCTGCTTCCTTTCGGCGCGGCCGAGGGCCTGGTCCCGCACACGGTTCAGCACCTGGAGGTCCTGGGCCTGCTGGCGTACACGGCGTCCGTGCCCACGGCGCTCGCCTACGCGCTGTACTTCGCGGGCGCGGCCGTCGTGCGCTCCGCCACGGTGTCCGTGATCATGCTGCTCGAACCGGTGGGCGCGGCCGTCATCGCCGTGACCCTGCTGGGGGAGCGGCTGACCGCGGCCACCGTCGCGGGTACGGCCCTGATGCTGGCCGCGGTCCTCGGTCTCGCCGTGTCGGAGACCCGCTCCGCCTCCGGATGAGCTGAGCCGTCACGCCTCCTGGCGTCGCCGCCGCTGTCCCGCGAGCGCGGCGGCGTCGCCGGGAGTGCCCCGCTCGCCGAGCCCCGCGGCGATCCGGTCCTGGACCTCCTCCGGTTTGTGCCCGGCGTACTTGAACTTGGCCCGCACGCCGGTCACTTCGAGCCGCAGGCCGCGGATGCCGGACAGCATCCGCCCGTACGGCGCCTCGCCCACCGCCACCGTCGCCGAGAGGCCGGGCGGCTGGAAGTGGCCCACCTGCCGGTTGAGCAGCGCGGACTTCTCCTCGGGGTCGTCCACGACATGGGCGGTGCAGCGGAGCTGGACGGCGGTGTACACGCTGGTCGGCGTCCCGTGCTCGGCGGGGGCGCCGGGCAGCGCCTGCCACGGGCCGGGTACGAACGCGTAGTCGTCGACGACGCTGAGCAGCACCTCGGGGCAGGCGTCGAGGGCGGGCCAGACCGGGTTGGGGCGGGCGAGGTGGGCGACGGCCTCGCCGAACTCGCCGCCCGCCGACGGGTCGTACGCGAAGTGCATCGGCTGGACGAAGGGCGGCTCACCGGGCAGTCCGTTGACCGCGAGCTGCCCGAAGTCGTGGGCGGCGAGCCACTGTTGCCACTCGGCGGCATCCCGGGCCGCGTCCCAGGGGTGGATCAGCATCACAGGTCCCGCAGGTACGCGGGCACCTCGATGCCGGCGGCGAGGTCGTCGGCCGGGACGAGCGGGCCGTAGCCCTGCCGGAGGGGGACGACGCCCGTCCAGTGCGGCAGGTCCAGGTCCTCCGGCTCGTCGTTCGGGCCGCCGGTGCGCAGCTTCGCCGACACCTCGGCGAGGTCGAGGCTGAGCACGGCGGTCGCGGCGAGCTCCTTGGCGTTGGCCGGGCGCGAGTCGGCTGCCCGGCCCGGCACCACGTGGTCGACGAGCGCGTCCAGGGCGAGCCGCTTCTCCTCCGGGTCCGTGACCGGGTGCGCGGTGCCGTGGATCACCACGGAGCGGTAGTTGATGGAGTGGTGGAAGGCGGAGCGGGCCAGTACCAGTCCGTCGACATGCGTCACGGTCAGGCACACCGGCAGGCCGGGGTCCCGCTGTCCCGCCATGCGCAACGGCCGCGATCCCGTGGACCCGTGCACGTAGAGGCGCTCGCCGACGCGGCCGTACAGCGTGGGCAGCACGACCGGGGCGCCGTCGCGCACGAAGCCGAGATGGCAGACGTACGCCTCGTCGAGTATCGAGTGGACCTGGGCGCGGTCGTAGGCGGCACGCTCCTTGGAGCGGGTCGGCACCGTGCGCTCCGTGGGGGCGTAGGCGGCGGCTGTCGGCTCGGGGGCCACACTCATGTTGCGAACTCCATTGCACTAGTGCAAACTGCTGTTTGTGCTAGAAGAGTATCGGATCAGTGGGCGGCGCGCGGTCGAGATTTCCGCGAGCGTCGAGCGTGCGGTGGCCGACGGCGACCTGGAACCGGGTCAACTCCTGCCGCCGATGCGGGAGTTGGCCCAGCAC
Source organism: Streptomyces sp. NPDC050264 (assembly GCF_040655895.1). Taxonomy (NCBI): domain Bacteria; kingdom Bacillati; phylum Actinomycetota; class Actinomycetes; order Kitasatosporales; family Streptomycetaceae; genus Streptomyces; species Streptomyces sp. NPDC050264. Next base: position 27,801 of record NZ_JBFAKV010000008.1, read on the forward strand.
CTGGGCGTGAACCCCAATACGGTCGCGGCCGCGTACCGCACTCTGCGTGAGCGCGGGGTCATCGAGACCGCGGGGCGCCGGGGCAGCCGGGTGCGCCCGAAGCCGGCCACGACCGCGCGCGAGCACATCCGGGTGGACGTGCCGCAGGGCGTGCGGGACGTGTCCGACGGGAACCCGGACACCGCGCTGCTGCCCTCGCTCGCCGCGGCCTTCGGCGCCGCGGCCGCCGCCGGGGACCGCGAGCCGGTGCTCTACGGGGACGACCCCCTGGAGCCGGAGCTGGTGCGCCGGGCGCGGGCCGATCTCGACGCCGACGGGGTCCCCGATGGGCCGGTGGCCGTCGCGTCCGGGTCGCTGGACGCGATCGAGCGCGTGCTCGCCGCGCACCTCAAGGCGGGGGACGCGGTCGCCGTCGAGGACCCCGGATGGGGCAGCATGCTCGACCTGGTGCCCGCTCTCGGGCTGCGCCTCGTGCCGGTCGGCGTGGACGACGACGGGCCGCTGCCCGCCGACGTCGAGCGGGCGCTGCGGGAAGGGGCGCGGGCCCTCGTGGTGACCGATCGCGCCCAGAATCCGACCGGCGCCGCGGTGGGCGCGGCGCGCGCGAAGGCCCTGCGCACGGTGCTCGCGGCCCACCGCGACGTGCTGCTCATCGAGGACGACCACGGGCACGGCATCGTCGACCTGCCGCTGCACCCGCTGGCCGGAACCACCCAGCACTGGGCGTTCGTCCGCTCCGTCGCCAAGGCCTACGGGCCCGATCTGCGGCTCGCGGTGCTCACCGGCGACGCCGTCACCGTGGACCGGGTGCGCGGCCGCCAGCGCCTGGGGCCCGGCTGGATCAGCCGCATCGTGCAGCGGGCGGTCGCCGGGCTGTGGGCGGCCGGCGCCGTGGACGCGCGGGCGGTCGCGGCCTCGTACGGGAAGCGGCGCGACGCGCTGATCGCGGCGCTCGCCGAGCGGGGGATCGAGGCCCACGGGCGCAGCGGCATGAACGTGTGGATCCCGGTGCCCGACGAGACCGGCGCGGTGGCGCGGCTGCTGCACGCGGGATGGGCGGTCGCGCCGGGCGCCCGGTTCCGGATGCACGCGGGGCCGGGCGTGCGGATCACCGTGTCCCGGCTGACCGTCGAGGAGATCGAGGCCGTGGCGGACACGGTGGCGGCGGCGGTCGGGCCCGCGCCGACGCGGTCCTACGCCTGACGCGGGCCGGGCCGTTCAGGCCTTGGCGCGGGCCCGGGACCGGGTGAGCGCGGCACCCGCCAGGACGATCACCGCGCCGACCGGGGTCGACCAGCTCAGCGACTCGCCGAGTACGGCGACGCCCGCGGCGGTCGCGATGACCGGGATGAAGTACGTGACCATCTGCGCGGTCGTCGGGCCGACCTCGGCGACCAGCCCGTACTGGATGAGGACCGCGAGGCCGGTGCCGAGCGCTCCGAGGGTGACGATCGACAGGAGCGGGACGACCGCGAAGTGGCTCGGCCAGGACGTGAACAGCGGTGTGACGACGGCCAGTTGGACTGTGGCGATGAGCAGCTGGGCGCCGGTCATCGACAGGTGGGAGTTGCCGGTGTGCGCGAGCGTGCGGCGGAGGTGGATCCAGCCGACCGGGTAGCTGAGCGAGGCGAGCAGCGCCATCACCGTGCCCGTCACGTCCAGGCCGTGGAAGCCCTGCCAGACACCGAGGACCGTCAGGACACCCAGGAAGCCGATGCCCAGGCCCGCGACCCGGCGCCGGGTCGGACGGTCCTCCGACAGCGCGACCAGGGACAGCGCCATGCCCCACAGCGGCGACGTCGCGTTGCAGATGCCGGCCAGCGTCGAGGGGATCGTCTCCTCGGCGAAGGCGAACAGGGAGAACGGCAGCGCGTTCAGCAGAAACGCGGCGACCGCCAGATGCCCCCAGGTGCGGGCGCCGCGCGGCAGCCGCTCCCGCTTCACGGCCATCGCCGCGACGAGCACCAGCGTGCCGAAGAACAGCCGCCCGAGCGTCACCTGGAACGGGGCGTATCCGTCCGTGCCCACTTTGATGAGCAGGAAGCTGAAGCCCCAGATGAGGGAGAGCGCGCCGAAGCGGATGCGCCAGTCGAGAGCGCGGCGAGTGGGGGCGGGGTTCGCGGGGGTCGCCGCGGTGCGGGCGGCGGTGACGGTGCTCATGGACGTAAGGATCGCGCCCGCCGTCTCCTTAGCACAAGCGAGACTTTATGCGCGGTATCGCTTAGCATCGCTTACATGTTGAACTTGGAGCGGCTGCGGGTGCTCGACGCGCTCGCCCGGCACGGATCGGTGAGCGGCGCCGCCGACGCGCTGCACGTCACGACCTCGGCCGTCTCGCAGCAGATGACGAAGCTGGAGCGCGAGGTCGGCCAGCAGCTGCTCGCCAAGCACGGGCGCGGGGTGCGCCTGACCGATGCGGGGCGGCTGCTCGCCGACCACTCCGCACGCATCCTGTCCCAGGTCGAGCTGGCCCAGTCCGACCTTGAGGCGCAGCGCGGGCAGGTGGTGGGCGAGCTGCGCCTGTCCGCGTTCCCCACCGCCGCCCGGGGGCTGTTCCCCGCGGCGTTCGCCGCACTGCGCGCGGCGCATCCGCAACTGCGCGTTCGCTCCCAGGAGCTGGAGCCCGAGGCCGGTGTCGCCGGAGTGCTCCGTGGCGACCTCGACATGGCGATCGTGCTCGACTGGCACAACAAGCCGATGGCGCTGCCCGACGGTCTGGCCAAGGCGAGCATCCTCGACGACCCGGCGGACATCGCGATGCCCGAAGGACACCCGCTCGCGGGCCGCGCCGAGGTCGGTCTGGAGGACTTCGCCGACGACGAATGGATCACCTGGGGCGAGGGTGAGTTCTGCCACGAGTGGCTGCTGTTCACGCTGCGCGCCAAGGGGGTCGAGCCCCAGGTCGGTCACCGCGCGGCCGAGACGCACACCCAACTCGGTCTCGTCTCCGCCGGGTTGGGCGTGTGCGTGGCGCCGCTGCTCGGCCGCGACCCGATGCCTCGGGGTGTGGTGACCGTGCCCGTGCGGCAGCAGGTGCGGCGCCATGTGTACGTGGTGTGGCGGGCGGACGCCGACCGCCGGCCCTCTATCCGGGCGGCGGTGGAGGCACTGCGGAAGGTGGGGGCCGACCTGGGGCGATCGGCCGACCGTGGAAGGGGCTGAAGCAACCCCGCACTCCTAAAGATCCGCCAGCTTGCGGAAGTCCCATGAGGCGATCTTGTCCGGGGTCAGCCGGGCCCAGGCGTGCCGACCGTCGTGGAACATCTCGTCCATCTCGAAGTTTTTCCGCGCGAACAGCCGCTCCGGCGCGCCGAGTTCGGGGCACGGCTCACCCGTGCGCGGGGATTCGCCGACGAATTCGATGCGCCCGGACAACTCGACGCCGCGCAGTTCGCCGTACCCCTCGCCCGCGTCGACCGCCACGGCCACCCGTCCGTCGGCCCGCAGGTCGGCCCAGCGGCGGCTGCGGGCAAGGGAGTAGAACCACATCGACGTCCCGTCCCACACGAACCACAGCGGGCTGACGTGCGGGGTGCCGTCCGCCGACACCGTGGCCACCCGGCAGGTGCGCTGCTCGGTGAGGAACGTGTCCAGCTCCTGCGAGGTCATCATGATCTTCCGACCCCGGCGCTGGGTGCCGGTCATGGGCGCTCCCCCTCCATCGACTGACGGTGTGTCAGGAATGCAGCATGCGGCCTCTTCCGTCCACGCGCAATGGTGGCTAGTCTCCAGCACCCCGGAGGGGCCGGACGTACAGGTACAGGGGGAACCATGGCGACGCGAGAGAACCTGGCCGAGCTGCTCGACCCGGCGAGCACCGTGCTGCTGACCGTCGAGTGCCAACAGGGTGTCGTCGGCACCGAGAGCGCCCTGCCGGAACTCGCCCAGGAGGCACGGTCGTCGGGCGCGCTGGTCAACGTGGCGCGGCTCGTCGCCGCCGCCCATGAGAGCGGCGTCCAGGTGGTGCACGCCGTCGCCGAGCGACGCCCCGACGGTCGCGGCGCCAACCGCAACGGCCGCCTCTTCCGCGCCGCCGAACGTCTCCCCGTACAGCAGCTGTCGGGCTCCACGGCCGTCCGGATCGCGCCGCCGATCGAGGTCGCCGACGAGGACCTCGTCGTCCGGCGCCTGCACGGGCTGTCGCCCCTCGCGGGGACCGACGTCGACCCGCTCCTGCGCAACCTCGGCTGCCGCACGCTCATCGTCACCGGCGTCTCCGCCAACGTGGCGATCCCGAACGCGGTGTTCGACGCGGTGAACCTCGGCTACACCGTCGTCGTCCCCAAGGACGCGATCGCGGGGGTGCCCTCCGACTACACCCCCGCGATGATCTGCAACACCCTCGCCCTCGTCGCCACCGTCACGGCGACACCGGACGTGCTGGCCGCGTGGAAGCGGCCTAGGCGAGGCTGATCGAATCGCCGCTGACCGTGATCTTCTTCTCGGCCAGCGGCCGCGTGGCCGGCGGATTCGTGACGCTGCCGTCCTCGATGGAGAACTTGCTGCCGTGGCACGGGCAGTCGATGGTGCCGCCCTCGACCTTGGTCACCGCGCAGCCCTGGTGCGTGCAGGTGCTCGTGAACCCCTTGAACTCCCCCTTCTTCGGCTGTGTCACCACGACACCCGCGTCCGCGAAGATCTTGCCGCCGCCCTCCGGGATGTCCGAGGTCCTGGCGAGCTCCTCGCTCCCGCCGCCGCCCGCCGACGCGGCGTTGCCCGCCGGTTCGGACGCGCCGTCCTTCGAGTCGCCGCACGCGGTCAGCACGGCGGCGATCCCCGCGGCGCCGACCGCCGCGACGACGGTGCGGCGGGCGGGCGCCGGGCCCAGGGCTGCGGTCTCCTGCGAAGCGGTCATGTTCTCGGTTCCTTTCGATGGGCGGACCTGGATCCCGTGGGGGTACTTTCCCGTACGTGCCGTGATCCCGGAGCGTTCAACGTCTCGCCGATCTCATAACCTGGGCGCATGCTCACCGAAGTCACGGCGACCCGCTATGTCACCCCATTGAGGGAGGGCGGATCGCTCCCCGGCCTGGTCGAGGCCGATGATCTGATCTCGTACGTCATGAAGTTCAGCGGCGCGGGCCAGGGCCGCAAGACGCTTGTCGCCGAGGTGATCTGCGGGCAGCTGGCGCGGCGGCTCGGCTTCCGGGTGCCGGAGCTCGTCGCTCTCGGCCTCGACCCGGTCATCGGGCTCGGCGAACCCGACCCGGAGGTGCAGGAGCTGCTCAAGGCGAGCGGCGGCACCAACCTCGGGATGCGGTTCCTGCCGCGCGCACTCGGCTTCGACCCGCTCGCGTACACCGTCGACCCGCGGGAAGCGGGCCGGGTCGTCTGGTTCGACGCGCTGATCAACAACGTCGACCGTTCCTGGCGCAACCCCAACATGCTGGTCCACGGCGGCGATCTGTGGCTCATCGACCACGGCGCCAGCATGATCTGGCACCACAACTGGCGCGGCGCACCCGCCTGGGCGGCCAGGCCGTACGACGCCACCGACCACGCCCTCGCCCCGTTCGGGCCCGACATCGCCGCGGCCGCCGCCGCACTCGCGCCGCGCGTCACCGAGGAACTCCTCGCGGGGGCGGCCGCCGACGTGCCCGACGTGTGGCTCGCGGACGAGCCGGGGTTCGACAGCCCCGACGCGGTGCGGCGCGCGTACGTCGAGACGCTGGCGGAGCGCGCCGCGACCGTCCACGAGCGCATCGAACTGCCGGCGACCGGCGCGACCTCGGTCGCGCGAACGACCGGCTGGGTGACACAAGGAGCAGCCGGATGAACGAGCGTGACGTCTTCGAGTACGCGCTGCTGCGGGTCGTGCCGCGCGTCGAGCGCGGCGAGCAGATCAACGCGGGCGTGGTCGTCTACTGCCGCGCCAAGTCCTTCGTCACCGCGCTCACTCACCTGGACGAGGCCCGGCTCCTGGCCCTCGACCCCGAGGCCGACGTGGTGGGCGTACGCGCGCTGCTGGGCGCCGTCGAGCGGCACTGCCGGGGCGGCGAGAGCGCGGGGCAGGCCGCGGCCGACGACGCGGGCCGGCGCTACCGGTGGCTGATCGCGCCCCGCTCGACGGTGGTGCAGCCGGGGCCCGTGCACACCGGCCTGACAGCGGATCCGGCGGCCGAGGCGGAGCGGCTTCTCACCCTTCTGGTGCGCTGAGTGATCAGGGGCACGGGGTGGGTACGTTGACACCGGGTGCCAGGGCTTCTAGCGTCACCCGCACAGGGTACTAAGCGGTCGCTCACCCGTTCCGGGCGGCGCGACCGCCCTCTAGGGCGAGGAGACCGAGAGCATGTCCACCACTGAGCAGCGCGTAGCGATCGTCACGGGAGCGGCGCGCGGCATCGGCGCCGCCACCGCGATCCGTCTGGCCGAAGAGGGCCGCGCCGTCGCCGTGATCGACCTCGACGAGGCCGCCTGCAAGGACACCGTCGAGAAGATCACCGCCGCCGGTGGCAAGGCGCTCGCCGTCGGCTGCGACGTCTCCGACGAGGCGCAGGTCGACGCCGCCGTCGCGCGCATCGCCGAGGAGCTCGGCGCGCCGACCATCCTCGTCAACAACGCGGGCGTGCTCCGCGACAACCTGCTGTTCAAGATGAGCGCCCTGGACTGGGACACCGTCATGAACGTGCACCTGCGCGGTGCGTTCCTGATGTCCAAGGCCGTCCAGAAGCACATGGTGGACGCCAAGTTCGGCCGCGTCGTGAACCTCTCCTCGTCGTCGGCGCTCGGCAACCGCGGCCAGGTCAACTACGCCGCCGCCAAGGCCGGTCTCCAGGGCTTCACCAAGACGCTCGCAAAGGAGCTCGGCAAGTTCGGCGTCACCGCCAACTCCGTGGCCCCCGGCTTCATCGTCACCGAGATGACCAAGGCCACCGCCGACCGTGTCGGCATGGGCTTCGAGGAGTTCCAGGCGGCCGCCGCCACGCAGATCCCGGTGGCCCGCGTGGGCCGCCCCGAGGACATCGCCAACGCCATCGCCTTCTTCACGGGCGACGCGGCCGGCTTCGTCTCCGGTCAGGTCATGTACGTCGCCGGCGGACCGCTCAACTAAGCCCGGAGGCAACGGACATGACCACTTCTGAACTCCCGCCCCTGTCCGGCAGGGTCGCCCTCGTCAGCGGCGCCAGCCGGGGCATCGGCTACGGCATCGCCGAGGCCTTCGTCGCCCGCGGCGACCGCGTCTGCATCACGGGACGCGGCGAGGACGCGCTCAAGGAGGCCGTGGAGGCTCTCGGCTCCGACCGCGTCATCCACGTAGCCGGGAAGGCCCACGACGAGGCGCACCAGGCCGCCGCCGTCGACCGCACCATGGAGGCGTTCGGCCGCGTCGACTTCCTCGTCAACAACGCCGGTACGAACCCGGTGTTCGGCCCGATGGCCGAGCTCGACCTGAACGTGGCCCGAAAGGTCTTCGAGACGAACGTCGTCTCCGCGCTCGGCTTCGCGCAGCGGACATGGAAGGCGTGGCAGAGCGAGAACGGCGGCGCGATCGTCAACATCGCCTCCGTGGCCGGTGTGTCGGCCTCGCCCTTCATCGGCGCGTACGGCATGAGCAAGGCGGCCATGGTCAACCTCACGCTCCAGCTGGCGCACGAGTTCGCGCCGAAGGTGCGGGTCAACTCGATCGCCCCGGCGGTCGTGAAGACCAAGTTCGCGCAGGCCCTGTACGAGGGCCGGGAGGCCGAGGCCGCGGCCGCCTACCCGCTGGGCCGGCTCGGCGTGCCCGAGGACATCGGCGGCGCCGCCGCGTTCCTCACCTCGCACCAGGCCGACTGGATCACCGGGCAGACGCTCGTCGTGGACGGCGGCATCTTCCTCAACGCGGGCGTCGCCTGACGTCCCGCGGGGCGAAATTGCGGGCGTCGCGTGACAACGCCTGACAAACGCCCTCGCGTCTCAAGTACCCCGTCGGAACACGTAGTTGAACCGGCGGGGTACTGCGATATGGTCTGCCGACTCTTGGCCTGGCCGATCGAGGAGCGTGCGCGTGTCCCTACGGTTGCTTGCCCCACGCACACTGGCAGTCGCCGCATCCGTCACCCTGCTCGCCGGGTGCGGACTAATGGAATCCGGCGACTCCGACGACGAGAAGCCGATCGTGGTGGGGACCACCAGCGCGCCGAGCACCCTCGACCCGGCGGCCTCCTGGGACGGCTCGTGGGAGCTGTTCCGCAACGTGTACCAGACCCTGGTCGCCTTCCCCTCGGGCGCCGCGGCACCGGAGGCCGACGCGGCCCGCTGCTCCTTCAAGGACACCACCAACCGCGTCTACCACTGCGAGCTGCGCGAGGACATGAAGTTCTCCGACGGGGACCCGGTCGACGCCGCGGCCGTGAAGTACTCGATCGACCGGATCCGCGCGATCGGCGTCAAGGGCGGCCCGAACGGCCTGCTCGGCAGCCTCGACCGGGTCGAGACCCGGGGCGACCGCGACGTGACGTTCCATCTGACCAAGCCGGACGCCACGTTCCCGTTCGTCCTCGCCACCCCCGCGATGTCCATCGTCGACCCGGGGGAGTACCCGGCCAAGGAACTGCGCGCGGACGGCAAGGTCACCGGCTCCGGCCCGTACGCGCTGCGGTCCTACACGGACGACACGAAAGCGGAACTGGTCGAGAACCCCCACTACAAGGGGTTCGCGGACCGCAAGAACGACGCCGTGACGATCCGCTACTTCACGACGTCGTCCGAGATGGTCGCCGCCCTGAAGTCCAAGGAGATCGACGCGACCTTCCGTGGTCTCGCCGCCGAGGACGTCGTGGATCTGCAGGGCAAGCACGACGCCACGGGTCTGCAGCTCGTCGAAGGTGCGGGCACCGAGATCAGCTACCTCGTGTTCAACCCGAAGGACCCCTGGGCGGGCAAGCGCGCCGTGCGCCGGGCCGTCGCCCAGGTCGTCGACCGCGGGGCCATCGCGCACAAGGTCTACAAGGACACCGTCGAACCGCTGTACTCCATGGTTCCCAGAGGCCTCGCGGGCCACACCACCGACTTCTTCGACGACTTCGGCGATCCCAGCCGGGCCAAGGCGGCCGAACTCCTCTCCGGGGCGGGCATCACCGCGCCGGTGCCGCTCACCCTCTGGTACACCACCGACCGCTACGGCTCGGCGACTGAACCCGAGTTCACCGAGATCAAGCGCCAGTTGGAGGCATCGAAACTGTTCACGGTGACCTTGAAGAGCAGGCCGTGGAAGACGTACGAGAAGGGGTACCGCGACGGCGAGTACCCGGTGTTCGGGCGCGGCTGGTTCCCGGACTTCCCGGACGCCGACAACTTCATCGCGCCCTTCGTGGGGCAGGACAACGCGGTGAGTACGCCGTACGTCTCGCCCGTGATCACCGACCAGTTGCTGCCGCAGTCGCGCGGCGAGAGCGACCGGGGCGCCGTGGTGCGGCAGTTCGAGCGCGCCCAGCAGATCATGGCGGACGACTCCCGGCTGCTGCCCCTGTGGCAGGGCAAGCAGTACATCGCGGCCAGCGAGGAGCTCTCCGGCGGCGAACGCGCCCTCGACCCGTCGACGATCATGATGATGTGGGAGCTGCAGCGCAAGACCAGCTGGTGAGGCCCGGGCCGCGCGGTGGTTCGAGGTGCCGGACCGTGATTGTCAGTGGGCGCCGGTAGGTTCGTGGGTGTCAGAAGCGGCTGTGCGGGTGGCGACGCGCGCGTGGCCGTGCAAGTGCCCGTACCCCGGAGGTTGTTCACGTGACCGACACCGCGATGCTGCCCGAGTCATGGCGCGGCGTCCTCGGCGAGGAGCTGCAGGAGCCCTACTTCAAGGAGCTCACCGAGTTCGTGGAGGAGGAGCGCGCGAAGGGCCCCGTCTACCCGCCGCGCGAGCAGGTCTTCGCCGCGCTCGACGCCACGCCGTACGACAAGGTGAAGGTGCTCGTCCTCGGACAGGACCCGTACCACGGGGAGGGGCAGGGGCACGGGCTGTGCTTCTCGGTGCGGCCCGGCGTGCGGACGCCGCCGTCGTTGCGCAACATCTACAAGGAGATGCAGTCCGAGCTGGGCACCCCGATCCCGGACAACGGGTATCTGATGCCGTGGGCCGAGCAGGGCGTCCTGCTGCTGAACGCGGTACTGACGGTGCGGGCCGGCGAGGCCAACTCGCACAAGGGCAAGGGCTGGGAGAAGTTCACGGACGCCGTGATCCGGTCCGTCGCCGACCGTCCCGATCCGGCGGTCTTCGTCCTGTGGGGCAACTACGCGCAGAAGAAGCTCCCGCTCATCGACACCGAGCGGCACATCGTCGTGAAGGGGGCGCACCCCTCGCCGCTGTCGGCGCGGAAGTTCTTCGGCTCGCAGCCGTTCACGCAGATCAACGAGGCCGTGGCGGCGCAGGGCCACGAGCCGATCGACTGGCGCATCCCGGATCTGGGCTGAGCCGCGCCTGACCTGGATTGTCGGTGGCGGCCGTTAGCGTCGGTAGCCGGGACCGGCGCCCGGCCGGTCGGAATCTTGGAGGAGCCAGTGGCCCAGCAGCGCGCGCAGGCGGCGGACGACGCCATGATGACCCGCATCGGGCAGGCGGTCATGCTGGCGCACGCCGGGGACCGCGAAGAGGCGCGGGACCGCTTCCTCGGTCTCTGGTCGGAGATCGGCGAGGACGGCGACCCGCTGCACCGCTGCACGCTCGCGCACTACATGGCCGACACCCAGGACGACCCGGCCGACGAGCTGGCCTGGGACCTGCGCGCCCTGTCCGCAGCCGACGGGCTCACCGGGGAGCGGCTCGCGGCACACGAGGAGTCCCTCGCGCTGCGGGCCCTGTATCCGTCGCTGCACCTGAATCTGGCGGCGGACTACGTGAAGTTGGGCCGCCCCGGAGCGGCCCGCAGCCATCTGGCACGGGCGTGGTCGGTGGTCGACGCCCTGGGTGACGACGGATACGGGGACGGGGTGCGCGCCGCCCTCACCCGGCTGGAACAGCGGGTGGCCGGACTGCCGGTCGAGGGTGACGACGGGGGCGGGGACGGCGGCCGCCCGGGCGGCGAGCCGCTGGGGCCGCCGCGCCGCAGCTCCTGACCGGGGTTTTCGTACGGGCGCGGGGTGGGGTCAACTGCCGTACGCGTTACGGCAGATCACGGACTGCGGGCTGTCCGGGTCCCAGCCGCCGTACTGCCGCCCGAGGGCGCAGACATCGGTCTGGGCGGGAGGCTTGGGCACGGAGCGCGGCGCCGGTTTCGGCGCGGCAGGGCGGGGTGCCGGCTTCGGCGGTGCCGCGCGGCGGGGCGGCGTCACCGCACGCTCGGGAGGCGGCGGCGGGGCCTCGGTGTGCGGGGCGGCGGGGGCGTGGCGCGGCGAGGGGCCGGTGCGCTTCAGGGCCTCCCGCACGGGCGCCTGGACCAGTGGCCGGTCGGCGTGGCCGTCGGGGCGGGGCGCCGGGGCGACGACGGACGGCGGCGGCGTGGCCGGTGCGGTCGGGGTGTGGACGCTCATGCATCCGGACGCGGTGGCGGCGGTGACGGCGGCGGCCGCCGTCACCAGGAGCGCGACTGAGCTGGGCTTTCTGGGCACCCGGGCAACTCTGCTGGACGCGACCGCGATGAGGGAACCGCAGCGGGCGAGGTTGCCCCGCACGGGTGACGGCGGATGCCTCGGGCTTGATGCCTCGCGCCCCGGTTTCTCAGGACTGGTCGATGCCCTGGGTGTCGAGCATGCCGTGCAGCAACTCCCCGTATCCCTTGCGCAGTTCCGCGAGGCTCGGCACAGCCGTGTGGAACGAGCCCGCCACGCACGAGAACATCATCCCCTCGGTCCACGCCACCAGCGACAGGGTGTGCCGTTCGGGGGTCCGCGACCCCGCGGCCCGCAGCAGCTCCGTCAGAGGGCGGCGGAACCGGCTGCCCGTCTCGTCGAAGAACACGCGCAGTTGGGGCCGGCGCGTCGCCTCCAACGCCAACTCGTAACGGCTGACCAGTAGTTGCGGGTTGCTCGTCAGATAGCGGTGCAGAGCGAGGGCCATGCCGTCGATCAGGGCGGGCAGGCCGCTCGCGGGTCCGGGCAGTTCGTCCACCGCGAGCACCTTTCCCTCCAGCACCGCGAGCCGTCGCACGGCCGCTTCGAGCAGGGCGAGCCGGGTGCGGGCGTGGTTGGACGTCGAGCCCTGCGGCAAGTGGGCGACTTCGTCCACCGCGCGGTGGGTCAGGCCGCGCATGCCGCGCTCGGCGAGCAGGACCAGGGCGGCGTCGGCGATCCGGTCGGGGCGGGAGGCCGCCGGGTCGTTCGCGGGGCGGGGCGCGGTGGCGCGGGACGTGGACATGGGGAACAACCTATCGCGGCAACTACAGGTGTAGTACGGTCATGGCATCGCTTCACTACAGGTGTAACGAAGCTGGCCCATGGGGAGGCATCAGGCGTCATGGCATCGGCCGAGGACACACGACCCGCACACGCTCCGGGACCCGCACCCGTATCCGCGAGGCGTACGCCGCAGACCGCGCCCAGGGCCGTCGTCGTCGGGGGCGGCATCGGCGGGCTCACCGCGGCCCTGGCGCTCCATCTGCGCGGCTGGCGGGTGACCGTACTGGAGCGGGCGCGCGAGCTGAAGCCCGTCGGGGCGGGCATCTCCCTCGCGCCGAACGCGCAGCGCGCCCTCGACGTCGTCGGACTCGGCGACGAGATCCGCTCGCTCGCCGCCTGGGAGGGCGACGGCGGCCTGCTCACCCCGAAGGGCCGCTGGCTGTCACGGGCCGATCCGGCCCGCGCGGCCGAGCGGTTCGGCGGATCCCTCGTCCTGCTGCACCGCGCGACCCTCGTCGACAAGCTCGCGGGACGGCTGCCCGCCGGCGTCGTGCGCACCGCGTCCGAAGCGCGTCTCGCCGACGCCGGTGACCCCGCCGAACCGAGCCGCCCCGCCCGGGTCGCCACCCCGGACGGAGACCTGGAGGCGGAATTGGTGGTCGGCGCCGACGGAATCCGGTCGGCGGTGCGCGGTGCCCTGTTCCCGGAACACCCCGGCGCCGCGTACGCCGGATTCACCACCTGGCGCGTCCTCGTACCGCCGCTGGACCACGCCTTCGTCGAGCACGAGACCTGGGGGCCCGGTCAGCTCTGGGGCACGCACCCCTTCGCCGACGGCACGGTCTACGCGTACGCCGCCGCGACGGTCCCCGCCGGAGAAGCCGCCGCGGACGGCGACGAGAGGGCGGAACTCCTGCGCCGGTACGGGAGTTGGCACGATCCGATCCCCGCCGTCCTCGACGCGGTCGAGCCCGGCCAGGTGCTGCGGAACGACGTGCACCACATCGCCGAACCGCTGCCCGCCTTCCACCGGGGCCGCGTCGCCCTCCTCGGCGACGCCGCGCACGCCATGGCCCCGACGCTCGGACAGGGCGGCAACCAGGCCATCGAGGACGCGGTCGTCCTCGCCCACCACGCGGCCCCGGACGCCCCGCCGGACCTGGCCGGTTACACCCGCGAGCGACAGCCGCGCACGGCGATGGTCGCGCGCCGGGCGAGGACGGTCAGCCGCGTGAGCATGCTCGGCAACCGGCCGGGCACCGCCCTGCGCGACGCGGCCGTCCGCGCCGTCGGCCTCGTCGGGCCCGCGCTGATGCTGCGCGGCATGGACGGCGTCGCGGACTGGCGGCCCCCGCAGGAACGGCCGTATATGTACACAGGCGAGCGGGTGTAGCCCCAGTTGCGGCCCCGTATGCTGCCCGAACGGACGGGGCAGGGCTATGGAGGAGTACAGGACGTGAAGGTCGGCTGCATCGGACTCGGGGACATCGCGCAGAAGGCGTACCTGCCCGTGCTCACCACGCGGGCCGGGGTGGAACTGCATCTGCAGACCCGTACGCCCGCGACTCTCGCGCGCGTCGCCGACCAGTTCCACCTCCCCGACGCGCAGCGCCACGCCGACCTGGACACGCTGCTCGCGCAGGGTCTCGACGCGGCCTTCGTGCACGCGCCGACCGCCGTGCACCCCGAGATCGTGACGCGGCTCCTGGAAGCGGGTGTCCCCACGTACGTCGACAAGCCCCTCGCCTACGAACTCGCCGACTCCGAGCGGCTTGTGAACCTGGCCGAGGAGCGGGGCGTCAGCCTGGCCGTCGGCTTCAACCGGCGTTACGCGCCCGGCTACGCGCAGTGCGTCGAGCACCCGCGCGAGCTGATCCTCCTGCAGAAGAACCGGGTCGGCCTGCCCGAGAAGCCGCGCCCGATGATCCTCGACGACTTCATCCACGTCGTCGACACCCTGCGCTTCCTCGTGCCCGGCACGGTCGACGACATCACGGTGCGCTCCCGCGTCGAGGACGGCCTGCTGCACCACGTCGTGCTGCAGCTCGCGGGCGACGGCTTCACCGCGCTCGGCGTCATGAACCGGCTCAGCGGCTCCTCCGAGGAGATCCTCGAAGTGTCGGGGCAGGACACCAAGCGGCAGGTGATCAACCTGGCCGACGTCGTCGACCACAAGGGCCAGCCGACCGTCCGCCGTCGCGGCGACTGGGTCCCGGTCGCCCGCCAGCGCGGTATCGAGCAGGTCGTGCTCGCCTTCCTCGACGCCGTACGGGAGGGCAGGACGCTCAGCGCCCGCGACGCCCTCGCCACGCACGAGCTGTGCGAGCGCGTCGTCCGCGAGGTGGCGCGCGGCACCGCCTGACTCTCACAGCCCGACGCGGGCGGGCGGCGCCCCGGACGCCGCAGCCCGGCGCCTGAGCAGACGTGCCGCCTCCGCCGCGGCCAGCACCGCGAGCACCGTCACGGCCGCGTGCACCGGCCAGTCGCCGAAGCGGACGTACAGCGTGCTGCCGTGGGCCGTCGGCACCTCGTACACGCGGGCCGCACTCGCCGAGGTGGGCAGCCAGGCGCCCGCGCGCTCCCCGTCCGGGCCGTACACCGCGGACACCCCGGTCAGTGTCGCGTGCACCATCGGACGGCCGGTCTCCGCGGCCCTCAGCGCGGCGAGCGACGCGTGCTGTTCGGGTGCCCAGCTGTGCTGGAAGGTCGACGTCGAGGACTGTGCGAGGAGCAACCGCGCGCCGTCCCGCGTCAGGCTGCGCGTCATGTCGGGGAACGCCGACTCGAAGCAGACCAGCGGCCCGATCCGCAGCTCCCGGTTTCCGTGCCGTACGTCCATGACGACCTGGCGCGTGCCCCGCATCCGGTCCTCGCCCGCCGCCTTGCCGACCGATGTCGCCCAGCCGAGCAGTGAGCGTGCGGGCACGTACTCGCCGAAGGGGACGAGCCGCATCTTGTCGTAGCGCTCACCGGTCGGACCGTCGGGGCCGACCAGCACCGAGCTCTTGTATATGCCCCGGCTCCGTGTGCCGGTACCGGAGGCCGGGCGGCGCGCGTCCACGTTGACCAGGACGTCCGCGCCGACGGTCCGGGAGAGCGCCGCGATCCGGCGGGCGAGGTCGGGGCGCTCGGCCAGGTCGAAGCCGACGCTGCTCTCGCCCCACACCACCAAGTCGACGTCCCGCCCGGCCAGTTGACGGGTCAGGGCCTCCTCGCGGTCGAACCGGCGCACACCGCTGTCGTCGCCGCCGATCACGCCGGGCTGCACCACGGCGATGCGGAGCTGCCCGTCGGTCTGCGGGCGCGGGGCCCACGCCCAGGCCGCACCGGTGACGGTGACGGTCGCGACGAGCCCGGCCACCGCGGGGGCCCGCGCCCCGCGCGCGACGACAAGGACCGTGATCCCGGTGTTCACGGTCACCACGAGCAGGCTCACCAGCCACACGCCGCCCACCGAGGCGAGCCGCAGCGTCGGCGTGACCTGCCACTGGCTGGAGCCGAGCAACCCCCACGGCCCGCCCAACCCCTGCCAGGAACGGACCAGTTCGACCATCAGCCAGCCCGACGGGACGGCCACGAGCGCGGCCGTCGCCCGGCCCGGCGTCGGCGCACCGTGCAGCAGCCTGCGCAGCAGCACGCCCCAGGGCGCCCACAGCGCACCGAGCAGCGCCGCTATCAGGACGGTGAAGACGTGCAGGCTCGGCAGCAGCCAGTGGTGCGCCGCCAGCATGAACCCGAGGCCGCCGAGCCAGCCGTCGAGCGCCGCGCGGCGAGCCGTGCCCGCCGAGCGCGCCAGCAGCATCCATGGCACCAGCGCGACGTACGCGAACCACCACCACGACGGCGCGGGGAACGCGAGCGCGGGCAGGGCGCCCGCGAGGAGTGCCGCGCCACCGCGCCACCGGAACGACGAACCGAGCCGCTGCCGCCACCGCTCCATGGGCCCGCGCCTCCCTGTGCGTACGACCTTCGATGTCCCCCGTCGCGTGCCCTCAGTGTGCGCCCCGGAAACGATCAACGACAGTGGGTGCCGGGCGGGGTGGGGAGGCGGTCACGCGCCGGCGGCGGCCCGCTCCGGGGTGCGCCGCCACTTCTCGTGGACGGTCACCCGGTGCAGCCGCCAGCCGCTGTCCGTACGCACGAGTCCGAAGGCGTACCGGCCGCCGCACACGAAGTCCGGTGCGGTGCCGTCGCCGGCGAAGCGCATGGGATTGATGTAGTCGGCCTGGACCTGGGCCGTGTCGCCGATGTCCCGGTCGACGGAGTGGAACCGCACCAGCCGGTTCACGATCAGGTGCTGCCGCATCGGGAACAGCTCCATGGTGGACGTCAGCCAGCGCGCGATCTCCTCCGCGCTGCCCTCCACGCCGCCGGCGTCCCGGTAGTCGGCGCGGCCGTCCGGTGCGAACAGCGCGCGGTACGCCGTCCAGTCGCCGTCGTCCACGGCCACCGCGTACCCGGTCACCAACTCGTCGACCGCGAGACGGTCCAGGACCGTCGCCAGTTCCACACGCTGCGTCATCGGCCAAGTGTCGAGCCCCCGGTGCGTCCAGCCAAGGGGCGTGCGCCATGCGGATTCACGCGGGTAGCATCCGGCCATCGGTGAACCGGTCATCGCACCGCAGTCAACTCACGTCAGTATGGGGGTAGTTGATGAAGAACGACGATCGCAGGGCCGCGTACGGGAAGCAGACGGCCCGCAAGGAACTGACACCGCGCCAGAGGCGTCGCATCGCCAAGAAGGCGGGCCAGGGCAAGGCCTGACCCCGAGGGGCGGAAATCCCCGGGGCGGCCGTACGCGTCGCTGTTACGGTCGCCCCATGTCAACAGATTCGAACACCTCGACGTCTCCGCACCCGGGGCCGGTCACCGCCGACGACGTGACGCGGGCCGTCGAACTCGCCGTGACCGCGCTGCGCCCCGCGCTCGACGCCGACTGGGACGTCCCGGCGGGATCGTTGGAGTGGACGTGCTGGGAGACGGGGGAGCACCTCGCCGACGACCTGTTCTGGTACGCGGCCAAGATCGGTTCGCCGCGGCCCTCGACGGACGAGAGGGAACCCTTCGGCGGGTCACGGCGCCGCCCCGAGGGGCCCCGGAACACCATCACCGCCGAACCGGCCGTCGGACCGGCCGGGCTGCTCCAGGTGATCGAGGGCTGCGGCGGCCTGCTCGCCGCCGTCACGCGGGTGACGCCGGCGACCGCGCGCGCCCACCACGTCTTCGGGATCAGCGACCCCGAGGGCTTCGCCGCGATGGGTGTCGTCGAGACGCTGCTGCACGCCCACGACCTGGCGCGAGGGCTCGGCGTGGACTTCGCGGCGCCCGCCGGCCTCTGCGCCCGTACGCTGCACCGCCTCTTCCCGGACGCCCCCGACGGCGTCGAACCCTGGCCGGCCCTGCTGTGGCTGACCGGTCGTGGTGATCTCCCCGGGCGCGAGCGCGTCGGGAAGTGGCGCTGGTACGGTGCCCCTCGCGCGACATGATCACCGTCCGGGAGGACCCTTTGACCCGCCCTCACATCCCCCGCCGAACCACCCTGGTCACCGGTGGCAGCCGAGGCATCGGCGCCGCCACCGCGCTGCGGCTGGCCCGCGACGGGCACGACATCGCGCTCTCCTACGTCCACGACAAGGGCGCGGCGGACCGGGTCGCCGAAGCCGTGGTCGCCACCGGCGTCCGCTGCGTCGTCCTGCGCGCGGACACGTCCCAAGAGGCTGACGTCGAGCGGATGTTCGACGAGGCGGTGGACCGTCTCGGCCCGCTCACCGGCCTGGTGAACAACGCGGGTGTCACCTCCGCGCTCGGCCCGCTCGCCGAGGCGAGCACCGAGGACCTGCGCCGCGTCGTCGACGTCAACGTCCTCGGTGTCCTGCTGTGCTGCCGCCGCGCCGCCCGGGACATGAGCGCCGCCGGAACGGGCGCCATCGTGAACCTGTCCTCCGCGGCCGCCACCCTCGGCAGCCCCGGCGACTACGTCCACTACGCCGCGTCCAAGGGCGCGGTCGACACGCTCACCCTCGGCCTCGCCAAGGAACTCGGCCCGGCGGGCGTGCGGGTCAACGCGGTGGCGCCGGGCATCATCGACACCGAGATCCACGCGGCGAGCGGCGCACCCGACCGGGCCGCGCAGGCCGCCCCCGGTATTCCGCTGCGCCGCCCCGGCAGCGCGGAGGAGGTCGCCGCGGCGATCGCCTGGCTGCTGTCGGACGATGCCGCGTACACGACGGGCACGGTGGTGAGGGTCGCGGGCGGACGCTGAAGCCGGCTCGCCGCAAGGCGTGACGGACCGGGCGGCGGATCAGGCGGCTTCGTGGAGGCCCTCGGCGCGCACGGCGTCGGCCCACTCCGTCACGAGCAGCGCGTACTGCGCGCGCTGCTCGGTGGAGAGCCGGCCGCCCGCGCGCAGCCACAAGCCCCGGATCTGCTCGTTCACTTCTTCGGCAGACCGCACGGAACCAGGCGTAACAGGCGGCATGTGCCCAGGCTACGTGCACGGCGACCGGAAGGGAACCCTGAGCGAGCACTTGGCTGCGTCAAGTGATCAAGTCCGTAAGGGAGTTGGCGTCCGGGGGTGCGGTCGTGAGAGCGGGCAGCACCGTCGTCGCCAGCAGCGACAGGCGGTCCGCGTCCAGGGAGTCGGGCTCGGCCGTGTAGACCATGACGCGCAATTCGTCGCCCGCGACGGTCAGAATGTCGCAGTCCAGCGTCAGCGGTCCGACCTCGGGGTGATTGACCGTCTTGCGCGCCGCCTCGTGCCGCCCGACAGCCCCGGACTCCCACAGCTCGGCGAACCGGGGGCTGTCCGCCCGCAGTTCGGCGATCAGCTCGCCGAGCCGCGGGTCGGCCGGAAAGCGGCCCGCGGTCGTGCGCAGGTCGAGGACGAGGGCCGCCTCCATCGCGCGCCGGGCCTCGGGGCTCTGCCGCACCCGGCCCGTCGGACCGAGGAACGTCCACCAGGCGCCGTTGCGCCCGTGGCCGCGCCACTCGGGGCGCTCGCCCAGCAAGGCCGTGTACAGCGGGTTCGCCAGGAGCAGCGTCCACGCCGCGTCGAACACCGCGACGGGCGTACCGGACAGCCGCCGCAGCAACCGGTGCACGCTCGGCGTGAGCGTGGCGGGCACCCGGTCGGGGCCGGGCGGCGCCAGACCGGCGAGCCGGAACAGATGCGCCCGCTCGGCCGCGGAGAGCCGCAGCGCACGCGCGAGCGCCTCCACGACCTGGTCCGACGGATGGGTGGCCCGGCCCTGTTCGAGGCGGGTGACGTAGTCGGCCGAGATGCCGGCCAGCAGGGCCAGCTCCTCGCGGCGCAGCCCGGCCGCGCGCCGCTGCCCCGCCGCCGTGAGCCCCACCGACTCGGGCGGGATGCGGTCCCGCCACCGCCGCACCGCGTCCCCAAAGGCCTCGAGGCTCCCGAACTCCGCGCTCACCATGCCCCCACTGTGCACCGAACGGCAGCGATCTTCCTGGTACCGGGAGTCCCAGGAAGACGGGACGGCTGGCTGCGCCGGGGCGCCGGACCGAACCTGGACCCATGACCACGACACTCATCACCGGGGCCAACAAGGGCCTGGGCTTCGAAACCGCCCGCCGTCTCGTCGCCGCCGGGCACACCGTCTACGTCGGCAGCCGCGACGCGGAGCGGGGCCGCCGCGCCGCCGAGGAGCTCGGCGCCCGCCACGTCGTCATCGACGTCACCGACGACGCGTCCGTCGCCGCCGCGGTCCGCGCCATCGACACCGACGGAGGCGGAGTCCTCGACGTCCTCGTCAACAACGCCGGCATCGAGGGCCGCACCGACGGCAACGGCATCGTCGCCCCCGCCGACGAGACCGTCGACACCCTGCGCCCGCTGTTCGAGACGAACCTCTACGGCACGCTGCGCGTCACCCACGCGTTCCTGCCCCTGCTGCGCCGCTCCACCGCCCCCGTCATCGTGAACGTCAGCAGCGGCCTCGGCTCGATGGCCCTGGTCACCGACCCCACGACCCCGGCGTACGGCTACCCCGGCATCGCCTACCCGGCCTCGAAGACCGCGGTGAACATGCTCACGGCGCAGTACGCGAAGGCGTTCCCGGAGATCCGGATCAACTCCGTCGAGCCGGGCTTCACCAAGACCGACCTCAACGGCAACACCGGCGTCCAGACCGTGGAGCAGGGCGCGGAGATCATCGTCCGGATGGCCCAGGTCCCGCCCGACGGACCGACGGGCGGGTACTTCGACGCCCGGGGCCCCGTGGCCTGGTGACGGCTCAGCCGGCGGACTCGGCGGCATGCGGGCTCAGCACACCCATGCTGACCAGCACGAACAGGGCGATGCCCAGCGCGATCCGGTAGTAGACGAACGGCATGAAGCTCTTGCTGGAGATGTACTTCATGAGCCACGAGATCACCGCGTAGCCCACGCCGAAGGCGATCACCGTCGCGAAGATCGTCGGGCCCCACGCGACGTGACCGCCCTCGGTCGCGTCCTTGAGCTCGAAGACACCGGAGGCGAGCACCGCGGGAATGGCGAGGAGGAACGAGTAGCGGGCGGCCGACTCGCGGGTGTACCCGAGGAAGAGACCGCCGCTGATCGTGGCGCCGGACCGGGAGACGCCGGGGATCAGGGCCATCGCCTGGCAGACGCCGTAGATCAGGCCGTCCTTGACGGAGAGGTCCTTGAGCTCCTTGCGGGTGCGGATGGCCCGGTGCCGGCCGCCCGTCTCGTCCCGTGCCGCGAGGCGGTCGGCGACGCCGAGGACGACGCCCATCACGATGAGCGTCGTCGCCGTCAGCCGCAGATCGCGGAACGGGCCCTCGATCTGGTCCTTGAGCGTCACACCGAGCACGCCGATCGGGATCGAGCCCACGATCACGAGCCAGCCCATCTGGGCGTCGTGGTCGCCGCGCATGGTCCTGTCGGTCAGCGAGCGGAACCACGCGGAGATGATCCGCGCGATGTCCTTGCGGAAGAAGATCACCACCGCGGTCTCCGTGCCGAGCTGGGTGATCGCCGTGAAGGCGGCGCCCGGGTCGCTCCAGCCCGCGAAGGCGGCGGTGAGGCGGAGGTGGGCGCTCGACGAGATCGGAAGGAACTCCGTCAGCCCCTGGACGAGTCCGAGAATGAATGATTCGAACCAAGACATGGGGAGATTCGCGATCCAGGGTGCGGGCGGAACCGGCCGCGAACGCGGTCCGGGCAGAGGTCTGCGCGCCCCCGGGAGAGGAACCCCGGGGCGCGTGCGTGGGCAGCGTAGCGCCCGAAAGTGACGGGCTTGCGACAGGGTCCGCCTGAGAGGGCCCGCCTGACATGTCCTGCGGCACGGCTTCTACGGTCCGGCCTCCCGCTGGGCCGCCAGGAGCGCGTCCCCGGCCGGGGCGCGGTAGTACAGCACCGAGCGCCCCGCGCGGCGGCGCCGTACGAGACCGGCGTCGAGCAGCACCTTCAGATGGCGGCCGACCGAGCCGAGGCCCTGGCCGGTGAGGGCCACCAGCTGGGTTGTCGTCAGCGGATGGCCGAGGAGGACGAGGACCTGGGCGCGGGCGGGCCCGATCAGCGCGGCGAGCCCCGAGGGCGGCGCCGCCCGGCCCGCGTCGGCGAGGGCGCCCGCGCACGGGTACACCACGGCGTACCGGTCGGCGGCCGCTTCCCAGGAGAACCAGCCCTGCTGCGGGGTGACGGGGACGAACAGCAGCGCGGACCCGGAGAGGTCGCGCGGCGGATAATCGTGCGCGTTGATCCGCAGCCGCCCGTCCCCGAGCCAGCGCATGGCGGGACGCATGCCGCCGAACGCCGCCGTCCAGCCGCCGACGGTCAACTGCCGGGTACGGGCGACGACATCGGCCTCGATGACGCGGCGCCGCCGTGCCCACTGCGGCCGTACCGTCTCCCGCCACACCCACTCCAAAAGCGCGGCGGTGCGCTCCGCGAGGTCGTCGGCGCGGACCAGGGCGGCGGGCAGCGGACCGGGGGAGGAGACCGCGAGATCGGCGCGTACGGCCTGCGGTGGTGTGGCGCGGATCCGGCCGAGGCCGTCGTCCAGGTCGAGGTCAAGAAGGCCGGCCGGCGTGGGCGTGACGAAGTCGGCGGTCCACGTCGCCCCGAACGCGGCGTCCACCAGCAGCGCCGTCAGCGGGTCCGCGGCGAGGCGCGCACGGTAGGCGGGCAGGTGGGTGTCCAGCCACTGCCGTTCGCCGGGGTGGGCGGCGGTGGGATCCGCCAGCTTCTTCAGGCTCGCGGTGGTCTCGGCCAGCGACGAGACCACGAAGCGACTGCCCGCGAGCGTGTCCGCGTCGACCTGCCAGACGCCCATGGGCACCCCCTTCGCCGCACCGATCCTTTCGCCGGTCCGCGAAACAATAACGCCCGCCGCGCGCGGCCCCGCAGCCTCCTTCCATGCGCACTTACCGGGACCTGTTCACCACACCCGAGTACCCGCGGTTCTTCCTGGCCTGCTCGCTCCAGACCGCCGCCCAGACGGTCGCGGCCCTCGCCCTCGGTTCGCTCGTCTACGCCTCGACCGGGTCGGCGCTGCTCTCCGCGCTCGCCATGTTCGGCCCCGCGCTGGCCCAGGTCGTGGGCGCGTTCACGCTGTTGTCGGCGGCGGACCGGCTGCCGCCGCGCGCGGCCCTCGCCGGACTCCCGCTGTTCCTGGGCCTCGCCACCGCCGCGCAGGCCGCGCCGGGTCTGCCCACGGCGGCCGCGCTCACCCTCGTCCTGGCCCAGGGCGTCCCCGCGGCCCTCGGCGGCGGCGTCCGCTACGGCCTGCTCACCGACATCCTCGACCGCGACGGCTACCTGCTGGGCCGCTCGGTCCTGAACATGAGCACGGGCACCTGCCAGATCCTCGGGTACGCGCTCGGCGGCGTCCTGGTCCAGGCCCTGTCGCCGCGCGGCACGCTGCTGATCGCCGCGGGCCTGTACGGCCTGTCGGCGGCCGTCGCCCGCTTCGGACTGACCCGGCGCCCGGCGCGGGCCACCGGCCGCCCGTCGGTCGCGGAGACGCTGCGCGGCAACGCGCGTCTGTGGTCGTCGCGGCCGCGCCGGTACGTGTACCTGGCCCTGTGGGTGCCGAACGGGCTGATCGTCGGCTGCGAGGCCCTGTTCGTCCCCTACGACCCCCGGCACGCGGGTCTGCTGCTGGCGAGCGCCGCTCTCGGCATGCTCGCCGGGGACGTCCTCGCGGGACGCTTCCTGCCACCCCGCTGGCGGGCCCGTCTCGGCGCGCCCCTGCGACTGCTGCTGGCCACGCCGTACCTGGTGTTCGCGGTGCGGCCCGGCCTGCCGGTCGCCGCCGTCGCGGTGGCGCTCGCCTCGGTCGGGTTCGCGGCGAGCCTGCTGCTGCAGGAGCGCCTCGTGGCGCTGACCCCGGAGGAACTGAGCGGGCACGCGCTGGGCTTGCACACCGCGGGGATGCTCTCGGCGCAAGGGGTGGCGGCACTCGTCGCGGGCGCGCTGGCCGAGGCCACGTCGCCGTCGACGGCCATGACGGTCCTGGCGGCCGTCTCCCTGGCCGTCACGCTCGCGCTGGCGCCCGGTCTGCGCCCGCTGGATCGCCCGGCGCCGCGGCCGGTCGCTCCGTGAAGCCCGTGCCGGGAGCGGCGTCCCGGAGTGGATCAACCCCCTCCGCCCTGTTGACCCCCGTCGCCCCGCCCGCTTAGCGTCGACGGAGGGGAAAGCGCTTGCTATACGGCGCCGCCCCTTCGCGTCAGGTCCCGTCACCGCACCCCGATGGAGTGTTGATCGCGCCCATGCGCAGCGCACCCGCACCGACTCGCTCCGGCCCCCGTACCCACCGCCTCAAGGCCGCCGTCATCGGCACCGGCGGCATCGCCCGCGGCAGTCACCTGCCGGCCCTCCAGCAGCTCGCCGCCGAGGGGGAACTGGACGTCGTCGCGGCTGTCGACATCGACGACGACGCCGTACGCCGGTTCTGCGCGGACGGCGGCGTCCCGCACCCGTACACCGATCTGCGGCGCATGCTCGACGAGCAGCAGCCGGACCTCGTCTCCATCTGCACCCCGCCCACCCTGCACCGCGAACAGACCGTCGCCGCCCTGGAATCCGGCGCCTGGGTCTGGTGCGAGAAGCCGCCCACCCCGTCCCTGGAGGAGTTCGACGCCATCGAGGCGGCCGAGGGGGCGCAGGGCGGCCCGTACGCGGCCATCGTCTTCCAGCACCGGTTCGGCTCGGGCGCCCGGCACGTGCGTGACCTGCTCGCCAAGGGGGAGGTGGGGCGCCCGCTCGTCGCCCACTGCCAGACCACCTGGCACCGGGACACCGCCTACTACTCCGTGCCCTGGCGCGGCCGTTGGGCCACCGAGGGCGGCGGCCCCGCCATGGGGCACGGGATTCATCAGATGGATCTGCTGCTCGACATCCTCGGGCCGTGGTCCGAGGTGCGGGCCATGGCCGGGCGGCTCGTGCACGACGTGGAGACCGAGGACGTGTCGACCGCGCTCGTGCGCTTCGAGAGCGGCGCCCTGGCCACCGTCGTCAACAGCGTCCTCAGCCCCGACGAGGTCAGCCGCATCCGTATCGACTGCGAACGCGCCACCCTGGAACTGACCCATCTGTACGGCTACGGGAACGCCGACTGGACCGTCACCCCGGCGCGCGACGTGCCCGATGAACTGGCCGCATCCTGGCGGGACTTCGGCACCGACGTGCCCAGCTCCCACCTCGCCCAGCTGCGCGAACTCGTCGCCTCCCTGCGCGCGGGCGAGCGGCCGCGCAGCAGCGGGCCCGACGGGCGCACCAGCCTGGAACTGATCTCCGCGCTGTACAAGTCCGCGTTCGCCGACGTCACCGTCCGGGCCGGCGAGATCGGCCCGGGCGACCCGTACTACACAGCCCTGCACGGCGGCGCCCCCGGCTGGGCGCCCACCCAGGAGGCCGGTACCCATGAGTGAACCCCTGCGCGTCGTGCACACCCACGGCGACCGGATCACCGTCACCGAACCCACCACAGGCGTCGACCTGTTCGCCTACGTCTACCGGCCCGAAGCGGCATGGGAGGCCCCGAAGCCGTACCTCCACCCGATCAGGACGCTGAGCGGCGACGTCGTCACCGACTACCGGCCCAACGACCACCGCTGGCACAAGGGCCTCCAGATGACCGCCTCGCACCTCTCGGGCCAGAACCTGTGGGGAGGCAACTGCTACGTCCACGGCGAGGGTTACCAGGCGCTGCCCGAGCGGGTCGGTTCCATGGCCCACGTCGGTTTCGACACGGTCGGCGCTGACGAGGGCGGGCTGATCATCGCCGAGCGCCTGACCTGGCACCCGTACGACGGCGAGCTGTGGGCCGAGGAGTCGCGCCGCATCGAGGTGCGCGACGTCGACCCGGCCGCCGGCTCCTACGCGCTGACCTGGACCAGCGCCGTCACCAACCGCCGCGCCGAGCCCCTGCGGTTCGGCAGCCCCACCACCCATGGCCGTGAACTCGCGGGCTACACCGGGCTGTTCTGGCGCGGCCCGCGCGGCTTCCGCGGCGGCCGCGTCCAGACGGCCGACGCCGAGGGGCCCGGGATCATGGGGACGCAGGCGCCCTGGCTCGCGTACAGCGCGGAGCACGACGGGGCCGACGGGCACGCCACCCTCGTCTTCGAACACGCGCCGGAGAACGACCACTTGGGGGAGCGGGGCGCCCATCCGGCGCACTGGTTCGTGCGCAACGACCCGTTCGCCGCGGTGGCACCCTCCTTCGCCTACTACGACGAACTGGTCCTGGAGCCCGGCGCCACCCTCACCCGCCGCTACCGCGTCGTCGTCGCCGACGGGGCGTGGGAGCGCGACGAGATCGGCAAGTACCTCGCGGAGCACCCGTGGTGAGCTTCGGGGGGCTGCCCGGCGGTGTCGCCGTCTCCCATCTGTCGGTGTACGACTGGCCCGCCGCCGACGGGCTGTGCGGCGGCACCCCGCACATGCATCTGACCTGCACGGAGGGGTACGTCGTCACCGCGGGGAGTGGCGCCGTCCAGACGTTCACCGCCTCCGGTTTCGAGCAGACACCGCTGGAGGCGGGCACCGTCGCCTGGTTCACGCCGGGCACGATCCACCGGCTCGTCAACGAGGACGGTGGCCTGCGCATCGTCGTCCTGATGCAGAACAGCGGGCTGCCGGAGGCGGGCGACGCCGTGCTCACGCTGCCGCCCGCGTACCTGACCGACCCCGACACGTACGCCGCCGCCACGGCCATTCCCGCCGACGCCCCCGAGGCGGAGCAGGAGCGGGTGGCACGGGCCCGGCGCGACCTCGCGATCGAGGGGTACCTGCGGCTGCGCGAGGAGCCGAAGGAGCTCGCGGCCTTCCACGAGGCGGCAGCCGCTCTCGTACACCACCGGCTCGACGCGTGGCGTACCCGGTGGGAGCAGGGGGCCGCCGCCGCGTCCGCCGCGACCGGGCACCAGCTCGACCGGCTCGTGGACGGGGACGCCGGGCATCTCGCCGACGCCGCGGTGCGGTCCCAAAGGCCTTCCGCGCGCGGGAAGTTCGGGATGTGCGGCCGGTTGGACGTGTACCGGACCGACTGAGTCCTGCCGAGAGGTGCGCCGCGCGGTCCGCGCGGCGTGCCCTACGCCTTGTCCCGCAGCTTGTGGCGCTTCAGCCACGCCACCAGCGCGCCCGCCACGCCTGTGACCGCGATGAAGCCCATCGCGATCAGGAACACCGGGGACGTCGGGGTCGACGCACGCGCGCCCGCCACCACGTAGGCCGCCGTGTTCGGGATCGACCCCAGCGCTGTGGCGAGCAGGAACGCGGGCCAGCTCATGCGGGAGATCGACGCGCAGTAGTTGGCCGCCCAGAACGGGATGCCGGGGAAGAGGCGGGCCGCCAGCATCGAGCGGAAGCCGTGTCTGCTGAGCTGGCCGTCCGCCGCTTTCAGCCAGCGGCCGCGCAGCAGCGGGCGCAGCGCGTCCTGGCCGAGCATCCGGCCCAGGCCGAAGGCGAGGCCCGCGCCGAGCACCGTCCCGCCGATCGCCCCGAGCAGGCCCAGCTGCGAGCCGAAGAGGGCGCCCGCCGCCAGATTGAGGAGCGGGCGCGGGAGGAACGCGACCGTGCACACCCCGTACGCCACCGCGAACAGCACCACCGCGACCGCGCCGCCCACCTCGGACGTCCACCTGCCGGACAGGAACCGCTGCGGTTCGAAGAGCAGCACACACGTCGCGCCCGCGGCCAGCAGCACCACCAGAAGCGAGAGTCTCGACCAAGGCGAGAGCAGTGCTCTGGTGCAGCGCGCGGCGAGGCCGACGGGACGGGCGGCTACGGGTTCGAACATCCGGGGAGACTAACCGACATGCCCATAAGATCGCCGTAGGCTGTGTCTCACTTTTCCGGCGGTTCTTCTCATTTTTCGCCGTGCCGCTCAGCCACGAGGGAGCCCGCGTGCCCGCCACCGTACCGCCGCCCAGCGCGCTCGCCGACACCCTCCTCGCCCGGCTCCCCGTCGTCTACGGCGCCGCCGCGGACCCGGAGCGTGCCGCGGGGATGCGCGCGTACATGAAGGACATCGCCCCCTTCCTCGGACTGGCCTCACCCACACGCAGGGAACTGTCCCGTGAGGTGCTGCAGGGGACACCGCGCCCCACAGAGGCGGACCTCACCGCCGTCGCGCTGCGCTGCTGGGAACTGCCCGAGCGCGAATACGCGTACTTCGCCGTCGACCTGCTGCGCCGGCACGTGCGCCGCCTCTCGTCCGGCTTCCTGCCCGTCGCCCGGCACTTGATCACGACCGTCCCGTGGTGGGACACCGTCGACGCCCTCGCCTCACACGTGGTGGGCGGGCTGGTCGCCGCCGACCCGAAGCTCACCGCCGCCATGGACGCGTGGATCGACGACCCCGACCTGTGGGTGGCCAGGACCGCACTGCTGCACCAGCTCCGCCACAAGGAAGCCACCGACACCGAGCGGCTGTTCGCGTACTGCCTGCGGCAGGCCGCGCATCCCGACTTCTTCATCCGCAAGGCCATCGGCTGGAGTCTGCGCGAGTACGCGAAGACCGACGCCGACGCCGTACGGTCCTTCGTCGCCGTACACCGGGACGTGCTCGCGCCGCTGTCCGTGCGGGAAGCGCTGAAGAACGCAGGCCCCTGACGGGGCGGTGAAAACCATTCGACGCCGCCCGTCCGGTCGGCGATGCTCTGCTCATGTTCCGGCACGCCTTCCCCGCAGCTCCGTCCGCAGTCGCGGACGCTGCCAAGGCTGCCGTCTTCCTCGCAGCAGCCGTCGACGGCGCGCGAAGCTGACCCTCTCCGGACACTCCGGCGGACCCCGCAGGGGGAGGGTCGGTACGGCTCAGGGGTCCCCGCCTCCCGCAGGAGGCCCTCGCGTATCTGAATGACTCAGATGTTCCGGAAAGGGACCACCCAGCCATGCCCAAGACGGCATACGTGCGCACCAAGCCGCACCTGAACATCGGCACCATGGGCCATGTCGACCACGGCAAGACCACCCTGACCGCCGCCATCACCAAGGTCCTCGCCGCCCGTGGCGCGAGCACCTTCGTACCGTTCGACCGGATCGACAAGGCGCCCGAGGAGGCGCAGCGCGGCATCACCATCAACATCGCGCACGTCGAGTACGAGACCGACACCCGGCACTACGCGCACGTGGACATGCCGGGTCACGCCGACTACATCAAGAACATGGTCACGGGCGCGGCCCAGCTCGACGGGGCGATCCTCGTCGTGTCCGCGCTCGACGGGATCATGCCGCAGACCGCCGAACACGTGCTGCTCGCCCGGCAGGTGGGCGTCGACCACATCGTCGTCGCCGTCAACAAGGCGGACGTCGGCGACGAGGAGCTCACCGACCTCGTCGAGCTGGAGGTCCGCGAGCTGCTGTCCGCGCACGGGTACGGCGGCGACTCCGTGCCCGTCGTCCGGGTCTCCGGGCTCAAGGCCCTGGAGGGCGACCCGCGCTGGGAAGCGTCGATCGAGGCGCTGCTCGACGCGGTGGACACCTACGTCCCGATGCCGGAGCGGTACGTGGACGCGCCGTTCCTGATGCCGGTCGAGAACGTCATGACCATCAGCGGGCGCGGCACCGTCGTCACCGGCGCCGTGGAGCGCGGGCGGATCCGCGTCGGCGACCGGGTGCGGGTGTACGGGGCCGAGACCCTCAAGGAAGGGGAGACCGTCGTCACCGGCCTGGAGACCTTCGGCAAGCCGATGGACGAGGCGCAGGCCGGGGACAACGTGGCGCTGCTGCTGCGCGGGGTGCCGCGCGACGCGGTGCGGCGCGGGCACATCGTCGCGCAGCCCGGCAGCGTACGGCCCGCCCGGCGCTTCACCGCGCAGGTGTACGTCCTGTCGGCGGCGGAGGGCGGCCGCAGCACGCCCGTCGCCACCGGCTACCGGCCGCAGTTCTACCTGCGTACGGCGGATGTCGTCGGCGACGTCGACCTCGGCGAGGCGGCCGTCGCCCGGCCCGGCTCCACCGTCACCATGACGGTCGAGCTCGGCCGTGACGTGCCCCTGGAGGCCGGGCTCGGCTTCGCGATCCGCGAGGGCGGGCGGACCGTCGGCGCCGGCACGGTCGCCACCGTCGAGTGAGCCGGTGTGGCCGGGACTCCAGGGTCCCGGCCACACAGCCGCACGCCACCGGTCCCGAGGACCCCGGCACAATGGGCACGTGAACGCACCCGACCCCGAGCCGATACCCGTCTCCCGCTCCGTCGACCACGGCACCGCCAAGCTGCTGCCCGACGTGGACCGGCGACGGGCCTGGCTGCTCACCGTGGACGGGGCCCCGCAGTCCTACGTCGACCTCGACGAACCGACCCACCTGGAGTTCGAGTACGCCCGCCGGCTCGGGCACGTGCTCGACTGCGCGGCGCCGGACGGGCTGCCGCTCGACGTGCTGCACCTGGGGGGCGGCGCCCTCACGCTGCCCCGGTACGTCGCCGCGACGCGGCCCGGGTCCCGGCAGCACGTCGTCGACGCCGACCGGGCGCTGCTGGCTCTGGTCGCCGAGCACCTTCCGCTGCCGCCCGGCTCGGATGTCGCCGTGCACGGCGGCGACGCCCGGGAGTGGCTGGTGACGGCGCCGGACGGTTCTGCGGACGTCCTCGTGGCCGATGTCTTCGGCGGCTCACGGGTGCCGGCGCACCTGACGACCGACGCGTACGCGCGCGAGGCGAACCGGGTACTGCGGCCGGGCGGCTGCTACGCGGCGAACCTCGCCGACGGGGCGCCGTTCACGTTCCTCCGCTCCCAACTGGCCACCTTCCGCGACGTGTTCGCGCATCTCGCCCTGATCGCGGAGCCCGCGGTGCTGCGCGGCCGACGGTTCGGCAACGCCGTGCTCGTCGCCTCGCAGAGCGAACTCGACGTGCCGGAACTGGCACGCCGCACCGCCCGCGACGCGTTCCCGGCGCGGGTCGAGCACGGAGACGGGCTGCGCCGTTTCGTCGGCGACGCGAAGGCGGTCGCGGACGCGGACGCGGACGCGGTGCCCTCTCCGGAACCGCCGGGCGGCACCTTCAGCGTGGGATGACGTCGGTCTCCTGCACGACGGGCAGGGCGGACGCCGCGACCGGGACCGAGGGGCGGCGGCGCAGATTGCGTACGTCCGGCACGAACAGGACCGCCGTGGTGGCCACGACGACGAGGGCCGCGCAGCCCCACAGCGACGGCGTCCGGCCGAACGCCGACTCGGCGGGACCGGCGAGCGCCGTGGCCAGCGGCACCATCGCCACCGAGCCGAACCAGTCGTAGGCCGAGACGCGGGAGAGCTTCTCCTCCGGGATCTCCTGATGCAGGGCGGTGATCCAGGAGACTCCGAAGATCTCGATCGTGACGCCGCTGACGAACATCACGGCGATCAGGACCCCCAGCGGCACCGGGACCGCGAGCGCGGCCGACGGCAGGGCCAGCGAGAACACCGACAGCGTCGCGGCGAACAGCAGCCGCCGCGGTTTCCAGCGCATCATCAGCACGCCGCCCAGAATCGTGCCGACGCCGAACGCGCCGAGCGCGATGCCCCAGGGACCGGCCCCGCCCAGCTCGTCGCGCGCCACCAGCGGCCCGAACACCGACTCGGCGGCGCCCACCACCGCGACGACCACCGAGAACTGGGCCACGATCGTCCACAGCCAGGGCCGCCCGATGAACTCCCGCCAGCCGTCCCGCATGTCGGAGAGCAGTCCGCTGCCCGGCACCCGGGGTGCGATATGGCTCACGTCGAGGAACATGCGCAGCGCGCCGGCCACCGCGAACGCCGCCGCGTCGACCGCGAGCACCCAGCCGGGCCCGATCGCCGCGACCATCGCACCGCCGAGCGCGGCCCCGCCCACCGCGGCGCCGGACATGCCCATCCGGAACATCGCGAACGCGCGGCTCGCCTGCTCACCGGAGACCGAAGCCATCAGCATGCCCTCGGCCGCCGGATTGAAGAACGCCTGGCCCGTGCCGCCGAGCGCGCTCAGCGCCATCATCTGCCACAGCTTCGGCTCGCCCTGGAGGACGAGCAGCGCGAAGGCGCCCTGCGAAAGGAAGTTGAGGGCGTTGGCCGCGACCATCACATGGTGACGCGGCAGCCGGTCCGCCACCGCCCCGCCGACCAGCAGGAAGACGACCAGGAAGAGGGTGCGCGCCGCGGCCACCAGCCCCACGTCGCCGCCGTCGCCGCCCGCGTCGAGCACGGCGAACGCGGACGCGATGAGCGCGCCGTGCGCCCCGAGCGTCGTGATGAACGCGGCGACGGCGAGCAGCGAGTAGTTGCGTCCGGCCCAGGCGGGGCGGCGGCGCCCGGACGGGGCCGGTGGGGAGGCGGCGGCTGAGGTCACTGAGGGACTATCGCCGCCGCACGCCCATTTGCCAAACCGTGTGGACGCAGACCGGCGGGGCGACCCGAGCGGTCGGGACGCGAGCGGTCAGGACGCCGTCGGGTCCTTGTAGTAGCGGACCGAGTTGAGGATCTTGTCGATCGTCGCGTCGTCCAGCTCGTCCTTGACGCCCTTCGCGCCCCACAGGTCCCAGGACACGTAGTCCCCGGCCTCGTTCTGGAAGGCGAAGACGACCGCCTTGCCGTCGCTGGCGCACTTGCCCTTCTGCGGGGTGTCCACCGACGTCGCCTTGATCAGGCTGCCCGAGACGCCCTGGGCGTTGGTGAAGTCCTTGGGCTTGCCCGGCTTCACCGACTTCATGTCCGGCTCGGTGTACCCACCGTAGATCCACCAGGGCGCGCGGTTCTCGGCGGCCTGCGCCGCGGTCTTGGCGCCGTTCTCACCGCGGGTGCCGACGTCGGCGAGCGAGGTGTCCTCCTGGCGCCCGTCCTTGTCGGAGTCGTCGGAGCACCACTTGGACTTGTACGTGGCAGGAGCGGACACGGTGGTCGTGCCGTGTTCCTTCTTGCCCTTCTTGTCCTTGTAGTCGTACTCGAGCCCGATGATCTGGTCCGCGCCGCCCGGGCTGACCTCCCAGCCGGGCGGGACGTCGAACACCGTCTTGTGCTTGGTGTTCACCACCGGCTGCCAGCCGGCGACGACCGGCTTGACGGCGCTGTCGCCGCCACGCGGATTGTCGTCCGTCGACGCGGAGGGGCTCGACTCCTGGCTCGCGGACTGCGAGGCGCCGGGACTCTTCTTGTCCCCGCCCTTCGCGTCGTCGTCCTTGTCCCCGCCGAGCACCAGGAGTCCGGTCACCCCGGCCGCGACGACGACGGCGACCGCCGCGACGATGGCGACGATCTTCGTGCGGTTGTCTCCGCCGCCCTTGTTCGGTGGCTGCGGCTGGCCGAGCGGCGTCGTCGGCGCGTTCCAGGCCGGCTGCTGCTGGTACGGGTTCGGCTGCTGGTACCCCTGCTGCTGATAGGGGTTCGGCTGCTGGAACCCCGGCTGCTGGTACGGATTCTGCGTCGGCGGATTGCTGGGGTAGTTGGGGTTGTTCGGGTCCTGCGGGTTCTGCTCGCCCCCGGGCGGCTGCTGTCCTGGCCACATGGCCGTAAACGATAGAGGGTCGTGGGGCCCCCGGGATCCCCGCCGGGTACCGGACGTGCAACGGTTCCGCTCCGCACCCGCCTGCGCATATGCCCCCACAGCCACTCGGTGCGCGCTCGGGACGCGAGGATGGCCAAGGTTGCTACCCATGGGTAACATGCGGGCCATGAGCGCAGACCAGATGTCGATCGGCGAGATGCTCGCCGCCACGGTGCCGATGGCCCGCACCCTGAACCTCGCCTTCCTCGAGACCACCCCGGAGAAGGCGGTCGTCGCACTGCCTGACCAGGCGGACTACCACAACCACGTCGGCGGCCCGCACGCCGGCGCGATGTTCACGCTCGGCGAGTCCGCGAGCGGCGCCATCGTGCTGGCCGCCTTCGGGGACCAGCTCTCGCGGGCGGTGCCGCTGGCCGTCAGCGCCGAGATCGCGTACAAGAAGCTGGCCATGGGCCGGGTCACCGCCACCGCGACGCTCGGCCGCCCGGCCGCCGATGTGGTCGCGGAGCTGGACGCGGGCGAACGCCCGGAGTTCCCGGTGACCATCGCGATCCAGCGGGAGGACGGCGCGGTGACCGGCGAGATGACGGTCGTCTGGACCCTGCGACCCAACAGCTGACCCGGCCGGAGGGTTTTCAGGGGCGGCTTCCGCTCAGCACCGCGTCGAGGTCGGCCGGCTCCCGGTAGTGCACGGCGGTCATGCCGAGCGCGACGGCGGCCTCGACGTTCTCCAGCCGGTCGTCCACGAACAGGCACCGGTGAGCGGGGACGCCCGCACGCGCGGCCGCGATCTCGTAGATCTCCCGGCCGGGCTTGGCCACCCCGACCCGGGCGCTGCTGACGACGTGATGGGCGAGATCCGCGAGGCCCATCGCCGCGAGGTCGCGTTCCAGCTCCAGGGTCGCGTTGGTCACCAGGACCAGGGGCAGGCGCGCCCGCGCCCGGCGCAGCAGCGCGACCACCTCGGCGTCGGCGCGGAACGGGGCGCCGGCGAGCGCCGTGCCCAGCTCCCCGGCCTGCTTCCGTGAGACCCGGCCGGTGAGCGCCGCCGCGACGGAGTCCACCCACTCCGCCGTGGTGATCTTCCCGAGGAGCAGCGGCAGGTCCACCTCGGGGGCGTAGGCCACCTGTGCGGTGGTGCCTTCGGGGAGGCCTGCCGCGCGTTCCAGCTCGGCCAGGGGCGCCATGTCGTAGAAGCGGATCACGTTGTCGAGGTCGCACAGCACCGCGCCGAAGGGGCCGCTGGGCATGTCGGAGGCCGTCACCGCCGATGAGTAGCACGGCTCTCGGCCCGTGCGGAAGGCCCGCATATCCCTCTCCGCTTTTCTGCGGATGCGGCAACTCCGATGAGCGCCCATGCTGGAGACAACGGCTCGAACCGAGGAGGCCGACCATGTCCGTGATGGACAAGCTCAAGCAGATGTTCAAGGGCCACGAGGATCAGGCCGGCAAGGGCATCGACAAGGCCGGGGACTACGTCGACGGCAGGACCCAGAACAAATACAGCGGTCAGGTCGACACCGCCCAGCAGAAAATGAAGGACCAGCTCGGCGGCGACCGCGGGCAGGAGCCCCCGGCCCAGAAGTGACCGGCCCGCCCCGCGGGCACTGAGCCACACGTGACGAAAGCCCCGCCGCACCCGCGGCGGGGCTTTCGGCGTGCCCGCTTCCGTGGTCGGAATCACACGCTCCACGGCACTTCACCGGGACAACCGCTGCACCTTGTGGGGCTCAGCGGCGTCATAAGGAGCAGGTAGGCTGCCGGGCGTGCGCGGCCAGAGGGGGAGCGCACGCCTGGCACAGGGATTTTCGGGTACGGGAGGCGACGGCGTTGCACGTCCAGGAATGGCTCGACACGATTCCGGCGGTCGCCATCTACGCCTTGGTGGCGGGGGTCATCGGCCTCGAAAGCCTGGGCATTCCGCTGCCCGGCGAGATCGTGCTCGTCTCGGCGGCGCTGCTGTCCTCGCAGCACGGTGACGTCAACCCGGTCGTCCTCGGGATCTGCGCCACGGCGGGCGCCGTCATCGGCGACTCCATCGGGTACGCGATCGGGCGCAAGGGCGGGCGGCCGCTCCTCGCCAAGCTGGGGCGCAAGTTCCCCAAACACTTCGGGCCCGCACATATCGCCACGGCGGAGCGGTCCTTCGAGAAGTGGGGCATGTGGGCCGTCTTCATCGGCCGCTTCATCGCGCTGCTGCGGATCTTCGCCGGTCCGCTCGCGGGCGTGCTGCACATGCCGTACTGGAAGTTCCTCACCGCGAACCTGCTCGGCGGCGTGGTGTGGGCCGGCGGCACGACCGCCGTCATCTACTACCTCGGGATCGTCGCAGAGGACTGGCTGAAGCGGTTCTCGTACGTGGGTCTCGGCCTGGCCGTGCTGTTCGGGCTCGCGTCGATGCTGTTCATGAAGCGGCGCGCGGCGAAGGTGGCCGCCGCCGAGCCGGAGTCCGTGGCGGCCGGGGACTGAGCCCCGGCCAGGCCCGGCCTACTCGTGGACCGCGCTGTGCGCCTTCGCCAGTTCCACGTACAGCGTGCCGTTGAGGGTGATGCCCTCGCGCTCCTCCTGGGTCAGTTCGCGCTTGACCTTGGCGGGGACGCCCGCCACCAGGGAGCCCGGCGGGACCTGCATGCCCTGGGGGACCAGTGCCTGGGCCGCGACGAGCGAACCGGCGCCGATCACGGCGCCGTTGAGGACGGTCGCGCCCATACCGATCAGGCAGTCGTCCTCGACGGTGCAGCCGTGCAGCACCGCGTTGTGGCCGACCGAGACGCGCTCGCCGACCGACACCGGGAAGCCGGGGTCGACGTGCACCGTGCAGTTGTCCTGGATGTTGCTGTCGGCGCCGAGCTCGATCGGGCCGCAGTCCGCGCGCAGCACCGCCCCGTACCAGACGCTCGCGCCCGCGTGCAGCGTCACCTCACCGATCACCACGGACGTGGGAGCCGTGAAGGCCGCCGCGTCCACCTGGGGGTCCTTGCCGCCGATACCGGTGACGAGTGCCTCGTGGCCAGTGCTTCCCATCGGGTGCCGCTCCCTACGTTGCGTGCGTGCATCGCGCCTGAGCGAACCGTACCCGTGGGGTGAAGATCACAGGGCGTCGAGGTGGGGGCGGACGGTACGGGTGAGTAACGTGGCGCCGTGCCGATGAAGTGGAACGTGTTCTCGTCAGGTGGGCCGTCCGCCAAGGGCAGGCTCGCCCATCGCGTCGTGCAGGCGGGCTGGCGCTGGGTGCAGCGCGCGGGCGCGGTGACCGCCGAGCAGCCGGGCGGCCACCGGTTCGGTGCGATCGGGCACGGCACGAAGCTCTCGTTCCCGCAGGGGACGGTGTTCGGGGAGCCCTGGATCCGGCTCGGCGCGCACTGCATCATCGGCGAACAGGTCACGCTGACCGCCGGCATGATGCCGGACCTGGACCTGGGCCCCGAGCCCATCCTGACCATCGGCGACGGGGTCGTCATCGGGCGTGGCAGCCATGTCATCGCCGACACGACCGTGACCGTCGGGCGCGACGTGTACATGGGGCCGTACGTCTACATCACGTCCACGAACCACTCGTACGACGATCCGCACCAGCCCATCGGCAAGCAGTGGCCCCGGATGGAACCCGTCGAGATCGGACCGGGCTGCTGGATCGGCACCGGCGCCGTCATCCTCCCCGGCGCCAGGATCGGGCGGAACGTCGTCGTCGCGGCCGGGGCCGTGGTGCGCGGCGAGGTGCCGGACCACGCGGTGGTGGCCGGAGCGCCGGCCCGGATCGTGCGGACCTGGGACGCGGAGGCGGGCTGGCAGCCACCCCTGCGCACCCCCGCACCGCAGCCGATCCCTTCCGGGGTGACGCCGGAGCAGTTGGTGGCACTGGGCGAACTGGAGGAGACCCAGGGCCTGTGACCTGTGGCTGTGACCTGTGGCTGTGACCTGGGGCAGGAGCTATGTGCGTAGCGCCTCGGCTCCCGTCGCGAGCACGGCGGCGGCCACCGCCGCGAGGGCGGGGGAGTCCAGCTTCCACTGCTGCCAGTACAGGGGGATGTCGACCGGACGCCCGGGTGCGAGAGGGACGAGCCGCCCCACGCGCAACAGGGGGTCCGCCTGCACTTCGGGGACCATGCCCCAGCCGAGGCCCGACGCGACGGACTCGACGAACCCCTCCGACGTGGGGACGGCGTGCCGGACGGTGCTCGCCGTGGCCGAACCGCCGGGCTCGCCCGCCGCGCCCGCGCGCACGTCGCGTACGAAGGCGTCCTGAAGGTCGTCGCCGCGGTCGAAGGTCATCACGGGCGCGTCGCCGAGCACCTCGTGCAGCGGCCCGTCGAGATGGAGCGCGACGAAGTCCGGGTGCGCCACGGCGATGTACCGCATCCGGCCGAGGGCGCGCACCGAACACCCCGCCACCGGATCCGGCGAGGAGGTCACCGCGGCCATCACGCGGCCGTCCCGGAGCAGCTCGGCCGTGCGGGACTGGTCCTCGCGGCGCAGCTCGAAACAGATCCGGGGACGCTGCGGCACCTGCGCGAGGGCCGTCAGGAACCAGGTCGCCAGGGAGTCCGCGTTGACCGCGACCGACACCCGGGCGGGACCGTCCTCCGGGCTCATGCCCAGCTCGGCGTGAGCGTCCCGTTCGAGGCGGGCCAGCTGCCGGGCGAACCGGACGACGACCTGCCCCGATTCGGTCGGCCGTACCGGTTTCGTGCGCACCAGAAGGACGCGCCCCGTGCGCTGTTCCAGGGCCTTGACCCGCTGGCTGACCGCTGACGGTGTCACGTGCAGCGCGGCGGCGGCGGCGTCGAACGTGCCCTCGTCGACCACCGCCAGAAGAGTCCGCACCTGATCGAGGGGAAGCTCCGGAATCATCACAAGCGCTAATGTTACGTAAAAATCTTTAGCTGTACACGCGGTGATCGCTTACTTAGCGTTGCCGCCATGACCGCTTCACTCACCGCCGCGGCCGCGGGCTTCGGCACGGGCCTCTCGCTCATCGTCGCCATCGGCGCCCAGAACGCGTTCGTGCTCCGCCAGGGAGTGCGCCGCCACGCGGTCCTCGCCGTGGTCGGCATCTGCGCCCTGTCCGACGCCGTGCTCATCGCGCTGGGTGTCGGTGGCGTAGGCGCGGTGGTGGTCGCGTGGCCGCAGGCGCTCACCGCGGTCGGCTGGATCGGCGGCTTGTTCCTGCTGACCTATGGGGTCCTCGCCGTCCGCCGGGTCGTCAAACCGGCCGGGGCGCTGCAGGCCGGGGGAGAGGCGACGGGGTCGCTCCGGCGGGCGGTCCTGACCTGCCTGGCGATGACCTGGCTCAACCCGCACGTCTACCTGGACACCGTGTTCCTGCTCGGTTCGGTCGCCGCCGACCGGGGTCCGATGCGCTGGACGTTCGGGCTGGGCGCGGTGCTGGCGAGCCTGTGCTGGTTCGCGTCCCTCGGGTTCGGCGCCCGGCTGCTGGGCCGATTCCTGGCGAGGCCGGCCGCCTGGCGGGCCCTGGACGGTCTGGTCGCCGCCACGATGATCGCGATGGGGATCATGCTGATCGCCGGAGCCTGAGTCGGCGCGTCCGAAGGTCTCTTGAGGCGTCCGGGGCTTTCCGCGCTTGGCAGAGGCTGCGTTCCGAGGGCCCTTGCGGTGCTGCGATAGTGAACCCTGGATCCGATAGATGTAACGAGCAACCAGGAAGCCCGTGGACACCAGCGAGAGCAATACCGGCACTGATCCGCAGAGCACGGCCGCACCGGACGAGGCGCGAACGCCGCGGCGCGGCTGGCGCCGCTGGGCCATGGACACCCGCCCGCTGCGCATCCCGGCCTACCGCCGCCTGTGGTCGTCGACCATCGTCACGGCGGTGGGCAGCCAGCTGACCGCGGTCGCCGTGCCCAAGCAGATCTACGACATCACCGGCTCCTCGGCGTGGGTCGGAGCCGCGAGCATGGCGGGTCTGCTGCCGCTGGTCGTCTTCGCGCTGTGGGGCGGGGCGGTCGCCGACAGCATGGACCGCCGCAAGCTCCTCCTGATCACCAACTGCGGTATCGCCGTGACCTCGGTGCTGTTCTGGGTGCAGGCCGCCGCCGGGTTCGACTCGGTGGCCGCGCTGATGATCCTGCTCGCGGTGCAGCAGGCGTTCTGGGGCCTCAACGCCCCGGCGCGCAACGCCTCCATCGCAAGGCTCGTCCCCGAGAGCGAACTGGCGGCCGCCAACGCGCTCGGCTCGACGGTCATGCAGACCGGCCAGGTGGTCGGCCCGCTCCTGGCCGGAGTCCTCATCCCGGTCATCGGCCTGCCCGAGCTGTACCTCATCGACGCACTGGCGCTGTGCGTCACGGTGTGGGCGGTCTACCGGCTGCCCTCGCTGCCGCCCCTGGGCTCCGCGACGAAGCGGCGGGCGGGCGTGCGCGAGATAGCGGCCGGGTTCCGCTACATCTCGGCGCACAAGGTGCTGCTGCTCTCGTTCCTGGCCGACATCATCGCCATGGTCTTCGGGATGCCACGGGCTCTGTTCCCGCAGCTCGCCACCGAGACCTACGGCCCGTACGGCGAAGGACTCGCGCTCGGTCTGCTGTTCGCCGCGATCCCCATCGGGGCGGTGGTGGGCGGGCTGTTCTCCGGCACGTTCTCCCGGGCTCGCCGGCACGGCTGGATGGTGATCGGCGCGGTGATCGCCTGGGGGGCCGCCATCGCGGGGTTCGGGCTGAGCGGCAGCCTGTGGCCGGCGGTCGTGTTCCTGGCGGTGGCGGGGATCGCGGACATGGTCTCGATGGTCTTCCGCGGCGCGATCCTGCTGTCCGCGGCCACGGACGAGATGCGCGGCCGGATGCAGGGTGTCTTCACGGTCGTGGTGGCGGGCGGCCCCCGCCTGGCCGACGTCCTGCACGGCACCGCGGGCTCGGTGTTCGGCCCGCGCGCCGCGGTGGTGGGCGGCGGCGTCCTGGTGGTGGTGGCCATGGCAGCACTGGCGCTGGCAATCCCGTCACTGCGCCGCTACCGCATCTGACGCACCCCTCCAGCCGGACCACCACGGGCAGCCCCCGCCCCCACCGAAGGCCCGCACGCGAGAGGCGGCCCTCAGTCATGGCCAGCCACACGGCAGACCGGGAGACCAGCCACGAAGGGGGCGGACGAACCTTCTCGGGCCGACCTGGCAGTACAGTTTGCTGAACGTTTTGGTGCACCACACCGTAGTTCAGTACTTTGCGCTCTGTCATCCAAAATATTGGACGGAATGTGTCGGACCTCGACCTCCTGACCCAGTCGCTCGCCCGTAACGTCAAACACTGGCGCTCCGAGCGCGGCTTCACCCTGGACGTGCTCGCCACCCGGGCCGGCGTCAGCCGCGGCATGCTCATCCAGATCGAGCAGGCCCGCACCAACCCGAGCATCGGCACGGTCGTGAAGATCGGCGACGCGCTCGGCATCAGCATCACCACGCTGCTCGACTACGAACAGGGCCCCAAGGTGCGGATCGTGCCCGCCGAGCAGGCGGTGCGACTGTGGTCCACCGAGGCGGGCAGCTACCACCGGCTGCTGGCGGGGACCGAGGCGCCGGGTCCGCTGGAGATGTGGGACTGGCTGCTGCAGCCGGGCGACGGCAGCCCGTCCGACCCGCACCCGCAGGGCACCGTCGAGCTGCTCCACATCACCGAGGGCGAGCTGACCCTGGTCGTGGACGGTGTCT
This sequence comes from Streptomyces sp. NPDC050264, assembly GCF_040655895.1. Classification (NCBI taxonomy): domain Bacteria; kingdom Bacillati; phylum Actinomycetota; class Actinomycetes; order Kitasatosporales; family Streptomycetaceae; genus Streptomyces; species Streptomyces sp. NPDC050264. The sequence goes on from NZ_JBFAKV010000008.1 coordinate 68,634, forward strand.
CCCACGTGGTGCCCGAGGGCGCGAGCGTCACCTTCGAGGCCGATGTGCCCCACGAGTACCGCAACGACGGTGACGTACCGGCCCGGTTGGTCATGGCGGTGTCGGTGCCGTTCGAACGCTGAGACGCCCGGAACCCGTGCGTGCGGCGGCTGTTAGCGTGCCGCCATGCGCGCACCCCTCGGCACCTTCGACGACGTCCGTCCGGCCCCGGAGGCCCTCGATCTCCTCACCCGGCCCGTCGCCGACGCCGTGCGCCACTGGCGCGGCGCGGTGCCCGCGCGGGATCTGGTCTACGTGGATACGGACCCCGAGTGGGCCGACACGGCAACGTTCCTGGAGCACTACGGGCCCGAGCTGCTCGCCCAGTCGGCGAACTGTGTCGTGGTCGCGGGCAAGCGCGGCGGTGAGTCCACGCTCGCCGCGTGCGTCGTGCTCTCCGCCACCAAGGTCGACGTGAATGGTGCCGTGCGCCGCCAACTGGGCGCACGCAAGGCCTCGTTCGCCTCGATGGACACCGCCATCAGAGAGACGGGCATGGAGTACGGCGGCATCACCCCGATCGGCCTCCCGGCCGACTGGCCGGTCCTGGTGGACGCGGCCGTCGCCGACCTTCCGTACGTCCTGATCGGCAGCGGCGCCCGCCGCGGCAAGCTGATCGTCCCCGGCAAGGCACTCGCGGAGCTGCCGGGAGCGGTGGTTCTCGACGGGCTCGGGGTCGGCGTCTAGGGCCAATGCCGTTGCGTTACGGGCGATCTTGCCCTTCGTCGCCCCAGGCTCATGAACCGCCGTGACACGGTGGACTCCTGCGGTTCTTGAGAATGTCACCAGGATGCGCGCCGCGCCTGCGCTCGGGGGTGCACGCACCAAGATCGCGGCTAACGCAACGGCATTGCGTCTAGGGACTGTCCTCAAACTTCCCTCTGCCCGGCGACGCCCGGCCCGCACTCTCGCCGCACCGGGCACAAAGCCGAGTACGCCCAGTACGAGGCCTTGCCCCCGGCACTCCCCAGCCTTCGGCCGGGGGGGATCCCAGAGCACGCACCGAACGACGCCGGGACACTCTCCGGGCGACGAGGGGAGTTCGAAGACAGGCCCCAGGTACCGTCAGATCCCCGGCGCCCGCCCCGTGCTCTCCCGCACCACCAATCGCGTGGGCACCAGCGTCGTCCCCCGTTCCGCCTCGCTCTCCCGTACCTGGCGCAGCGCGCTCTGTACGCAGCGGCGGCCGACCTCGGCGAAGTCCTGGTGGACCGTGGTTAGTGGGGGCAGGAAGGAGCCCGAGTCGGGGATGTCGTCGAAGCCGATGACCGAGACGTCCTCGGGTACGCGGCGGCCGCGCTCGTCCAGGGCGCGCAGCAGGCCGAGTGCCATCTGGTCGTTGGCCGCGAACACCGCGGTGCAGGAGGGGTGTTCGGCCATGCGCAGGCCCGCCCGGTAGCCGGACTCCGCCGACCAGTCGCCGCGGACGAGTGGGGGCGGCACCCGGCCGGCCTCCTCAAGTGCCGTGCGCCAGGCGTCCGTTCGGCGCTGGGCCGCGTACGACTCGGACGGCCCCGCGAGGTGCCAGACCGTGTCGTGGCCGAGGTCGAGGAGGTGGCGTACGGCGTCGCGGGTGCCGCCCGCCTGGTCCGTGTCCACGACCGCGTACCGGTCCCCGGCGTCCGAGTCCGCGACGACGACCTTCACGTGCGGCGGCAGGGACAGCCGCGCGGAGTCGAGGAGATGGACCTCCATGATGACGATGACCGCGTCGACCGCCAGCTCGCCCAGGCGTGAGAAGGCGCCGCGGACCTCGTCCTGCGTGGGGACCGCGACGGGGAGCAGCGTCACCGCGTAGCCCTCGTGCGCGGCCGATGTCGCGATGGCCTCAAGGGTGCGCATGTTGCCCGTCGTGGACAGCGTGAACGTGATGACGCCGATGGTGCGGAAGTCGCCGCGCTTGAGTGCCCGCGCAGCGCTGTTGGGGCGGTAGCCGAGTTCCTTCATCGCGGCGCGGACCCGCTGCCGGGTCTCCTCGTTCACGCCGGGGAAGCCGTTCGAGACGCGGGACACCGTCTGCGAGGAGACCCCCGCCACCCGGGCGACGTCCGCCATCGACGCGTTCTGTGTACGACGACGACGCCGGCCCTCGGCCCCGCCGTGCGCCGGGGCGCTGTCCGTTGCTCCCACCGTCTCCCTCACCAGCCGTGTTGTCCGTGCTCCGCGATGTTCCCGGCGACTCTTGACCGCCGTCATCGGGGCAGTGTAGACATGCCGCCACCGAATGTTTACGTAAACATAACAGCCGTCGGTCGCTTGCGCGCCGCGATGTTTACGCAAACATCCGCTGCGCCACCCGCGAGGGACGTATGAGCGAGGGACCCGAGATGACGACGCTTCAACCGCCGGCCGCGGCCGGTCGCCGCCCGGCCGGGCCGCCGGCGCGACCCGCGCGCCGCTCCTGGACGGGCTGGGGGTTCATCGGCCCCTTCGTGCTCGTCTTCGCCCTGGTCTTCCTGGCGCCCCTGGCGTACTCGATCCATCTGAGCCTGTTCCGCACGCAACTCATCGGCGGCACCACCTTCGTGGGCCTCGACAACTACCAACAGGCTTTGCAGGACGCCCAGTTCTGGGACGGTGTCGCCCGCGTCGGCCTGTTCCTGCTCGTCCAGGTGCCGATCATGCTGGGCATCGCGCTCCTGGTCGCCCTCGCGATCGACAGCGGCCGGCTGTACGGCAAGGACTTCTTCCGGATATCCGTCTTCCTGCCCTACGCGGTGCCCGCCGTCGTCGCCACCCTCATGTGGGGCTTCATGTACGGCCCGCGCTTCGGCCTGGTCGGTGACATCAACGACGCGTTCGGCGTGAGCCTGCCCGACCCGCTCTCCTCCGGCCTGATCCTCGCCTCCATCGGCAACATCGTGACCTGGGAGTTCGTCGGCTACAACATGCTGATCTTCTACTCCGCCCTGCGCGTCATCCCGCACTCGCTCTACGAGGCCGCGGAGATCGACGGCGCGGGCCAGTGGCGGGTCATCTCGGCGATCAAGCTCCCGGCGATCCGCGGCGCCCTCGTCATCGCGACGATCTTCTCGATCATCGGCAGCTTCCAGCTCTTCAACGAGCCCGCGATCCTCCAGAAGCTCGCGCCGAACGCGATCACCACCGACTACACCCCGAACTACTACACGTACTCGCTGTCCTTCTCCGGCCAGCAGCACAACTACTCGGCGACGGTCGCCATCGTCATGGGCGTCATCACCATGATCGTCGCCTACGTCGTCCAGCTGCGCGGCATGCGCAAGGGAGCGTGAGCGCCATGACCGGACCGAGCGGCACCACCACCGCCTCCCGTCCGACGGCCCCCCTCAAGCCCGCCGCCCCGCGGCTGCGTACGCTGCGCCGGCACAGACCCGGCCGCCCCAGGCGCAGCGTCCTGCTGACCGTGCTCACCGCGATCGTCCTGCTCTACAGCCTCGTACCGCTGCTGTGGCTGCTGATCAGCGCCACCAAGACGCAGGCGGGCCTCGCCGGATCGTTCGGCCTGTGGTTCGACGGGGACTTCGCCCTGTGGGACAACATCGGAGAGACCTTCACCTATCAGGACGGCGTCTTCGGCCGCTGGCTCCTCAACACCCTGCTGTACGTGGTGGTGGGCGCGGGCGGCGCCACGTTCCTGGCCGTCCTCGGCGGATACGCGCTCGCCAAGTTCCGGTTCCCCGGCAAGCGGGCCGTGTTCGCGGTCGTCATCGGCGCGGTCGCGGTACCCACCACGGCGCTCGCGGTCCCGACCTTCCTGATGTTCAGCAAGATCGGGCTGACCGACACCCCGTGGGCCGTGATCATCCCGTCGCTGATCTCCCCGTTCGGCCTGTATCTGATGTGGGTGTTCGCCACCGAGGCCATCCCCACCGAGCTGATGGAGGCCGCCCGCATCGACGGCGCGAGCGAGCTGCGCACCTTCTTCCAAGTGGCCCTGCCGCTGCTCGCGCCGGGCACGGTCACCGTGCTCCTCTTCACCACGGTCACGACCTGGAACAACTACTTCCTGCCGCTGATCATGCTGAAGGACCCCGACTGGTACCCGCTGACCCTCGGCCTCGACGCCTGGAACAAGCAGGCCCAGACGGCAGGCGGCGAGGCCGTCTTCAATCTGGTCGTCACCGGCTCGCTGCTCACCATCGTGCCGCTGATCGCCGCCTTCCTGCTGCTCCAGAAGTACTGGCAGTCCGGGCTCTCCGCCGGAAGCGTCAAGGAGTAGGCGCAGCACCGCAGTTCACCTCGCACGGCTGTATCGAAACCCCTTCCCGGAAAACCACGACGAAGTGGAAGCCTCAGCATGCCCAAGCACACCCGCCGCCTCCTGCGCGGCATAGGTCTCGTCGCCGCCCTCGCCCTCGGAGCGACCGCCTGCGGCGGCTCCGACGACGACAACTCCGCCCAGAGGAAGGTGGGTTCGGCCGACATACAGGCCGCGCTGAAGAAGGGCGGCACGGTCACGGTCTGGGCGTGGGAGCCCACCTTGAAGCAGGTCGCCGCCGACTTCGAGAAGAAGTACCCGAAGGTCGACATCAAGCTGGTCAACGCGGGCACCAACAACGACCAGTACAAGGCCCTGTCGAACGCGATCTCGGCGAAGAAGGGCGTCCCGGACGTCGCGCAGATCGAGTACTACGCGCTCGGCCAGTACGCCCTGACGAAGCAGATCGACGACCTCAAGCCCTACGGCGCCGAGAAGCTCGCGGACTCGTACTCGCCCGGCCCGTGGAACTCGGTGAAGTCCGGCGACGGCGTCTACGGCCTGCCCATGGACTCGGGCCCGATGGCGCTCTTCTACAACAAGAAGGTCTTCGACAAGTACAAGATCGCCGTCCCGACGACCTGGGACGAGTACGTCGAGGCCGGCCGCACGCTGCACAAGGCGGACCCGAAGGCGTACATCACCAGCGATGTCGGCGACGCGGGCATGACCACCAGCCTGCTGTGGCAGGCCGGTTCGCACCCGTACAAGGTCGACGGCACCAAGGTCGGCATCGACTTCACCGACGCGGGCGCGAAGAAGTACACCGACACCTGGCAGCAGCTGATCGACGAGAAGCTCGTCTCGCCCGTCGTCGGCTGGAGCGACGACTGGTACAAGGGCCTCGGCGACGGCACCATCGCCACCCTGCCCATCGGCGCCTGGATGCCCGCCAACTTCGCCTCCGGCGTGAAGAACGCGTCCGGCGACTGGCGCGTGGCGCCGCTGCCGCAGTGGACGAAGGGCGCCAACGCCAGCTCCGAGAACGGCGGCAGCTCCCTCGCCCTGCCCGGCCTCGGCAAGAACAAGGAACTCGCGTACGCATTCGTCGAGTACGCCAACTCCGGCGCGGGCGTGCAGACCCGCATCAAGAACGGCGCGTTCCCGGCGACCACGAAGGACCTGAACTCCTCGGAGTTCCAGGACACCGCGTTCCCGTACTTCGGCGGCCAGAAGGCCAACAAGATCTTCGCCGAGTCCGCGAAGAACGTCCCCGCCGACTGGAAGTACCTGCCGTACCAGGTGTACGCCAACTCGATCTTCAACGACACCGTCGGCAAGGCCTACATCTCCGGCACGAAGCTGACCGCCGGCCTGAAGTCGTGGCAGGACGCGTCCGTGAAGTACGGCACCGAACAGGGCTTCACCGTCGAGAAGTAGCCCGGCGCGCACGATCGACCCCGTATGACTGGAAGGACCTTGATGACCACCCCCCTCACCTCCCGTTTCCCGTACGCGAAGGGCCCCGACGGCACCCGGAGGATCGGGTACGGCGCCGACTACAACCCCGAGCAGTGGCCGCGGGAGGTGTGGGAGGAGGACGTCCGGCTGATGCGCGAGGCCGGCGTGAACGTCGTCTCCCTGGCGATCTTCTCCTGGGCGAGACTCCAACCCACCGCCGACACCTGGGACTTCACCTGGCTCGACGAGGTGATGGAGCTGCTGCACGCGGGCGGCATCGGCGTCGACCTGGCCACCGCCACCGCGTCCCCGCCGCCGTGGCTCACCACCGCGCACCCCGAGATCTTGCCGGTGACCGCCACGGGTGAGACGCTCTGGCCGGGCGCGCGGCAGCACTGGCGGCCCACGTCGCCCGTGTTCCGCGCGCACGCGCTGCGCCTCGTGCGCGAGATCGCGACCCGGTACGCGGACCACCCGGCCCTCATCGCCTGGCACGTCAACAACGAGCTGGGCTGCCACAACGTCTACGACTACTCCGACGACGCGGCCCGCGCCTTCCGCGACTGGCTGCGGCACCGCTACACCACTCTCGACGCCCTCAACCACGCCTGGGGCACAGCGTTTTGGTCGCAGCGCTACAGCGACTGGGAGCAGCTCCTGCCGCCGCGCCTCGCGGCCTCGCACCCCAACCCGACGCAGCAGCTCGACTTCAAGCGGTTCTCCTCGGACGCCCTGAAGGAGCATCTGCTCGCCGAGCGCGCGGTGCTGCGCGAGCTGACCCCGGACGTTCCCGTCACCACCAACTTCATGGTGATGGGCGGCACGAAGGGCATGGACTACGCCGACTGGGCCACCGAGGTCGACTTCGTCGCCAACGACCACTACGTCATCCCGGGACCGCAGGACCGCGACGAGTTGTCCTTCGCCGCCAACCTCACCAGCGGCATCGCAGGCCACCGCCCGTGGTTCCTCATGGAGCACTCGACCAGCGCCGTGAACTGGCAGCCGGTCAACCTGGCCAAAAGCGCGGGGGAGTTGGCGCGGGACTCGCTGCTGCATGTGGCGCACGGAGCCGACGCCGTCTGCTTCTTCCAGTGGCGGCAGTCCGCGGCGGGCGCGGAGAAGTACCACTCGGCGATGGTGCCGCACGCCGGAGCCGACAGCGAACTCTTCCGTGCGGTCACCGAGTTGGGCGGCACGCTCGAAGCGCTCGCGCCGATCGCCGGGTCCGTGCGCGAACCCGCCCGCGTCGCCGTCCTGTTCGACTGGGACTCGTGGTGGACCAGTGAGCACGACTCCCACCCCACCGCGGGCCTCGACTACCACCGCGAGGCCCTCGACTGGTACTCGGCGCTGTTGCGCCTCGGTGTCCGCGCCGACGTCGTGCCCGCCCACCGCGCCGACCTCTCCTCGTACGACGTCGTCATCGCACCCGTCCTGCACGTGGTGCCGCAGACGCTCGGCAAGGAGCTCACCCGGTACGTCGAAGGCGGCGGCCACCTCGTGACCACGTACTTCTCCGGTGTCGTCGACGAGAACGACCACATCTGGCTCGGCGGCTACCCCGGCGCGCTGCGGGAGCTGCTCGGTATCCGCATCGAGGAGTTCGGGCCGCTGCTCGACGGCGACAGCGTCGACCTCGACAACGGGACCGCCGGCACGCTGTGGACCGACCGGATCGACGTGACCGGCCCCGACGTCGAGGTCCTCGCCCGCTACCGGACCGGCATCTACGCCGCGCGTCCCGCGGTCACCCGCCGCGGCACGGGCAGCGGTTCGGCCGCGTACGTCTCCACGCGTCTGGGCGTCGACGGCCTCGCCGCCCTGCTGCCCGACCTGCTCGCGCCGGCCGGAGTGACTGCTGAACTCCCGCGACAGGCACGCGGGTTGGTGGAGTCGGCCGTGCGCCGCGACGCGGAGCACCGCTATCTCTTCCTGGTCAACCGGAGCGAGGAGTCGGTGTCGCTGCCCGACGTCACCGGCGAGGTGCTCGTCGGCCCGGCCTCGGGCGACGGGCTCGTCCTGCCGCCCCGCGAGGTCGCCGTCCTGCGGCAGCCCGCCCTCTGAACCGCACCACCACAGCAGTACCAACTGTCCGGCCACACCCTTGCGTTGGGAGAGCACGTTGGCACGCCGTACCCGCACAAGACGCCTCCTCGGCCTCGTCGGCACCGCGGCCCTGGTCTCCGGGGCCGCCCTGGCCACCGCGCCGCCGGTGACCGCCGCGACCCCGGCCGTCACGGTCACGCCCGATCCCTCGTACCAGCAGCAGCGGTTCGAGGGCTGGGGCACGAGCCTCGTCTGGTTCGCGAACGTCACCGGCGGCTATCCGAAGGAGATCCGCGAGAAGCTCGCCGACCTGCTCTTCGGCGACGACGGACTGGCCCTGAACATCGCCCGCTACAACATCGGCGGTGGCAACGCCCCCGACGTGCCGGACTACCTGCGGGCCGGCGGCGCCGTCGAGGGCTGGTGGAAGGCGCCCGCGGGCACCACCCGTACCGACACCGACTGGTGGAACGCGGACGGCGCGGCGGACTGGAACCCGGACGCCGACGCCACCCAGCGCTGGTGGGTGAACCGCATCAAGAAGGACATCGACCACTGGGAGACGTTCAGCAACTCCCCGCCGTACTTCATGACGGAGAGCGGCTACGTCTCCGGCAACTTCGACGCGGGCAAGGACCAGCTCAAGACCGAGTCGGTCGACGACTTCGCCGCGTACGTCGCCGGTGTCACCAAGCGCCTGGAGAAGGCGGAGGGCATCAAGGTCGACACCGTCGACCCGTTCAACGAGCCCAACACCAGTTACTGGGGTACGCAGTTGGGCGCCGACGGCGAACCGGCCGGCGGTCGTCAGGAAGGCGCCCACATAGGCCCCGAGCTCCAGCAGAAGGTCATCAAGGCGCTCGCGCCGGCCCTGAAGAAGGCGCGGACCGGCGCGGACATCGCCGCGATGGACGAGACCAACCCGGGCACCTTCGCGACGAACTGGAACAGCTACCCGGCCGACGTGCGGAGCCTCGTCGCGCAGATGAACGTCCACACGTACGGCACCGGCGGCCGCACCACGGTCCGCGATCTCGCCAAGGCGGCCGACAAGCCGCTGTGGATGAGCGAGGTCGAGGGCGACTGGGGCGACGGGCAGTCCTTCACCGACATGCGCCCCGGCCTCGGGCTCGCCCAGCAGATGGTCGACGACCTGCGTGAACTGGAGCCCACCGCCTGGGTGTTCTGGCAGCCCGTCGAGGACTACGACAACATGAAGCCCGGCGGCGAGTCCGCGAAGGGCGGCAACTGGGGCGAGATCCAGCTCCCCTTCAGCTGCACCTCCAAGGACACGCTCGAAAGCTGCCCGGTCCGCACGAACACGAAGTTCGACACGGCCCGCAACTTCACGCACTACATCCAGCCAGGTGACAGCCTGATCAGGACGGACGACACCAGCAGCGCCGCAGCCGTCTCGCGGAACGGCAAGGGCGCGACCGTCGTCCACGTCAACAGGACGACCGAGGCCCGTACGGTCACGCTCGACCTGTCGAAGTTCGCGAAGATCGGCCGGAAAGCCACCGTCACCCCGGTCGTGACCAGTGCCGACGGCAAGCTGGAGCGGCACAGCGCCGTCCAGGTCAGGGACAAGAAGGCCACCTTCACGGTGCCCGCGCAGTCCGTGACCTCGTTCGTGGTCGACGGGGTGTCCGGCACGGCCAAGGACGCGGCGACGCTGCGAAAGGGCCATGCGTACGAGCTGACGGGTGTGCAGAGCGGCAAGGACCTCACGGTCGCCGACGACGGCAGCCGGCTCGTCATCAGGACCGGCGCCTCCGACGCCGGGCAGCAGTGGCGGCTGAAGCAGATCAGCGGCAAGGGCGCGGACAACCGCAAGCAGTACGTGTTCGCGAGCGCGGCGAGCGGCAAGCGGATCGCCGTACGCGACGGTGTCCCCGTCGTCGAGGCGGACACCGGACGGCGGGACGCGGCCGCGCGGTGGATCGTGTCGACGACCGGCGACGGCACGTACACCCTCGTCAACGCCGGGACCGGCAAGCTCCTGGAAGTCGGCGGACAGGCCACGAACGACGGCGCCGCCGTCACCACGTATCAGCCCAACTCCGGTTCCAACCAGCGGTGGAGAGTCACGGACCTGACGACCTGAGCTCCTGCTCCGACCCCGCGCCCCATGGCCTTGTGCCGTGGGGCGCGGTCGTATGTCACACGGCGGGCGCGCGTTCCCCGGCGAAGGTGTCCGCCAGGCCGTCGATGAGCGCGGCCGCCCAGCAGGAGTGGTCGTGGCCGCCCGTGTAGACGTTCAGGGAGACGTCGAATCCGCGGGCCGTCATCAGCGCGTGCAGCCGGCGCAGGTCGTCGACCATCGTGCCCTCGTTGGAGCCGACGTCCACGCGGATACGGACATCTCCGACCTGCGCGGCGGAGGCCTGTTCGTACAGCCAGGTGTCGCTCCCGTCGGCGGCCGCCTGGGGACGCCCGGTCATCCCGGGGCGCCACCAGGTGGAGGCCGAGTGAGCGAGCACCGTGCCGAAGGCGGCCGGCCGGCGCAGGGCCGTCGCGAGGGCGGTGAGTCCCCCCAGGCTCTGTCCGCACAGCACGGTGCGCCGGGGCCCGGCCCAGCGGGGCAGCTCCCGGGTCACGGTCGGCAGGAGTTCACCGGCCAGCATGTCGATGAAGGGCGGGCTCGCGCCGAGCTGGCGCATGCGCGCGGCGGGGTCGGCCCCTGCCTCGACGCCGATGACGGCCATGGGCGGGATGCGGCCGTCGGCGACGGCCGCGGTGACGGCGCCGGCGATCCCGTACCGGTCGAACCACTGCTCGGCGTCGAACACGACGAGCAGCCCGAGTCCGGCCCCGGAGCCGGTGAAGTCGCCGTCGGGGACGAATCGCCGTACGCGGTAGGTGGTTCCGTCGGCGGCGGGGAAGTCGAACGCGTCGGTCCGGCCCGCGGGGGAGGCGGGCGCCAGCCACTCGGTGAGGGAGGGGGCGCCGTCGAGTTCGATCAGGGAGCCGAAGGGTCCGTCGGCCTGGCGGTTCAACGGGTCCATGCGGTCGTCCGGCAGACCGCGGGAGGAGCCGGCGCGGGGACCGTCCGGCGTCAGGTGCGGATCGTCCGGGCCGAACGGATGGATGCGGTAGCCGCAGCGCAGGCCCACGGGCAGCCGCAGGCTGACGTACCAGACATCGGTGCCGTCGAGGCGGCGCATCATGCCGCGGCGCGCCCGGTGCTTGTCGGTGATGCGGTTGGCCAGCAGATAGACGCCCTCGACCGGCCGGTCCTCGCGCCAGACCACGGTCACCAGGCGTTCTTCCGGGGCGTCTTGGAGCGGTTCGATCAACGGCGCACCTGTGTGGGCGAGTTCCCGCCAAAAGAGGTCGAGCGCTTCAGGCCCCCGCGCTTCTGCCTCTCTCAACAGCCGTGCGAGTCGCGGACTTTCGGGTCCCGCCGCCGTCGTCGCGTTCGCCAAGACGAGTTCGCCTCCTTCAACAGTCTTGTGATAGCTACTTAGGTAAGCCTAACCTAACCAAACGGGAGTAGCTTATGCGCGTGCTGTTCGTCGGACCGCCTCTGTACGGACTGCTGTATCCGGTCCTTTCCCTGGCGCAGGCGTTCCGCGCCGACGGGCACGACGTCGTCGTGGCCAGCGCGGGAGGCTTCACGAAAAGGGTCGCCGAGGCCGGCCTCGTGGGCTTCGACGCCGCACCGGACCTCGACTCCGAGCACGAGTACCGCCAGGGGGAGGGCCGTCGCAAGAGCCTCAACCTGGGCACCAGGATGGGAAGGTTCTCCTTCTTCGGCGACGAGATGGCCGACGCGCTGGTGGACTTCGCCGGCCAGTGGCGCCCCGACCTCGTGGTCTATCCGCCGCTCGGCGTCGCCGGGCCGCTGGTGGCGGCCAAGTACGACATCCCCGTGGTGATGCACACCGTCGGTTTCGGACATCAGCGCTGGCACATCGAGGGCGTGACCCGGTCGATGGACGAGGCCTACGCCCGGCACGGAGTGGCAGGCCCTGCGAAGGATCTGGCGTGGCTCGACATAGCCCCGCCGAGCATGCGCGTCCTCGACGAACCGGACCTGTGGCCGATGCGGTACGTGCCCTTCAACGGGGGGACCGTCCTGGAGGACTGGTGGAGCGCCGACACCGGACGGCCGCGCATCGTCGTCAGCCTCGGCACCCTCAAGCCGATGGTCGACGGCATCGACCTCATCAAGTGGGTCGTCGACTCCGCCCACGAATCGGACGCGGAGTTCGTCCTGTCGCTCGGCGAGCACGGGCAGCAGGAGATCGACTCGCTGCCCGACAACGTCCGCCTCGTGTCATGGATCCCGATGGGCCCGCTGCTCGGCCGCGCCGCCGGATTCATCCACCACGGCGGGGCGGGCAACACGCTCACCGCCCTGTCGGCGGGCGTTCCGCAGATCGTCTTCGGTCAGGGCGCGGACCGGCCCGTCAACGCCAGGACCGTGCAGGACCGGGGGTGCGGATTCGTGCCCGCCGAGCACGGGCTCGTCAAGGCGGACATCGACCGTCTGCTCACCGACGCGTCGCTGCGCGCCGCCGCCGCCGAGGTGCGGGACGAGATGCGCGCGCAGGACCCGCCGACGGTCGTCGCCCGGCGGCTCGCCGAACTCGTCGTGTCGGGCGCCGCCCGGCCCGGCCGGACAGCAGTACCCGCACTCGAGGACTTCTGAGGACCCATGCCGACTCCACTGTTCCCCACGACAGGACCCGGCTGGCTCCGGCGGCTGATGAGCATCTGCCTGAGCCGTCGGCGGCTCATGGCCGCGATCGTGTTCTCCTCCATTCTGAGCATCGTCCTGGTGACCCTCGGCCCGCTGCTGACCAAGGACGGCGTGAACCAGGCCGTCGCCGGTGACAGCAGCGGAATCGCCTGGGTGGCCGGCGGTCTCGTGCTCATCGCCGCCATCGACTTCGCCGGCAACTACGTACGCCGCTTCACCGGTGGCAAACTCGCCCTCGACGTCCAGCACAGCCTGCGCGAAGACGTGTTCCGCAGCATCCAGCGGCTCGACGGCCCCGGCCAGGACAGGCTGCGCACCGGCCAGGTCATCTCCCGCACCAACAGCGACCTCCAGCAGATCCAGCAGATGCTGACGATGCTGCCCGTGCCGCTGACCGTCGTCACGTACTACCTCTTCGGCATCATCGCGATGAGCTGGCTCTCGCCCCGCCTGACCGTGGTCACCGTCGTCGTGGTCCTCGCCCTCGGCGCCGTCGCCATGTGGACCAGGCGCCGGGTCTTCGAGACCTCGGCACGCGCGGCGAACGACGCGGCGGAGGTGACCGAGCACATCAAGGAGGTCATCGACGGCGTCCGCGTCGTCAAGGGTTTCGGCCAGGAGGAGCGGGAGATCCGCTGGCTCGACCGGGCCACGCGCGGCCTGTTCGGCCGGCGCATGCGCATGATGCGCGTGCACGCCGCGCCCGGTGCGACCATGCTGGCCCTTCCCGTCCTGGGCCAGATCGCCGTGCTGGTCTACGGCGGCAGCCTGGTCATGGACGGTTCGATCGACATCGGCACGTTCATCGCCTTCGCCGCGTATCTCACCATGCTGACCGGGCCGACCCGGGTGTTCGCCTCGTACCTGGTGATCGCCCAGCGCACCCGCGCCTCCGCCGAGCGCATCTTCGAACTCATCGACTCACGCCCGGAGATCCACGACGGCGCCGCCGAACTCCCGGAAGCTCCGACGGAGTTGGTTTTCGACGGTGTCGGCTTCGGCTACACGCACGACGACCCGGTCCTGCGCGACGTCTCCTTCCGCGTCGGCGCCGGGGAGACCGTGGCCGTCGTCGGCCCCTCCGGATCCGGCAAGTCGACGCTGTCGCTGCTGATCCCTCGGTTCTACGACGCCACCGCCGGCACCGTCGCCCTGGGCACCGCCGACGGGCGCACCGACATCCGCGAACTGCGCCTGGAATCCCTGCGGTCCCACGTCGGCGTCGTCTTCGAGGAGCCGTTCCTCTTCGCCCGCAGCGTCCGCGAGAACATCGCCTACGGACACGAGGACGCCACGGACGAGGAGATCGTCGCCGCAGCCGAGGCCGCGGGCGCGCACGCGTTCATCTCCGCCATGCCGTCCGGCTACGACTCCGAACTGACCGAACGCGGACAGAACCTGTCCGGCGGACAGCGCCAACGCCTAGCCCTGGCACGGGCGTTGCTGAAGCGGCCGCCGGTGCTGATCGTCGACGACGCGACCTCCTCGGTGGACGCCACCACCGAAGCCGCCATCCACCGCGCCCTGGAGAGCTACGTCGGCGGCGACCGGGTCACCGTGCTCATCGCCCGGCGCCGCTCCACCCTGGAACTCGCCGACCGGATCGTGGTGCTCGACGGCGGCCGCGTCGCCGACAGCGGAACCTACGCCGAACTTGCCGAACGCAGCGTCGTCTTCCAGGAGTTGATCGCCGGGGACACCGACGAGATCGACGCCCGCACGGCCCGCACACCGAGCGAGCTGTGGCCCGCCCGGGAGCACGCGGAGCCCACGGAGTCCGCGAAGGAGGAACCGGCGGCCCCGGGGGGACGCCGGGACCGGTTCGCCGAGATCCCGCCCGCGGTGCTCGCGGACGTCGGGCGACCGACACCGCCCACCGTCGGGGCGATCCTGCGCCCGGTGCGCGGGCTGCTCGCGGTCGCGCTCGGCCTGATCGCCTTCGACGCCCTCGCGCGCGTCGTCGTGCCCATCCTGCTGCAGCGCGGCATCGACGACGGCATCTCGCTCGGCTCGATGAGCACGGTCTGGTGGATCGCCGCGATCTCCCTCGCGCTGGCCGCGGCCAACTGGTTCGTCTACACGTACCAGACCCTGTCCAGCGCACGGGCGTCCGAGTCGGTGCAGTACGCCCTGCGGCTGCGCAGCTACCGGCACCTCAACCGGCTCGGCCTCGACCACTACGAGAAGGAGAGCGCGGGCAGCCTGCTCACCAGGATGACCGTCGACATCGACTCCCTGTCGAAATTCCTCCAACAGGGCATGGTGCAGGGCCTGGTGAGCCTGCTGACGATGGCCGGCATCGCCGTCGCCATGTTCGTCCTCGACTGGCGGCTCGCCCTCGCCGCCCTCGCGCCGTTCCCGGTGATCGCGCTGATCACGCCGGTCTTCCGCCGGCTGAGTTCGAGCGCGTACAAGGAGGCGCGCGATCAACTCGGCAAGGTGAACAGCTCGCTGCGGGAGAACGTCGCGGGCCTGCGCGTCGCCCAGTCCCATGGCAAGCAGAACAGCACGGAGAAGCACTTCAGCGCCCTGTCCAACCTGAACCGGCTCATCCAGGTGAAGGGCCAGCGGTACATCTCCCTGTACTTCCCGTTCCTGGCGTTCTGCTCGGAACTGTCCATGGCGCTCGTCGTGCTGGCCGGCGGCTACCTCGTGGCGGACGGCTCGGTGACGACCGGTGTGCTCGCGGCGTTCCTGCTGCTGCTCGGCCAGTTCTACGGGCCGATCCAGCAGCTCTCGACCATCTACGACTCCTATCTGCAGACCCGCACCAGCGTGCGGCAGGTCACCCAGCTCCTCGCCACCGAACCGACCCAGCGCCCCGCCGCCGACCCGGTCCCGGTGTCGGGACGCTTCAGCGGGCACCTCGAACTGCGGGACGTGACCTTCCGGTACGAGGGGGCGGCCGAGGACACGATCAGCGTCGCGGACCTCACCCTGGAGGCCGGGCGGAGCGTCGCCGTCGTCGGCGCCACCGGCGCGGGCAAATCGACCCTGGTGAAGATCCTCGCGCGGTTCTACGACCCGGCGTCCGGCACGGTGCGCCTCGACGGGGTCGACATCGGCCGGTACGACCTCGCCGGATACCGGCGCCGGATCGGCATCGTCCCGCAGGAGGCCCACCTCTTCGAAGGGGACATCGCGGAGAACATCCGCTACGGCCGCCCCGACGCGAGCGACGACGAGGTCACGGCCGCCGCGGAGGCGGTGGGCGCGACCCCGGCCATCGCCCGGCTGCCCGGCGGATTCCGGCACGCCGTGCGCCAGGCGGGCGGCAATCTGTCGGCCAGCGAACGCCAGCTCATCGCGCTGGCCCGGGTGGCGCTCGTCGACCCCGACGTGCTGCTGCTCGACGAGGCCACCGCGATGCTCGACTCGGGCACGGAGAGCGCCGTCCTCGACGGCATGTTCAGGGCCGCGCGGGACAAGACGGCCCTGCTGGTGGCCCACCGCCTGACGACGGCCGCCCGCTGCGACCGGGTCCTGGTGATGGACGCCGGGAAGCCGGTCGAGTACGGCACGCACGACGAACTCCTCGCGCGGGACGGCGCGTACGCCCGCCTGTGGGAGAGTGCGCGGCCGCAGTCGCCGTCCCGGGACGAGGCCGGGGCCGAGGTCGAGCCGGTGGGCTGACCCGTGATGTCGCCCATGAAGGAAGGGGCCCCCGCGACGCTCGTCGCGGGGGCCCCTTCCGAACATCCGGGTCAGGTCACACGTGCTGCGCCTTGCGCTCGCGCAGCAGCAGCCACGCCAGGAACAGCCCGCCACCGACCCCCGTCACCACGCCGACCGGCATCAGCGCCGAACCGGTCACGCGCTGCGTCACCAGATCCGCGGCCGTCACGAGGAGGGCGCCCATCCACCCGGCGGGCAGCACGTTCGGTCCCGCCGCCCGCGTGACGCGGCGGGCCAGCTGCGGCGAGGCCATCGCGAGGAACGGGATCGGCCCTGCCGCGGCCACCGCCATCGCCGTCAGACCGGTGCCCGCGCAGAGCAGGATCAGCCGGCTGCGCTCGGGCGGCACGCCGAGCGCGCCCGCCGTGTCGTCGCCCATCTCCAGCATGGTCAGCCTGCGCCCGTACACCAGGATGACGGGGACGCAGACGATCAGGCCGAGCCCGGCCATCCGGACCTCGCTCCAGCCGCGGTCGTTGAGGGAGCCGATCATCCAGCTCGCCGCCTGGGCCGCCTTGCCGATGTCGGCACGGATGTAGAGGAAGCTCGTGGCCGATCCGAGCACCGCGGACACACCGATTCCGACGAGCACGAGCCGGTAGCCGTGCACACCGCGCCGCCAGGCCAGCAGATAGACAGCGGCGGCCGTGGCGAAGCCGCCGAGCAGCGCGCCGAGCGCGGTCTGCGGCGCGCCCGCGTTCAGGAAGATGATCGCGACCAGCGCACCCGCCGACGCGCCGTTGCCGAACCCGATGATGTCCGGGCTGCCGAGCGGATTGCGGGTGATCGACTGGAAGACGGCGCCGGCCATGCCGGTCCCGAAGCCGACCAGGACGGCCACCAGGGCGCGCGGCAGCCGCAGGTCGAGCACGATGAACTCGGCGCCGGGCGGCCCGTTCCCGGCGAACGTCCGGAGTACCTCCGTCGGCGACAGCTCGTAGGTGCCGGTGCCGACGGAGAGCACCACCAGGCACGCCGTGACCACGATCAGCGCGAGGCAGACGAGCACCGTGCGCGGGTCGAAGCGGAGCGAGTAGCGGCCCGCGCGCAGCCGGCCCTGGCGCAACTCGGCGCGGAAGAGGCGCTGTTCGTTCTTGACCAGCGTTGTCACAGCTGGGCCACCTTCCGCCGGCGTACGAGATGGATGAAGAGCAGGCCGCCGAGGAACGAGGTGACGATGTCCGCCTGGATCTCGGACGGCGCCACCACGACCCGGCCGATCACGTCGGCCACGAGCAGCAGGGTGGGCGCGAACAGGGCGCAGTAGGGGAGCAGCCAGCGCGGGTCGGGGCCGGTGAACGCGCGCACCGCGTGCGGGATCATCAGGCCGACGAAACCGATCGGCCCGCACACGGCGGTGGCGCTGCCGCACAACAGCGTGATGGCCACGATGGACAGGACCCGGGTGCGCCGCACCGACGTGCCGAGCGCGCGGGCATGGTCCTCGCCCAGTGAGAGAGCGCCGAGCGGCCGGGCCAGGGCGAACGCCAGCAGGGCGCCGGCGATCAGCAACGGCAGTGCGGTGAGCAGCAGTTCGGGGTCGCGTTTCTCGAGCGTGCCGACGGACCAGTAGCGCATCGAGTCGAGGGTGCTCAGGTCCCACAGCTGCAGACCGTTGACGTAGCCGAACAGGGCCGCGTTGACGGCGGTGCCGGCGAGGGCGAGCCGGACCGGGGTCGCCGCGCGGGTGCCGCCGAGCGCGTTCACGGCGACGGCGGCGACGCACGCGCCGAGCAGCGCGAACCACAGGTACCCGGTGAACGACGTGATGCCGAACACGCTGATCGCGGTGACGACGGCGGCCGACGACCCCGCGTTCACGCCGAGCAGCCCCGGGTCGGCGAGCGGATTGCGGGTCAGGACCTGCATCACGCCGCCGGCCAGACCGAGCGCCGCGCCGATCGCCATGCCGATCAGGGTTCGCGGCAGTCGCAGCTCACGAACGATGTTGTCGAACCGGGAGCCCGAGGGCGAGAACAAGCCGGACCACACGTCGCCGAGCGGAATGTGCTCCGTGCCCACGGCCAGTGACAACGCGGACGCCACGACGAGGAGGAGCACGCCGAGAGCCAGGCCGGCGACCCGCGGGGGGCGGCTGCGGGCCGTGGCCGATAGTCGCGGTGTTTCTCCCGGGCGGGAACGCGTTCCAGTGAGCATGTGATTAGCTTAGGCTAACCTTACCAAGTCTGCTAACAATTACGTTGACGAAAACGCCTGGCCGTTCACGGATGGAGGAAGAGGAGACATGCGCGTCCAGACCGCGGCCCCCGCCGCCCGGCCCGCCGCCCTGTCGGATCACCGGCCGGTCCGCGTCACCGGACCGCGCGTCGCGCACCTTCTGGAGCGCCTGACCGGTGCCGACGACGCCCAACGGGCCCGTGTGGCCGAGGAGTTCTGGCAGGACGCGACGGGCCTCGGCACGCCGCTCGTCGAGGAGATCGACGGCGAACCCGACCACCGGGCCGTCACCTTCCTGTGGCGCGGCCACCGGGCCACCCGGCAGGTGCTGCTCATGGCCAACCGGCTCGTCGACCGGGAGCACCTGGCCGGCTCCCTCATGGAACGCGCCCCCGGCACCGACATCTGGCACCTGGGACTGCGCCTCCGCGCCGACCACCGCGGCTCCTATCGCATCGCCGCCGACATCTCCGCCAAGGAACCGCCCGCCGACCCCGCCGTCCTCCAGGCGCGCCTTCGCTCCCTCGCCGTGCACGCCGCTCGCGACCCGCTCAACCCCCTTTCCCTGCCGACTCGTTGGGACTCCGCCGACGCGTCGGTCTTCGCCCTGCCGGACGCGCCCGCCGAGGCCTGGACACGGCCGGAGGGCCCGACACCGGCCGGCCGCGTCGAACGGCACCGGACGCCCGCCGCCGCCCTCGGCGGCCACCGCGACGTCTGGGTCTACCTGCCGCCCGGCCACCACCGCGACGAGGGCCGCCTGCCCGTCCTGGTGCTCTGCGACGGCGACATGTGGCTCGGCCGGATCGGACTGCAGCACACCCTCGACGCGCTGATCGCCCAGGGGAAGCTGCCGCGGGTCGCCGTACTCGCGCCCGACGCCGTCGACCGTGCCACCCGCGGCCGTGAACTCGGCGCGCGGGACGCCTTCGTGGAGTTCCTCGCCGACGAACTCCTGCCCTGGGCGGCCGGCCGCTGGCCCGTCACCGCCGACCCGGACCGCACCGTCGTCGCGGGACAGAGCCTCGGCGGCATGGCCGCGCTGCACGCCGGTCATCTGCGCCCCGACCGGTTCGGCCACGTCGTCGCCCAGTCGCCGTCCCTGTGGTGGCGGCCCGGACTCCCGTCGGACAGACCGCAGAAACACGTCTTCGGGGTGCCCTGGCTCGTCGCCCGGTACGCGGCCGCCGCACCGCGCCCCATCACCGTCCATCTCGACGTCGGCCTGCACGAAGGCTCCATGGTCGACCACTGCGGGGCCCTCTACGACACCCTGCACTCGGCCCGCTACGAGGTCACCCGGCGCGAGTTCAACGGCGGTCACGACTACGCCTGTTGGCACGTCGCCCTGGCCGACACCCTGATCCGCCTGCTGGGCCGCGCGCCCGGCCGCCGGACCCACTGACTCCCCCCACGCGTCACCGTTCCACTCTTCTTGCCCTTAGGAGCATCACGCACATGTCCTCCAACAGAACCTCCCGCCGCGCAGCCCTGCTGTCCTGCACCGCCGCCGTCACGGGAGCCCTGCTCCTCAGCGGGTGCGGCAGCGACAGCGGCGACGACAGCGACAGCGGCGGCGGCAAGGAGAAGGCGGCGGCCACCACACGCCAGATCACCGACGCCCAGGGCCGCAAGGTCAAGGTGCCCGGCGACCCGAAGAAGGTCGTCACACTCAGCGAGCCGACCACCGACGCCGCGCTCGCCCTCGGTGTGGAGCCGGTCGGTGTGACCGCGGGCCGCGGCCAGAAGGGGGTGTCCACGTACCTCGCCGACAAGGCGACCAAGGCCGAGGTCGTCGCCACCGTCGCCGAGGCCGACATGGAGAAGCTCGCCGCGCTGCAGCCCGACCTGATCCTGCTCGACGAGACGACCGGCGCGAAGAAGACCGTCGACAAGCTCCAGGAGATAGCGCCGACCGTCGTCACCGCCAAGCTCAACGAGGACTGGAAGAAGTCCTTCACCGACACCGCCGACGCCCTCAACAAGAAGGCCGACGCCGAGAAGTGGCTGACGGACTTCGGCACCCAGGTCGCCGACGTCAAGAAGCAGCTCGGAGCCAACGCCGGCAAGTCCGTCTCCGTGATCCGCTGGCAGGACGGCGCGCCCTCGGTCGTCGGCAAGGGCGACGGCGTCGTCGCCTCCACCCTCCAGGCGCTCGGCACGACCCGGCCCGAGGACCAGCAGGGCGCGAGCACCGGACACAGCGAGCCGGTCTCCCTGGAGAAGCTCGACACCATCGACGGCGACTGGCTGTTCTTCGGCACGCTCGGCGACAAGGCCGACGGCGAGAAGGCGTACGCCGAGGCCCAGAAGGTCACCAACTTCAGCAAGCTGAAGGCGGAGAAGAACAAGCACGTCGTCGTCATCCAGGGCTCCGCGTGGAACAGCGCCGGCGGCCCGCTCTCCGCGCAGGTCGTCCTCGACGACCTCAAGGGGGCGCTCGCCAAGTGATATCCGGCCAGGTACAAGCCGACAGCGCCACGGGAGAACTGACCGGCCGGCTCGCCCTCGTCACGGGGGCGGGCCGCGGGATCGGCGAGGCGGTGGTCGCCGCGCTCGCCGGGCGCGGCGCCCGCGTCCTGGCCACCGACCTCGACGCCGTCGCGGTCGAGAAGGTCGCGGCACAGTACGACGGCGGCCAGGTGACCGCCCGCCCGCTCGACGTCACCGACGCGGCAGCCGTCGAAGCCCTCGTCGCGGACGCCGAGTCCACCCTCGGCCCCCTCTCCATCGCCGTCAACGTCGCCGGGATCCTGCGCAGTTCACCCGCGATCGACCTCAGCGACGAGGACTGGGCCGCGACCTTCGCGGTCAACACGAACGGCGTCTTCCACGTCTGCCGCTCCGTCGCCCGCCGGATGAGCGCACGCGGCGCGGGCAGCATCGTCACCGTCGCCTCCAACGCGGCCGGCATCCCCCGCGCGGGCATGGCCGCGTACGCCGCGTCGAAGGCCGCCACCGCGATGTTCACCAAGTGCCTCGGCCTCGAAGTCGCCGCGCAGGGCGTGCGCTGCAACACCGTCTGCCCCGGCTCGACCCTCACCGACATGCAGCGCGGCATGTGGGAGGAGTCGGGCGCCGACATCGAGGCGGCCCGGCGCTCCGTCATCGACGGCGACCTCACCGCCCACCGCACCGGCATCCCGCTCGGCCGCATCGCCGACCCGGCCGACATCGCCGAGTCCGTCGCCTTCCTCGCCTCCGACCGCGCCCGGCACATCACGCTCCACGACCTGTACGTCGACGGGGGCGCGACGCTCCGCGGGTAGCGGGCGCGCCTTCTCGTGTGCCGGGTGCGGTTGTTCGGCGGGTGCGGGTGCGTGCGCCCTCTTCATCGATGGAGGCAAGCGGCGAAGCCGCGGCCTTCAGGGGCGCGGGGAACCGCGCGAGAAGCCCCACGCACCCGCACCCGCCGAACAACCCACCTGCCACGGCGAAGTGGCCGCCCCACCCCCACGACCCCACCCCCCCCACACACACAGGAGGCAACGATGACCACGTCCGTCCACGAACCCGTCACGACCCCACCGGAGGTGACCGGCACCGCGACCGCCCTCCTCGACGACTACCGCCCGGCCGCCGACCGGTTCCTCGCGACCCCGCACCGCACGCTCCTGGGCCATGGCACCGCCGCCGAACTCCCTTATGACAGCCGCCCGTTGGGCGAGCGCGTACGGGAACTCCTCGACGCACGCCGCCGCGCGGGCCAGGCCGGCCCCGTCGTGATGGGCGCCCTGCCGTTCGACCCCGCCGCCGCGCCCGCCCTCGCCGTCCCGGAGAGAGTGCGCTGGGCGCCGCCGCTGCGGGAGGACCCGCTGATCGCGCTGCCCGTGCCGCCCCCCGAGGACGCCGCCGACTGGCAGGTGCGGGAGGTGCCCGCCGCGAAGGAGTACGGCGCCGCGGTCGCCGCCGCCGTCGCCCGTATGCGGGCCGGGGAGTTCGACAAGGTCGTCCTCGCCCGCACCCTCGAACTGACCGGCCCCAGCGCCCCCGATCTGCCCGCGATGCTGCGCCGCCTGGCCCGCCGCGATCCGGCCGGCTACACGTTCGCCGTGCCCAGCGGCCCCGGCCGCACTCTGGTCGGCGCGAGCCCCGAACTCCTCGTCGCCCGGGACGGATCGACCCTCACCGCCAATCCGCTGGCCGGCTCCGCGCCCCGCAGCGCCGACCTCGCCGAGGACGTCCGGCGCGCCGCTGCCCTCCTGGAATCGCCGAAGGACCTGCACGAACACGCCGTCGTCGTGGCCGCCGTGCGCGCGGCCCTCGCCCCGTTCTGCACCCGCCTCGACGTCCCCGAGCGCCCCACCCTCGTACGGACGGCCGCGATGTGGCACCTGTCGACCACGGTCACCGGCGAGCTCGCCGACCCCGGCACCACCACCGCGCTCGACCTCGCGTCCGCCCTGCATCCGACCCCCGCCGTCTGCGGCACCCCGACGGACCTGGCCCGCCAAGTCATAGCGGAATCCGAGCCGTTCGACCGCGGCGCCTACACCGGCATGGTCGGCTGGCAGGACGCGGACGGCGACGGCGAGTGGGTCGTCACCATCCGCTGCGCCGAGGCCGAGGGCGGCCTGCTGCGCCTTTTCGCCGGAGCCGGCGTCGTCGCCGCGTCGTCGCCCGAGGCGGAGACCGCCGAGACCGGCGCCAAGTTCCGTACGTTCCTGAACGCCGTGGGAGCCACCCTGTGACCGCCGCCACGACTCCGGGCGCGGACGCGCCGACCTGGCCCGCCGAGTTCGCCGAGCGCTACCGGGCGGCCGGGTACTGGCGCGGCGAGACCTTCGGCGGCGTCCTGCGCGAACGCGCCGGGGCGCACCCGGACCGGATCGCCCTCGTCGACCCGGCGCCGAGCCGCCGTACCTGGACGTACCGTCAACTCGACGAGCGGGCCGACCGGTTGGCCGCCGGGTTCGCCGAGCGCGGCATCCGCAAGGGTGACCGCGTCGTCGTCCAGCTCCCGAACATCGGCGAGTTCATCGAGGTCGTCTTCGCCCTGTTCCGCATCGGCGCGCTGCCGGTGTACGCGCTGCCCGCGCACCGCGACACGGAGATCGCGTACTTCTGCTCGTTCGCCGAGGCCGTCGCGTACGTCATCCCGGACCGGCACGCGGGCTTCGACCACCGCGACCTCGCGACCCGGGTCAAGAAGGACACCCCGAGCCTGGAGCACGTCTTCGTGGTCGGCGATCCGGGGGAGCACACGGCGCTGGCCGACGTGGACCGCGACCCGGTGGACATCGCCGGACCCGCACCCCACGAGCTGGCCTTCCTCCAGCTGTCCGGGGGCACCACCGGCCGCCCGAAGCTGATCCCGCGCACCCACGACGACTACCTGTACTCGCTGTGGGGCTCGAACGAGATCTGCGGGGTCGACGCCGGCACCCGCTTCCTCGTCGTGCTGCCCGCCGCCCACAACTTCCCCATGAGCAGCCCGGGTTGGCTCGGTGTGCTCTACGCGGGCGGCACCGTGGTGATGTCGCCGGGCACCGACCCCGACACGGCGTTCCCGGTCGTCGCCGAGGAGCGCGTCACGATGACCGGGCTCGTCCCGCCGCTCGCCCTCGTGTGGACGCAGGCCGCACCCGACACCCGCTACGACCTGAGCTCCCTGGACCTGATCCTGGTCGGCGGCGCCAAGTACAGCGAGGCGGCCGCCCGGCGCCTCGAACCCGCGCTCGGCTGCAAGCTCATGCAGGTCTTCGGGATGGCAGAGGGACTCGTCAACTACACGCGCCTGGACGACGACCCGGAGACCGTCGTCACCACGCAGGGCCTGCCGATCTCCCCGGCCGACGAGATCCGCGTGGTCGACGACGCGGACCGGGACGTCGCCGAGGGCGCGTTCGGGCACCTGCTGACCCGTGGCCCGTACACCATCCGCGGCTACTGGAAGGCGCCCGAGCACAACGCCCGCTCCTTCACCGCGGACGGCTTCTACCGGACCGGCGACATCGTGCGCCGCACCCCCACCGGCCACCTCGTCGTCGAGGGCCGGGCCAAGGATCAGATCAACCGCGGCGGCGAGAAGATCGCCCCGGAGGAGATCGAGAACATCATCCTCGCCCACCCCGCCGTCCACGACGTCTCCCTCGTCGCCGTCCCCGACGCGTATCTCGGCGAGCGCTCGCTGGCGTACGTCATCCTGCGCCCGGACGCCGAACCCTTGAAGCCTGTCGCCGTGAAGCGGTTCGTGCGGGAGCGTGGCGTGGCCGCGTACAAGGTGCCCGATCTCGTCCAGTTCGTCGATGCCTTCCCGCAGACCGGCATCGGCAAGGTCAGCAAGAAGCAGCAGCGGTCCGCCGCCGAGCAGCACTGAGCAGTCCCGAAAGGTTCCCCACCATGGCCCTGCCCGCCATCGCCGCCTACCCCCTGCCGCGCCCGGACGAACTGCCGGCCAACCGCGTCGCCTGGACCGTGGACCCCGCGCGCGCCGTGCTGCTCGTCCACGACCTGCAGCACCACTTCCTCACCAAGTACCCGCAGAACGAAGAGCCGTTGACCGGCATGCTCGACAACACCGCCCGGCTCCTGAAGACGAGCCGCGGGCTGGGCATCCCCGTCTACTACTCCGCGCAGCGCGGCGGCCAGACACCCGAGGAGCGCGGGCTGCAGCTCGACTTCTGGGGGCCCGGCGTCGCCGACGACCCCGAGGCGCTCGCCATGCCGCGTGCCGTCGCCCCCGAGGACGGCGACACGGTCCTCACCAAATGGAAGTACAGCGCGTTCGTCCGCACCGAACTCGACTCGCTGATGCGGGAGTCGGGCCGCGACCAACTGGTCATCGTCGGCGTCTACGCCCATATCGGTGTGCTCATCAGCGCCGCCGACGCGTGGATGCGGGACATCCAGGCGTTCGTCGTCGCCGACGCGGTCGCCGACTTCACCCGTGACGACCACGACATGGCCCTGCGCTGGGCCGCAGGCCGCTGCGCCGTCGTCACCACCACCGACGCGCTCATCGAGGAGGTACGGGCCGCATGACCCTCACCGTGGAACAGATCCGCACCGACGTCGCCGACTGCCTCGGCGAGGACCCCGCCGACATCCCCGTCGACGAGAACCTCGTCGACTACGGACTCGACTCCGTCCGCATCATGACCCTCCTGGAACGCTGGCGCCGCGACCACGGCGTCGACGCCTCCTTCGTCGACCTCGCCGAGAAGCCCGCCGTCGACGCCTGGGCCACGCTGCTCGGGGTGGCCGCCTCGTGACCGTGCTGACCAGCCAGGAACGCGGGGACACCACGGCCGCGCGGGACTGCGTCCTGCCGCTCACCGCCGCCCAGTCGGGCATGTGGTTCGCGCAGGCCCTCGACCCGCTCAGCCCCGCGCAGAACACCGCCGAGTACCTGGAGATCGACGGGGAGATCGATCCAGACGTGTTCGCCGCCGCGCTGCGCCACGTCGTCACCGAGGCCGACGCCCTGCGCGTCCGCGTCGAGGACACCCCCGACGGACCGCGCCAACGGGTCTGCGCAGCCGTCGAGTTGCCGCTCACCGTGCGCCGGGACCTGAGCGTGGACGAAGCCGTCGCCTGGATGCGCGAGGACCTCGCCCGGCCCTGCGACCTGGCGGCAGGACCCCTGTTCGCGCACGCCCTCTTCCGGGTGGGGGAGCGGCGCTGGCTCTGGTACCAGCGCGTCCACCACCTCGTCATCGACGGCTTCGGCCACTCCCTCCTCGTCCGCCGCACCGCCGAGGTCCACACGGCGCTTTCGCGCGGCGAGGACCCCGGCCCGCGCCCCTTCGCGACCCTCGCCGACCTGCTCGCGCTCGACGCCGGGTACCGGGCGTCGGACGCCTTCGAAGCCGACCGCGCGCACTGGGGCGCCGCGTTCGCGGACCGCCCGGAGGCACCGCGCCTCGCCGGTCGCGGCGCGCTGCCGTCACACACGTTCCGCCGCCGTACCGCACAGCTGCCGCCGGAGACGACGGAGCGGCTGCGCGAACTCGCCGCGGAGACCCGCGCCACCTGGCCCGACGTGCTCATCGCCGCCCAGGCCCTGTACACGGCCCGCGCCACCGGCCGCGCCGACGTCGTCCTCGGCCTTCCGATGATGGGCCGCATGGGCTCGGTCGCGCTGCGCGTCCCCGGCATGGTCATGAACGTGCTGCCCCTGCGCCTGACCGTCGAGCCGGGAGCGACCTTCGCCCAGCTCGTCCGCCAAGTCGTGCACGGCGTACGGGAAGTGAGGCGCCATCAGCGCTATCGCTACGAGGACATCCGCCGCGATCTGGGCCTGCTCGGTGAGCAGCGCGGCCTCGTCGGCCCCCTCGTGAACATCATGCCCTTCGACTACGCCACCGACTTCGCGGGCGCCCCCGCCCGGGCCCACAACCTCTCCGCCGGCCCGGTCGACGACCTCACCGTCAACATCTACGACCGCGCCGACGGCCGCGGCCTGCGCATCGACCACGACGGCAACCCCGCGCTCTACGAGGACGCCGACCTCGCCGCCCACCAGGCACGATTCGTCGACCTCCTGCACCGCCTCGCGCAGACCCCGCCCGACGTCCCGCTCGACACCCACACCATCGCGACACCGGCCGAACTCTCGCTGGTCCTCGACGAGTTCAACCGCACGGAACGCGCCCTGCCGCCGACGACCCTCATCGGCCCGATCGGCGCGCAGGCCGCCCGCACCCCGGACGCGGTGGCCCTCGTGTACGGCGACACCTCCTTGACGTACGCCGAACTCGACTCCCGCGCCAACCAGTTGGCACGCCACCTGCAGAGCCTCGGCGCCCGGCCGGGTGAGGTCGTGGCGGTCTCCGTGCCGCGCTCCGTCGAGCTGATCGTGGCCCTCCTCGCCGTACTCAAGTCCGGCGCCGCGTATCTGCCGCTCGACCCGGACTACCCCGAGCAGCGCCTCACCTACATGCTCCGCGACGCCCGGCCCGTCTGCGCCGTCACCGACCGCGCCGGGCGCCTGCCGGCCGACGCGGGCACGCCGCTCGTGGTCCTCGACGGCCTCGACGTCTCCTCGTACGCCACGGTCGACCCGGCCCGCGCGCTCACCCCCGCGCATCCCGCGTACGTCATCTACACCTCGGGCTCGACCGGCCGCCCCAAGGGGGTCGTCGTGCCGCACTCGGCGATCGACAACCGGCTGCGCTGGATGCAGCACGCGTACCCGATCGGGGCGGACGACCGGGTCCTGCAGAAGACGCCGTCGTCGTTCGACGTGTCCGTATGGGAGTTCTTCTGGCCGCTGCGGCAGGGCGCGACCCTCGTCGTGGCCGAGCCGGGAGGCCACAAGGACCCGGCCTATCTGGCCCGCGTCATCCGCGAACAGACCGTGACCACCTGCCACTTCGTGCCGTCGATGCTCCAGGTGTTCCTCGCCGAGGCGGATGCCCCGTCGCTCGCCGCGTGCGGCGGTGCGCTGCGCCGCGTGTTCTGCAGCGGGGAGGCGCTGGCGCGCGAGACGGCGAGCGCGTTCGCCCGGGCGCTGCCCGGCGTCGGGCTGCACAACCTGTACGGGCCGACCGAGGCCGCCGTCGACGTCACCTACCACGCGTGCGAACCGGACGGCACGGGCCCCGTGCCCATCGGGCGCCCCGTCTGGAACACCCGCCTGTACGTCCTCGACCCGGCCGGACAACCGTGCCCCCCGGGCGTCGTCGGCGAACTCCACCTGGCAGGAAGGCAGTTGGCGGACGGCTATCTGAACCGCGACGAGCTGACTGCCGAGCGCTTCGTCGCCGACCCGTTCGGCGCGCCCGGCAGCCGCATGTACCGCACCGGAGACCTGGCACGCTGGACCGACCGCGGTGAGGTCGAGTACCTCGGCCGCACCGACCACCAGGTGAAACTGCGCGGCCAGCGCATCGAACTCGGCGAGATCGAGGCGGCGTTGGCGGCGCGGGACGGAGTCGACGGCGCCTGCGCACTGGTCCGCGACGACCGCCTCATCGGCTATGTCACCGGCGACGCCGAGCCCGCCGCGATCCGCGCGGCCCTCGCCCGCGAACTCCCCGAACACATGGTCCCCTCGGCGATCGTGCCCCTGCCGGCCTTCCCGCTGACCCCCAACGGCAAGCTGGACCGCGGCGCACTGCCCGCCCCGGTCTTCGCGGGCAGCGGCACCGCCGAACGCCCCACGAGCCCCCGCGAAGCCACCCTGACCCGCCTCTTCGCCGAGGTCCTCGGCGTCGCACAGGCCGGTCCGGACGACGCATTCTTCGACCTCGGCGGAACCTCGCTCCTCGCGGTACGCCTCGTCGCCCGGATCCGCGAGGAACTCGGCGCGGAACTGACCATCGGCTCCCTCTTCGAGGCCCCGACCCCGGCCGCGCTCGCCACCCGCATCGGCTCCGCGGCCCCCGTCTCGGGCGACGCCCTGGACGTACTCCTGCCGCTGCGCCCACAAGGCGACCGCCCACCCCTGTTCGCGATCCACCCGGCCGGCGGCATCTCCTGGTGCTACGCCGGACTCACCGCGCGCCTCGACCGGGACCAGCCGGTCCACGGCATCCAGGCCCGCGGCCTGACGGCGGACGGGCCGCTCCCGGCCACCCTGTGGGAACAGGCCGCCGACTACGTGACCCGCATCCGCGCACTCCGCCCGCACGGCCCCTACCGGCTGCTCGGCTGGTCCGTCGGCGGCATCCTCGCCCACACCGTCGCCGTCCTGCTCCAGGAAGCGGGGGAGCGGGTCGACTTCCTCGCCCTCCTCGACGCCTTCCCCGCGGAACAGTGGCGCGAGCGCCCGGCACCGGAGGAGGGCGACGCGCTCACCGCGGTCCTGCGCATGGCGGGCTTCGAACGCGGCACCGAACGCACCCGCGACGACGTCCTCGCCACCCTCCGCAGGGCGGGCAGCCCCCTGGCGGGCCTCACCGACGCCACGCTCTCCCGGATCGTCGACATCGTCCCGAACCACGCACGCCTGATGCGCGCCCACACCCACCGGCGTTACGAGGGCGACGTCCTGTTCTTCACGGCGGCGGCGCCCCGCCCGGAGAACTGGCTGACCCGCGAGGCATGGCGCCCGCACGTGACCGGTGACGTGACCAACCACGATCTGCCGTGCACGCACCCGGAGTTGCTGCGGGACGAACACGTGGAGGTGATCGCGAAGGCGCTGTCCGACCGCCTGGACGGGCTCAGCGAACTCGCCGACTGAGAGCTCGCCGGGAGCGAGGGGGACCCGGCCCGGGGCGCGGGTTCCTCTCCGGACGGAGCCGCGTGCCCGTAGCGTGTCGGGGATGACCGAACCGAGCGGAGTCGCCGCTGAGACCGATCAGTCCGACCCGTCCGATCAGGAGCGTGAGCGGCTGCGCCGTACCTTCACCGAGGACGCCGGGCTCTACGACCGCATGCGGCCGGGCTATCCGCCGCGCGTGTACGACGACCTGGCGGACCTCGCGGGGGCCGGGCCAGGCTGCCGGGTCCTCGAAGTGGGCGCCGGTACGGGAAAGGCGACCGTGCCGCTCGCCGGGCGGGGCTGCCGGATCGTCGCGGTGGAACTGGGCCGCGCGATGGCGGCGGTGGCCCGGCGCCGGCTCGCGGGCCACCCGGACGCGGAGGTCGTCGTGGCGGAGTTCGAGACGTGGCCGCTGCCGCCGCTGCCGTTCGACCTGGTGCTCGCGGCGACGTCCTGGCACTGGATCGCGCCGCGGGTCCGCGTGGCCAAGGCCGCCGCCGCGCTGCGTCCCGGCGGGAGCCTCGCCACGGTGTCGACCCACCACATCAAGGGCGGCACGGAACCGTTCTTCGCCGCGTCCCAGCGCTGCTACGAGCACTTCGACCCGACGACCCCGCCCGACATCACCCTGCGACCGGCCTCCGAAATCCCCCAGGACGAGGAGGAGTTGGTGACCTCCGGCCGCTTCGAACCGGCCGTCTTCCGGCGCTACGAATGGGACGCGACGTACACCACACAGCAGTACCTCGACCTGCTCTCCACCTACTCCGGCCACCGCGACCTCGCACCCGTGGCCCGCGCCGGCCTGTACGAGTCCCTCGCAGGACTCGTCGACGGACGGCACGGCGGCCGGATCACCAAGCGGCACATGACGGAACTCCGGCCGGCCCGCGTCCTTGAGTGAAGAGGCCGCCGACACCAGGCCCGGCCGGATCGACGGCGTGCTCGGGGCCGCACACGCCTAAGCTCGACCTGCACATACCGAAGGAGTTGACGACGTCATGAGCGACCAGCTGACCGTGAGTGTCCTGGGCACCGGAATCATGGGCGCGGCGATGGCCCGGAACATCGCGCGGGCCGGGCACACCGTCCGCGCCTGGAACCGCAGCCGTGACAAGGCCGAACACCTGACCGCCGACGGCGTACACGTCGTCGACACCCCGGCCGAGGCCGTGGCGGACGCCGACGTCGTCGTGACGATGCTCTACGACGGGCCCGCCGCCCTGGACGTCATGCGGCAGGCCGCCGAGAGCTTGCGGCCCGGCGCCGCCTGGCTGCAGTCGACCACCGCGGGCCTGGACGGGCTGAGCGACCTGGCCGACTTCGCGACCGCCCACGACCTGGTCCTCTTCGACGCGCCGGTGCTCGGCACCCGCCAGCCCGCCGAGGCCGGAGAGCTGCTCGTCCTCGCCGCGGGCCCGAGCGCGTACCGCGACGCCGTGACCCCGGTCCTGGACGCCGTCGGCACCCGCACCGTGTGGACCGGAGAGGACGGCGCGGCCGGCTCCGCGACCCGGCTGAAACTGGTGGCCAACAGCTGGGTCCTGGCCGCCACGAACGCGGCAGGCGAGGTGCTCGCCCTGTCCAAGGCGCTCGACGTGGACCCGCAGAACTTCTTCGACGCCATCGCGGGCGGCGGCCTCGACCTCCCCTACCTGCGGCTCAAGGCGGGCCTCGTCCTGGAGGACCGCCTCACCCCCGCCCAGTTCGCGGTGGACACAGCGGTGAAGGACGCCCGCCTCATCGTCGAGGCCGGCCGACAGCACGGCGTCCGCCTCGACGTCGCCGAAGCGAGCGCGGCCCGCCTCGCCCGCGCCGCGGACCAGGGCCACGGCGCGCAGGACATGGCCGCCGCGTACTTCGCGTCGTTCGAGGAGGACGCGGACCGCTGAGGAGCCGCCGACGCCGTGTTCTGAGCGGGGTCGGCGGCGTCAGCCCAGCCGCGGAATCTCGATCGCCGGGCACCGGTCCATCACCATGTCCAGGCCCGCCGCCCGAGTGCGCTCGTACGCCTCCTCGTCGATGACCCCGAGCTGGAACCAGACGGCCTTGGCGCCGATGGTCACGGACTCGTCGGCGACGGGGCCCGCGAGGTCGCTGTTGACGAAGACGTCGACCACGTCGACCGGGAAGGGGACGGCGTCGAGCGAGGGATAGCCCTGCTCCCCGTGCACCGTCTCGGCCTTCGGGTGCACGGGGACGATCCGTTTGCCGAAGCGCTGCAGGACCTCGGCGACGCCGTACGCGGCGCGTGCCCGGTTCGACGACAGACCGACCACCGCCCACGTGTCGCCGGACTCCGTGAGGATCTTCCGGATGATGCCTGGATCGGCGTACATGCTGACTCCCTACCGATGTGACACGTAACTGCCTGCTCTGCGGTCAACCTTCGCGGGACATCGCGGATTCCTGTCGGACGGCGTGGGCGCAAACCATTGACGCAACAAGGGTTCGATTCTACGGTCCGTCCGAAGTCACGACCGCTGTTCGGTATGTCGGACAGGGCTGACGGTCGTGTCCGTCCCCGACGCGTCAAGGAGCCCGCGTGAGCCGCATTTTCGATCGCATCTCCGACCGCAGCCCCATCCGCATCTCCCGTCGCACCAGAACCGCCCTGATGGCCGTCCCGGCGGCCCTGGTCCTCGCTCTGATCCCGTCGACCGCGTCCGCGTACCCGAACCCGGGGCGCGTCACCGGTGCCACCGTCGTGCACGACCCGACCATGATCCGTACCTCGGCGGGGAAGTACCTGCTGTACGCGACCGGCGGCGGGCTCGGGTTCCGTACGTCGAGCGACCGGATCGCGTTCACGGCCGGCGCCGACGCCTTCGGCGGCAAGCCGTCCTGGTGGTCGTCGTACGCGACCGAGGCGTGGGCGCCCGACATCTCGTACCACGGCGGCAAGTACCTGATGTACTACGCCGTTTCGACGTTCGGCTCCAACAAGTCCGCGATCGGCCTGGCCGGTTCGAGTACCGGGCTGCCCGGCTCGTGGACCGACTACGGCGTCGTC
Source organism: Streptomyces sp. NPDC050264 (assembly GCF_040655895.1). Taxonomy (NCBI): domain Bacteria; kingdom Bacillati; phylum Actinomycetota; class Actinomycetes; order Kitasatosporales; family Streptomycetaceae; genus Streptomyces; species Streptomyces sp. NPDC050264. Next base: position 101,089 of record NZ_JBFAKV010000008.1, read on the forward strand.
TACACCTCCACCACGTCGAGCGACTACAACGCCATCGACCCGAACCTCTTCGTCGACAGCGACGGCAAGTGGTGGCTTTCGTTCGGGAGTTGGTGGACGGGAATCAAGATGATCCGGATCGACCCGTCCACCGGCAAGCAGTACGCGGGCGACACCGCCCGCCGCTCGCTCGCCTCCCGGCCGACCGGGACCAAGGCTGTCGAGGCGCCGTACATCGTCAAACACGGCAGCTACTACTACCTGTTCGCCTCGTACGACGTGTGCTGCTCCGGCACCTCCTCCACGTACAAGGTGAAGGTCGGCCGCGCGAGCGGTGTCACCGGGCCGTACTACGACAAGAGCGGCGTCGCCCTGACGAACAACGGCGGCACCCCGGTCCTGGAGTCGCACGGCAGCGTCATCGGGCCGGGCGGGCAGTCCATCATGAACGACTCCGACGGCGATCTGATCGTCTACCACTACTACGACGGCAACGACAACGGCACCCCGAAGCTCGGGGTCAACCTCCTTGACTGGAGCAGTGGTTGGCCCGTCGCGTACTGACGCTCAAACAGAGGCGCTCAGCCGACGTGCACGCGCGGCCGCCGCTGCGGATCGGGCTCCGCGCGGCGCAGCACCTCCCGCGTGACCGGGGCCACCTCGCCGTCGCCGAAGACGAGGAAGCGCAGCAGGTGGCTGACGGGGTGGCCCTCGGTCCAGTTGAAGTACGCGTGCGGGACCTGGCCCGTACGGTCGCGCAGGTTCATCAGGACCGCGGCCACGGTGTTCGGGACGCCGGGGCCGTGCACGCGCAGGCGGCGCACCCCGTGCTTCTCGTCACCGTGCACGGTCAGGTCCTCGGTGAAGTCCGAGGAGTCCTGGATGAAGACCTCCAGGAAGATCACCGGGCGGCCCTCGGGGATGTGCGTGTCCTCGCGCTGGCAGTGCTCTTTGTCGCGGTACTCGGCGGTGGTGTGCTCCTGCGGCTCGTTCGCGATGATCCGCAGCGGGCCCCGCGCCGCCGCCTCGTCGATGATCCGTACGGCCGCGTCGTCGAAGGTGACCGCGCCCGCGCGCAGTTCGAAGGCGCGGTGCACCCGGGACGCGAAGGAGGAGACCAGGATCGCCACGATGAAGATCGCGGCGATCTTGATGCCGTCGGGGCGTTCCACGACGTTCGTGACGAGCGTGTAGGCGAAGACCACGGTGATCGCGCCGAAGCCGAGCGCGGCCCGGCGGCGGCCGCGCCGGTGCACGGCGACGGTCGAGGCGAACGACGCCGACAGCATCAGCACCAGGACACCGGTGGCGTACGCGCCGGACTGGTCGTCGACGTTCGCGTTGAACCACAGGGTGATGGCGACCGCCGCCGCCATGAACGTCAGCACCAGGGGCCGCACGGCCCGCGTCCACTCCGGGGCCATGCCGTAGCGCGGCAGGTAGCGGGGGACCAGGTTGAGCAGGCCCGCCATGGCGGAGGCGCCCGCGAACCACAGGATGCAGATCGTCGAGACGTCGTAGACGGTGCCGAAACCCTCACCCAGATACGTGTGAGCGAGGTAGGCGAGCGCCCGCCCGTTCGCCGGACCGCCCGACTCGAACGCGTCCTGCGGGATCAGGATCGTCGTGGCCAGACTCGACAGCAGCAGAAAACCGCTCATGATCAGCGCGGCCGTGGTGAGCAGTTTGCGGGTGTCGCGGATGCGCACCGTCGGTTTCGCGTACGTGTCCTCGGCGCCGCCCCGCACCTGGGGCATCACCGCCACGCCGGTCTCGAAGCCGGACATGCCGAGCGCCAGCTTCGGGAAGACGAGCAGCGCGACGCCGACCATCACGAACGGCGAGGAGTGCTCGGCCGTCATCGCGTCCCACCAGTTGCCGATCTTGACCGGCTCGGTCAGGACATGGACCGCGGCCGTGACCAGGACGACTACATTCAGCGTGAGATACGCGGCGACGAGCACCACCGCGACCCGGATCGCCTCCTGGAACCCCTTGAGGAAGACCGCGCCGAGCGCCGCGAGCAGCACCAGCGTGATCCAGGTGTTGGCGCCTTGCAGGGACGCGGGCGCGAACGGGTTCTCCACGACGTGGGCCGCCGCGTCCGCCGCCGAAAGGGTCATGGTGATCATGAAGTCCGTGGCCGCGAAGCCCAACAGGACGAGTACGAACAGCTTCCCCGCCCACCAGGGGAGGAGGCGCTCCAGCATGGCGATCGAACCCTCGCCGTGCGGCGACTCCTTGGCGACCCTGCGGTACACCGGCAGCGCGCCCAGCAGAGTGAGCGCGATCAGCACCAGCGTCGCCAGCGGCGACAGCAGACCCGCGGCGAGCGCCGCGATGCCGGGCTGGTAGCCGAGCGTGGAGAAGTAGTCCACACCGGTCAGACACATCACCCGCCACCACGTGTGGCCCTGGTGCTCCGCCGGAACGTGCCCGTGCGGCCCCTGGTGCTGGGCCGTCCGCTCGGACAGACCCTCCAGCAGCCAGCTGCGCCAGCGGTGCGCGGGTGCGGGTGCGGCGGCCGGGCTCTCGGCCGGGGTGCCGGTCATGTGGGGATGCTTCCTGTCGGACGGCCGGGCGAGCTGGACGGCTCGTTGTTCGGATTGTTCGGACGGCTCTCTGGGACGACGTGCGAGTATCCACCACATCGTCACCCGCGCCTCGGGCGGGGGCGAGCCCGGCGACGCCTGCGCATACGCTGGTCCGATGCAGGACGAGTACCGCACCGTGCCCCGTGAGGGCGTGCACGAGACAGAGATCAACCGGTCCCGGTTCCTGTGCGCGCTGGCGCCCGCGGCGACGGAGGAGGAGGCGCAGGCCTTCATCGCCCGCATCCGTAAGGAACACCCGACGGCCGGCCACAACTGCTACGCGTACGTCATCGGCGCCGACGCCTCCGTACAGAAGGCGAGTGACGACGGCGAGCCGGGCGGCACGGCGGGGGTGCCGATGCTCCAGATGCTCACACGACGGGAGATGCGGTACGTCGTCGCGGTCGTCACGCGGTACTTCGGAGGCGTGAAGCTGGGCGCCGGCGGCCTGATCCGGGCCTACGGAGGCGCGGTGGGCGAAGCGCTCGACACCCTCGGCACGGTGACGCGCCGCAGATTCCGGCTCGCCACGGTGACCGTCGACCACACCCGGGCCGGGAAGATGGAGAACGATCTGCGGGCCACCGGGAGAGATGTCCGGGATGTCCGCTACGGCGAGGCGGTCGTCATCGAGATCGGGCTTCCGGAGAGTGACGTGGAGCGGTTCCGGGGGTGGCTGGCGGATGTGAGCGCCGGGACCGCCGGGTTCGAACTCGGTGGCGAGGCCTACGGCTGAACCGGGCCGGGCGCTCACGTCGAGCGGCCGCTCCGGCGCGGCGCGGGGCGGGCGTGGTGGCTGCTTCGGGCGTTCCGGCCGGGATGTCCGACCCACCGGTTAGCCTCATGTGTCATGAGACTGCTGCACACGTCCGACTGGCATCTGGGCCGCGCGTTCCACCGCGTGAGCATGCTCGATGCCCAGGCCGCGTTCATCGGCCACCTCGTCACCACCGTGCGCGAGCGTGACGTGGACGCGGTGGTCGTGTCGGGCGACGTGTACGACCGGGCGGTCCCGCCGCTCTCCGCGGTCGAGCTGTACGACGACGCGCTGCACCGGCTCGCAGAGCTCGGTGTGCCCACAGTGATGATCTCCGGGAACCACGACTCGGCCCGCCGGCTCGGCGTCGGCGCGGGCCTGATCGGCCGCGCCGGCATCCATCTGCGGACGGAGGCGGGCCGCTGCGGCGACCCCGTCGTCCTGCCGGACGCCCATGGCGACGTCGCCTTCTACGGACTGCCGTATCTCGAACCCGCCCTGGTGAAGGACGAGTTCGGGGTCGCGAAGGCCGGTCACGAGCAGGTGCTCGCCGCCGCCATGGAGCGGGTCCGCGCCGATCTCGCCGCGCGCGCCGCCGGCACCCGGTCCGTGGTCCTCGCGCACGCCTTCGTGACCGGGGGCGCGCCGAGCGACAGCGAGCGCGACATCACGGTGGGCGGTGTCTCCGCCGTCCCGTCCGGTGTCTTCGACGGCGTCGACTACGTGGCGCTCGGGCACCTGCACGGCAGCCAGATCATCTCCGAGCGTGTCCGGTACTCCGGCTCGCCGCTGCCGTACTCCTTCTCCGAGGCCGACCACCGCAAGAGCATGTGGCTCGTCGACCTCGACGCGGACGGTGCCGTCGCCGCCGAGCGGATCGACTGCCCCGTGCCCCGGCCGCTCGCGCGCGTCCGCGGCGACCTCGACGACCTCCTCGCCGACCCGGACCTCACCGCCCACGAGGAGTCCTGGGTGGAGGCCACGCTCACCGACGAGGTCCGGCCCGACGACCCGATGGCCAAGCTCGTCGACCGCTTCCCGCACACGCTCAGCCTGCTCTTCGAACCGCGCCGCACCGACACCCGGCCCGACGCCACGTACGCCGAGCGCCTCAAGGGGCGTGACGACCACGAGATCGCGGAGGACTTCGTGACCCATGTCCGGGGCGCCGGACCCGACGAGGACGAGCGGGCGGTGCTGCGGGCCGCGTTCGACACGGTCCGTACCGACGACGTGGTGCGCGAGGTCGCCCGGTGAGACTGCACACCCTCCGCGTCACCGCGTTCGGGCCCTTCGGCGGGACGCAGGAGATCGACTTCGACGCGCTGTCCTCCGCGGGTCTCTTCCTGCTGCACGGGCCGACCGGCGCCGGCAAGACGTCCGTCCTCGACGCCGTCTGCTTCGCCCTGTACGGATCCGTGCCCGGCGACCGGCAGACCGGCGGCGGCCAGGGGCAGAACCTGCGCAGCGACCACGCCGGGCCGGGCGTGCGCACCGAGGTCGCCCTCGACCTGACCGTCGCGGGCCGCCGCCTGGAGCTCACCAGACAGCCGCCCTTCGCCCGCCCCAAGAAGCGCGGCACCGGTTTCACGACGGAGAAGGCACAGAGCTGGCTGCGCGAGTACGACGCCGTGGCGGGGGAGTGGAAGGACCTCAGCCGCTCCCACCAGGAGATCGGCGAGGAGATCACCCAGCTGCTCGGCATGAGCAAGGACCAGTTCTGCCAGGTGGTGCTGTTGCCGCAGGGCGACTTCGCACGCTTCCTGCGCGCCGACGCCGAGGCGCGCGGCAAGCTCCTCGGCCGCCTCTTCGACACGCACCGGTTCGCCGCGGTCGAGCAGCGGCTCGCCGACGACCGGCGCGGCGCCGAGAAGCAAGTGACCGCCGGAGACGCCGAGTTGCTCGCCGATGCGCACCGCATGCAGCAGGCCGCGGGCCGCATCGTGGAGCTGGCGCCGGTCGACGCGGCCCCCGGCGACCCCGGTCTCGCGGACGCCGTCCTGACCTGGGCCGCGACCGCCCGCTCCACCGCACGCGAACACTTCACGCACAGCCATCTCGCCCTCGCCGCGGCCGAGTCGGCCCGCGTCGCGGCACAGCGCACGCTGTCCGACACCACCGAGACGGAGCGCCTGCAGCGCCGCTTCGCGGAGGCACAGGCGCGGGCCGCCGCGCTGGCGGACCGCACCGAGGAGCACCGGGCCGTCGAGGAGCGGATGGAGCGGGCCCGCAAGGCGGAGACCGTCGCGCCCGCCCTCTCCCTGCGTGACGCTACGGAGGAGGAGCACCGGGCGGCGCTGCGGGAGGAGGAGCGGGCGCGCGGCGAGTTGCGGGCCGGCGCGCCCGCGGGTCCGGGCCCCGCCGGGGCCGGTACGAAGCGGCCCGGCGAGACGCTCGCCCAGGAGCAGCCTGGCGACGCGCCGGGACCGGATCAGCCCGGCGACGCGCTCGCCCCGGAGCCGCTCGCCGACGCCGGACCCGCCGCTCTCGCCGAGGCGGCGCGGCGTGTCGCCCAGGAACTCGGCGGGCTCGACGCGGCGCGGCGCGCCGAGCGCCGGCTCGACGGGCTCGCACGCGAGCGCGCCGGACTCGACCGCGAGGAGCGCGCCGACGCCGACCTCCTCGACGAGGCGGGAGCCTGGCTCGGCGCATGGGACACCCGCCGCGCCGCACTCCAGTCCGCCGTGGACGACGCCCAAGAAGCGGCCACCCGCGCCGAACACCTCGCCGGACAACTCGACCCCGCGCGCAGGCAGGCGCGCGCCGCGGTCGAGCGGGACCGGCTCACCACGCACGCCGAAAGCGCCCAGGACGCGGTGGTGCGGGCCCGCGAGGACGCGGCGGCCGCACACGAGAACTGGCTCTCCCTGAAGGAACAGCGGCTGCGCGACGTCGCCGCCGAACTGGCCGAGGCCCTGATCGACGGCGCACCCTGCACCGTCTGCGGGGCGACCGAACACCCCGCGCCCATCACCAAGTCCGCGAGCCACGTCGACCGCGCCGCAGAGGAGAGCGCCCTCGCCGCCTACCGCACCGCCGACGTGCGCCGCGCCGACACCGAGCGCGCCCTGGCCGCCGTACGGGAAGAACTGGCCGCCGCGAAAGCCGCCGCCGGGGGCCAGGAGGCTGCGCAACTCGCCGAGACCGTACGGGAGTTGGAGGCGCGACACGCCGACGCCCGCGCCCTGGCGACCGGCCTGCACGCGGCTCGGGAGACCCTCGCCCGCGCCGAGAGCGAGCACGGCCGACGGCTCACCGCCCGCCAGGACGCCGCCACCCGCACCGCCGCCCGCGCCTCCCTTCGCGAAGCGCTGGATCGTGAACAGGCCGGACTGGAGAGCGAGTTGACGCAGGCGCGCGGCAGCGCCGAGAGCGTCGAGCAGCGCGCGGCCCAGCTGGAGCGGCACGCGCACCTGCTCACCGAGGCCGCCGAGGCGGCCCGCGCCGTCGAGGACACCGCGACGCGCCTCAAGGCCGCGGACGCGCGACTCGCCGACGCCGCGTTCCGCGCCGGGTTCGACACGCCGCGGTCCGCGGCCGACGGCCTCCTCGACGACGCCCGGTACCGGGAGCTGCAACACCGCCTGGACGCCTGGCAGTCGGAGCGGGCCGCCGTGCGCGCGATCCTCGCGGAAGAGGACACCGCCGAGGCCTCGCGCAGGCCCGCGGCCGATGTCGCCGCCGCCCACGCCACGGCCGAGGCCGCCGACGCGCGGGTCAGGGCGGCCGGCTCCGCGCGGGACGCGGCAGCCCGCCGCTGCGACGAACTCGACCGGCTCTCCCGGCGCGCCGCCACCGAGGCGCGCCGCCTCGGCCCGCTGCGCGCGACCTACAACCGGATCGCCCGGCTCGCCTCCCTCGCGGCCGGCACCTCCGCCGACAACGAGCGCAAGATGCGCCTGGAGTCCTACGTCCTCGCCGCCCGCCTCGAACAAGTGGCGGCCGCGGCGACCGCACGGCTGCGCCGGATGTCGTCCGGCCGGTACACGCTGGTCCACTCCGACTCCCTTGCGGGGCGCGGCCGTTCGGGCCTCGGCCTGCATGTCGTCGACGCCTGGACGGGCCGCGAGCGCGACACGGCGACGCTCTCCGGAGGCGAGACGTTCTTCGCCTCGCTCGCCCTCGCGCTCGGCCTCGCCGACGTCGTCACGGACGAGGCCGGCGGTGTCCGTCTGGACACCCTCTTCATCGACGAGGGCTTCGGCAGCCTCGACGACCAGACCCTCGACGAGGTCCTCGACGTCCTCGACTCCCTGCGCGAACGGGACCGCAGCGTCGGCATCGTCAGCCACGTCGGAGACCTGCGCCGCAGGGTGCATGCGCAGCTGGAGGTCGTGAAGGGGCGGGCGGGGTCGGTGGTGCGGCAGCGGGGAGTTTGAAGACAGGCCCCAGGACCGAGAGGGTGCAGGGCCCCGCCCGAACTCATCTCAGTGCCCGATCTCCCGGCGCGGCAGCGGCGACGAGTACACGACGCTCGTCGTCACCGAACCCAGCGTGCCGATCTTGCCGGAGATCTCCTCCAGGTGGCTCATGGAGCGGGCCGCGACCTTGATGACGAAGCAGTCGTCGCCCGTGACGTGATGCGCTTCCAGGATCTCCGGCGTCGCCTCGACCAGATCGTGGAACGGCTTGTAGTTCCCGTTCGGGTAGCGCAGCCGCACGAACGCCAGTATCGGCAGCCCGAGCCGCTCGGGCACCACCACCGCCGCGTACCCCGCGATGACCCCGGCCTCCTCGAGCCTGCGTACCCGCTCCGTGACGGCGCTCGCAGACATGGACACGGTCCGCGCCAGCTCGGCGTAACTGGCGCGGCCCTCCCGTTGCAGGGCCTGCAGAATGAGCCAGTCGGTGGCGTCCGGCGCGTACACGGGCCCGGGCGTGGAATCAGCGGTCATGGGTGAGAGATAGCAGGGGAATCCCCGGCGGATCAAGAGGGATGCCGGGGATCGGCCCTTCAGCATGGCGAGCGCCGCCCGTAGATTCTTGGCCGGGGAACGGGCGCCGCACCGTCTCCTCACTCCGAGCACAGCACCGATCGACGGAGGCACCGCCATGACCACGACCGCCCTCAACCCGGTTCTGCGGGTCGCTCCCGCCTCGCCGGCCGCCGCTGCCGCCCACTTCGGCGCGAGCCTCGCCTTCCACGCCGACGTGTCCGACGTCGCCGCCGCGCTCACCGCCGACGCAGACCCCGGCTTCGTGGTGCTCGACTCGCGCTCCACCGCGTCCTGGGACCAGGGTCACGTCCCCGGCGCGGTGCACCTGCCGACCGCGCTCATCGCCGAGCAGGCCGAGCACATCCTGGACAGGACCGTCCCCGTCGTCACGTACTGCTGGGGCCCCGGATGCAACGGCGCCACCCGCGCGGCCCTCGCCCTCGCCGAACTCGGCTTCCAGGTCAAGGAGATGCTCGGCGGGTTCGAGTACTGGGTCCGCGAGGGCTTCGCCCACGAGACGTGGGAGGGACCCGCGCGCAGGGCCGCGGACCCGCTGACGGCGCCCGTCGGCGCGGACGACTGCGGCTGCTGAACCCGGCCAGGGCGAGAGGCCCGGCGCCGGCGGATTTCCGCTCGGCCTGTCTTCGAACTCCTCTCTGCCCGGCGACGCCCGGCACGCACTGTCGCCGCACCGGGCGCAAAGCCGAGTAGCCCCGTAGGAGGCCCTGCGCCCGGCCCGCCGAGAGCACGCACCGAAGCCCTCCGGGCGACGAGGGGAGTGTGAAGACAGGCCCTACAGCGACGACAGCTCGTCCACCAGGTCGTCCAGGCCGAGCGACCCCTGGGACAGTGCCGCCATGTGCCATGTCTTCGCGTCGAAGGAATCGCCGTGCGCCGCCTGCGCGTTGGCCCGGCCGAGCAGCCACGCCCGCTCGCCCAGTTTGTAGCCGATGGCCTGGCCCGGGATCGACAGGTACCGGGTCAGCTCGCTCTCCACGAACTCCGCCGGCCGGCTGCTGTGCGCCCCGAAGAACTCCTGCGCCAGGGCGGGGGTCCACCGTTCGCCCGGATGGAACGGCGAGTCCGCCGGGATCTCCAGCTCCAGGTGCATGCCGATGTCGACGATGACGCGCGCCGCCCGCATCATCTGCGCGTCCAGGTAGCCGAGCCGCGTCTCGGCGTCGGTGAGGAAGCCCAGCTCGTCCATCAGGCGCTCCGCGTACAGCGCCCAGCCCTCGGCGTTGGCGGAGACGCAGCCGAGTGTCGCCTGGTATCGGGAGAGGTCCTCCGCGACGTGCACCCACTGCGCCAGCTGCAGATGGTGGCCGGGGACGCCCTCGTGGTACCAGGTGGAGAGCAGGTCGTAGACGGGGAACCGGGTCTCGCCCATCGTGGGCAGCCACGTACGCCCCGGCCGCGAGAAGTCCACCGACGGAGGCGTGTAGTACGGAGCCGCCGCGCCACCGGGCGGCGCGATACAGGACTCCACCTGCCGTACCCGCTCGGCGAGGTCGAAGTGGGTGCCGTCGAGCGCGTCGATGGCCTCGTCCATGACGCCCTGCAGCCACTGCCGCACCTCGTCGACACCCTCGATGTGCCGCCCGTGCTCGTCGAGGTGGGCGAGGGCCACCCACGGCGTCGCGGCGCCGGGCAGGATCTTCTCCGCCTCGGTGCGCATCTCGGCGAGCAGCCGGTGGAACTCGCTCCAGCCGTACGCGTACGCCTCGTCGAGGTCGAGGTCCGCACCGTTGTAGTAGCGCGACCAGCGCGCGTAGCGCTCGCGGCCCACCACGTCGGGGGAGCCCTCGATCGCGGGCGTGTACACATCGCGCATCCAGTCGCGCAGCTCGGCGGTGGCCGCGTCCGCCGCCCGCGCCGCCTCGGTCAGCTCGGCGCGCAGCGCCTCGGGCCCGTCAGCGGTGAACTCCTCGAACCAGCCGCGTTCCTGCCCCGCCCACGCGGTGAGCTGTTCGACGAACGTCGCGGTCGGCCGCGGCGCGCCGTGCAGCTTCCGCTCCAGGCCGAGGCCGAGCGTCTCGCGGTATCCGGCGTACGCCGCGGGCACCGCCCGCAACCGTTCGGCGACCGCCGCCCAGTCCTCGTCGGTGTCGGTGGGTGTGACGGCGAAGACCTCACGCACGTGGTGGACCGGTGAACCGAGGTTGCTGACGGCGCGCAGCGGCTCCTCGGCCTCGTGCACGGCGAGTTGGGCCGTCAGCCGCTCGCGCAGCAGCCGCGCGCACCGCCGCTCGACATCTCTGTCGGCACCCGGCGCGCGCTCCGCCTCGTCGAGCCGCGCGAGCGTCTCGCGGGCCAGCCCGGCGACCGCCTCGATGCCCGCGGGCGAGAGGTCGGGCAGCTTGCTGTGGGATGCGCGGACGCCGAGATATGTGCCCTCGACGGGGTCGAGGTCGACGAAGGCGTCGACATACGCGTCGGCGACCTGCCGGGGCAGCTGACTCTGGGTGTGTGACGTGTCTGGCATGGCCACATCCTCGTATGAGTCAGGCGGCCGCGTCACCACCGGGTGGCAGCAGCGGACCGCACTCCCACTGCTGGAAGATCAGCCGGGTCTCCACCCGGGCCACCTCGCGCCGGGACGTGAACTCGTCGAGGACGAGTCGCTGCAGGTCCGCCATGTCACACACGGCCACGTGCACCAAGTAGTCGTCGGGGCCGGTCAGGTGGAACACCGTGCGGGCCTCGGGCAGTGCCCGGATCCGGTCCACGAACGGGCCGACCAGCTCCCTGCGATGCGGCCGCACCTGCACCGAGAGCAGTGCCTGCAGCCCCCGGCCCAGCCTGGCCGGGTCGAGCCGCAGCACATGCCCGAGGATCACTCCGGAGCGGCGCAGCCGGCCCACCCGGTCCAGGCACGTCGAGGGCGCGACGCCGACCTGCGCGGCCAGATCGCGGTACGTGGTACGGGCATCGTTCTGCAGCAGCCGCAGTATCTCCAGATCGATCGGATCGAGTACGACGGAATCGGCCATCCGTCGAACGTAGCACGGGAGTTGACCCCTTTGCCCCGTCCCCTGTTCAGCCTGGGACGCATGGACGACACCTCCCGCCCCAGGGCCCTCGCCACCGAAGCCGTGCACGCGGGCCGCGACGACCTCACCGCCCTCGGGCTGCACGCCCCGCCCATCGACCTGTCCACCACGTACCCGTCCCCGGACAGCCGCGCCGAGGCCGCCCGCGTCGACACGTTCGCCGCCCATGGCGTCCTCGACGACGGGCCGCCGGTCTACGGCCGCCTCGGCAACCCGACCGTCGCCCGCTTCGAGACGGCCCTGGCCCGCCTCGAAGGGACGGACACCGCCGTCGCGTTCGCGAGCGGCATGGCGGCGCTGACCGCGGTTCTTCTCGTACGCCTCTCGGCGGGCCTGCGCCATGTCGTCGCGGTCCGCCCGCTCTACGGCTGCAGCGACCACCTGCTGACGGCGGGCGCGCTCGGCTCCGAGGTCACCTGGGTCGACCCGGCGGGCATCGCGGAAGCGATCCGGCCCGACACCGGCCTGGTGCTGGTGGAGTCGCCCGCCAACCCGACCCTCGCCGAGGTCGACCTGCGTGCCGTCGCCCACGCCTGCGGCTCCGTGCCGCTGCTCGTCGACAACACCTTCGCCACCCCCGTACTGCAACGGCCCCTCGAGAGCGGGGCGCGGCTCGTCCTGCACAGCGCGACCAAGTACCTCGGTGGCCACGGGGACGTGCTGGGCGGCGTGGTGGCGTGCGACGAGCTGTTCGCACGCGAGCTGCGCAAGGTGCGGTTCGCGACGGGCGGCGTGCTGCATCCGCTCGCCGGATATCTGCTGCTGCGCGGCCTGTCGACCCTGCCGGTGCGGGTGCGCGCGGCCTCGGCGACCGCCGCGGAACTGGTCCGGCGCCTCGCCGCCGACCCGCGCGTGACCCGCGTCCACTATCCGCGGATCGGCGGCGCCATGGTGGCCTTCGAGGTCGCCGGGGACCCGCACGCCGTGATCGCCGGCGTCGACCTCGTCACCCCCGCGGTCAGCCTGGGCAGCGTCGACTCGCTCATCCAGCATCCGGCCTCGATCAGCCACCGCGTGGTGGCCGCCGACGACCGCAGGGCGGCGGGCGTCGGCGACCGGCTGCTGCGCCTGTCGGTCGGCCTGGAGGACATCGAGGACCTGTGGGCCGACCTCGACCGGGCCCTCGGCGCCGAGGCTCGTGAGAGCGACGTGCTCAGTGCCGCTCGGCCTGCTCGTACGGCGGCCGCGACGCCACCGGAGTCGCGTCGAGCCGCGCGGTGATCACCAGGGTGCCCTCCTCGATCTGGTAGTCGAGCGGCAGGTCGAGGCCGCGCATCGCCGCGACCATGCCCGTGTTGGACGCCTGGGTGACCGCGTACACGCTCTCGCAGCCCGCCTCGACCGCCAGCGCGACCAGCCGGCCGAGCAGTTCGGCGCCGATGCCCCGGCGCTGCCAGTCGTCCTCCACGAGCAGAGCGATCTCGGTCTCGTCCCCGTCCCACAGCAGATGTCCGAGCGCGACGACGCGCCCCGAGGTGGTCTGCGCGGCCAGGGTGCGGCCGAAGCGGGGGCTGAGCAGGTGGTTGAGGTAGCGGTCGGCGTCGCCGACGGGGCCGTGGTAGCGCATGCTCAGCGTCCGCGGTGAGCACCGCTCGTGCATCGCCTTCGCCGCCGGCAGGTCCGCGGCGTGCGCGCGCCGCACCGTGATGTCGTTGCCCTCGGGCAGCGTGAGGACGTCCTGGCCGCGCGGCACCCGAGGGCCGAGGCGCGCGTCGAGTTCCACGAGGGCGCGGGCCCGCGCGAACTCGGTCGGGGTGAACGGCAGATACGGCCGCTCCACGGTGATGACCCCGCCGTCCGGTGTGCGCAGCCGCATCGCGGTCTCCTCGAAGCCGCCCTCGACGGGGGGCGCGTCACTCGCCGCGGCCGTCGCGGGCAGCGACCTGATGGTGCACCGGCCCAGCAACTGGCGTAGTGCCAAAGGCAGTTCGGCCGCGTCCAGGGCTGTGCGCGTGGCCAGGCCCAGGATGCGGGTGGGGGCGTCCACCAGGTCGTGGGCGTCGGCCCGCTCGATCCAGGTGCCGGAGCCGCCTGCCTCGGTGGCGGACCGGGTCAGGTCGGAGGCGGGCAGTTCCTGCGGGGCGCGCAGCAGGAACTCGTCCACGGTGCCCTCGGCCAGCGGGTGGGTCTGCAGGCTCAGGATGTCCACCCGCAGGCGGGCCAGGGACGTGCACAGCGCGGCGAGGGAACCCGGCTCGTCCCGCACCGTCGTGCGCATCCGCCAGAGCACGCTCTGCGCGGGGTCGGCCGAGGCGGCATCCCCGGTCTGTCGCCCGGTCGCCGCCCCGTCCTCGACGGGTGCGGGCGGCCGGGCGCCGGTATCCGGCGACGGCGGCGCGTGGCCCGGGCGGCGTGACCACCATTGGGTGGCCAGCTCCATCAGGGCCCCGCGCCTGCCGGTGGCCGCACGGTCGTTCCTCACGCGTGTCACATCAGACATGTCTCGACTCATGCATCCACTGTGAAGGAACGGTGTTGCGTGATCACGAACGGTTTGTGACCGATGGGTAAAGAGTGCCTATGACCGTTTGTTCATTGTTTGACATGTTCCTGGGCGGGTTCCGCCCTCACTGCCCCACGCGCCCCGGCTGCAGTGTCCGGGAGAAGAGCACGTCGCCGCCCTCCTGCCGGAGCCGCACGGTCAGCTCCCCGCTGTCGCCGTCGATGTCGACCTCCCCGAAGTAGGGCGGGGTCTCCGCCGGCGAGGTGTTCGCCCGCGTCGGGGCCTTGATGAACACCTGCCGCGGGCCGAACGTCCCGTCGAGCTTCGCCGCCTGGAACCCGCCCGCGGCCAGCGGCCCCGACACGAACTCCCAGAACGGCGCGAAATCCTGGAACGCGGCGAGCGACGGTTCGTAGTGCTGCGCGGAGGTGTAGTGCACGTCCGTCGTGAGCCACAGCGTGCCGGTGATCCCGCGGTGTTTGATGTGCCGCAGCAACTCGGCGATCTGCAGCTCCCGGCCGAGCGGCGCACCCGGGTCGCCCTGCGCCACCGCCTCGAAGTTCACCGCCCCGTCCGCCACCACCAGGCCCAGCGGCATATCGGAGGCGATCACCTTCCACACCGCCCGGGAGCGCGACAACTCCCGCTTGAGCCACGCCAGTTGCTCGGCGCCGAGAATGCCCGTGGTGTCGTCGGCCTGCCGGTTCGGCGAGTTCGCGTTGCGGTACGTGCGCATGTCGAGGACGAACACGTCGAGCAGCGGGCCCTGCTTCAGCACCCGGTACACCCGCCCGTCCGCGTCGCCCGGCGGCAGCGTCGAGACCGGGAAGTACTCGCTGAACGCGCGCAGCGACCGGGCCGCCAGCACGTCCGTGCTCTTCTCGGTGTAACGGGCGTCGTCCAGGATCTGGCCCGGGTACCAGTTGTTGTGCACCTCGTGGTCGTCCCACTGCGTGATGGTGGGGACCTGGGCGTTGAACCGGCGCGCGTTCTCGTCGAGCAGGTTGTAGCGGAACGCGCCGCGGAACTCCGCGAGCGTCTCGGCGACCTTCGACTTCTCCTCGGTCGTCACATTGCGCCAGACCCGCCCGTCGGGCAGCGTCACGCTGGGCAGGATCGGCCCGTCCGCGTAGATGTTGTCGCCGCTGCACAGGAAGAAGTCCGGGTCCAGGGCGCGCATGTCCTCGTAGACGCGGTAGCCGCCGCGGTCGGGGTTGATGCCCCAGCCCTGGCCCGCGATGTCCCCGGACCACAGGAACCGCACCCCGCCGCGGCGGCTCACGGGCGCGGTACGGAACGTGCCCGGGACCGGCGCGCTCGTGCGGCGCGGATCGTCCGGGTCGGCGAGCAGCACCCGGTAGTGGATCTGCTCGCCGGGCGGCAGGCCGCGCAGCCGGGTCGTGCCCGTGAAGTCGGTGTCCGGGCCGACCAGCGGGCCGCGCCAGCGGGTCGCCCGCTTGAACGACTCGGTGGCCGAGGTCTCGACGATCATCCGCGCGGGACGGTCCGAGCGCACCCACACCAGGCCCGAGTGCGCGCCGACGTCACCGGCCTGCACGCCCCAGCCCGCCTTCGGGCGCCCCGACAGGGCGAACGCGGGAGCCGCCGCGCCGGCGATCGAGGGCAGCGCGAGCGCCGCCGACGCGGCGAGGGAACCCCGCAGCACTCCACGGCGGCCGGGCAGGGGACTCGGCGGACGGTGTGACATGGGCGCCTCCAGTGACGGTTCCGACAACGGTGCGGTGCCTGGTCTGCGCGTGGCGCCGCGGAGCCACACCTACTGTTTCACCACGGCGCGCACACGAACCCCAAGTGAACAACCGCCTCCCGCGTCAGGGGAACCGGGCGCGCCGCTCTCGTGGTGTCGCTGCCGCCGAGCGCCTCACCCGGCCGGCTTCTGAGCCGCGCGGGCCAGGAGACGTACGCCTTCGGTGATGCGGGCCGACGTCAGATGCGCGTACCCGAGCACCAGGGAGACCCGGTCGTCCGCCGCGTCGCCTCCATAGTGGCTCAGCGGACGCACGCCCACCCCGGACGCCGCGAGGCGCGCCAGAAGGGCGTCCTGCGGGCCGCAGCGGGCGGGCAGGGTGGCGATGGCGTGCAGGCCCGCCGCGATGCCCGCCACTTCGGTGCCGGGAAGCTGCTCGTCCAAGGCGGCGACAAGAGCGTCCCGCCGCTCCTTGTAGGCGCGTTGGCAGCGCCGCAGATGCCTGTCGTGGTCGCCGCGCTCGATGAATCGGGCCAGCACCGCCTGGTCGAGCACCGGGTTGCCGAGATCCATGTACCGCTTGCGCGCCACGATCTCGTCGGCCAGCGCGTCGGGCACGACCAGCCAGCCCAGCCGGAGGCCCGGCGCCAACGCCTTGCTCACCGAGCCCGTATAGGCGACGTGTTCCGGATCGAGGCCCTGCAAGGCGCCTACCGGTGCGCGGTCGTAACGGAAGTCCCCGTCGTAGTCGTCCTCCACGACGAGCCCGCTCATCTCCCGCGCCCACGCCAGGAGTTGAGTCCTGCGCGGCGCCGAGTACGCGATGCCGGACGGGAAGTGGTGCGACGGTGTCGTGATCACCGTGCGCACCCCGGAGCCGCGCAGGGGCGCCATGGCGAGACCCTCGTCGTCCAGGGGCAGCCGCACCGCCCGCGGCCCCGCCGTCGCGAACAGCTCCTCGTACTGCGGGCTGCCGGGACTCTCCACACCGATAGCGCTCTGCCCGCGCGCGTGGAGCACCGCGGCAAGGAGCGTCACCGCCTGCGTCACCCCGGAACAGACGATGATCCGCTCCGGGTCCGTCACCACGCCGCGGCGCCGGGCGAGCAGTTCGGCGAGTGCCGTACGCAGCCGGGGCAGGCCCCGCGGATCCGGGTATCCCAAGATGTGGTGCGGCAGTTCGGAGAGCACACCGCGCTGCGCCGCCGCCCACGCGGCCCGCGGGAACAGCGACAGATCCGGGCTGCCCGCCACGAAGTCGGCCCGCACCCCGGGCGAGGGGCGCGGCGCCAGATCCCGCGCCCCCGGAGCGGCGGCCCGCACCGCCTCGCCCACCCACGTCCCGGCACCCCGCCCGCTGCGCAGATAGCCCTCGGCGGTCAACTGCTCGTACGCCTCGGTGATCAGACCGCGCGACACCCCGAGATCGCCCGCCAGGTCCCGGCTCGACGGCAGCCGCGTCCCGGGCGCGAGCCGCCCCGAACGCACCGCCGCACGCAAGGCCGACTGCAAGGAACGACCACGCGCGCGTGCGGGCGCGGCAGCGGCCGGCAGCAACAACTCCCAAGCGGCGGACGGCGGATACGGCAGCGACGTCATACGAAGGGACCTTAATGCGGGTTCCTGAGTGGCGTCCGACCAGGCAATTGGTCCCCGACACAGCCCCCTTGGTGGACCTCGAACGGGACCACTGCCCCTCCTAGCGTCGACGCCATGAACGCCGCGTCCCTACGGGGCTCCCTGCTCGCCGCCCTCGCCTGCGTCCTGGTGGGCGGTTCCTTCACCGCCAACAGCGTCCTGGGCCACTACCCGTACGCGGGCGGCCAGTTCCTGCGGTACGGACTCGCCTGCCTGCTGCTCCTGCCCCTGGCAGGCCGCGGTGGCGCGGCCCCGCTCCGCGACCTGGGGCCGCGCCTCTGGGGTCGGCTCGCCCTGCTCGCGGCCGTCGGGATGGTCGGCTTCAACCTCGCGATCCTCGCCGCGGAACGGACCGCTGAACCGGCGGTACCCGGCGTCTTCGTAGGATGCGCGCCCGTCGTCGTCGCCGTCCTGGTGCCCCTGCTGTCCGGGCGTCGGCCGCAACGGATCGTGCTCTACGGTGCGTTGCTCGTCGCCGCCGGAGCCTTCACCGTGCAGGGATGGGGGCGTACGGACACCACGGGCATCGCCTTCTCCGTATGCGCCCTCGCGGGGGAGGTCGGCTTCGCCGTGCTGGCCGTACCGGTGCTGCGGCCCCTCGGCCCGCGGCTCCTGTCGTGTGCCGTCTGCGCGATCGCCGCGCTCGAAGCGGCGGTTGTGGGTCTCCTCGTCGACGGCGCCTCCTGGCTGCGCGTGCCCGACGGACCGGAGACCGCGGCCCTGGTGTGGCAGGCCGCCATCGTCACCGTCATCGGCTTCGTGTGCTGGTACATGGGCATGCAGCGGATCGGCGCGGAGCGCGCCACGCTGTTCTCCGGACTCATCCCCGTCGCGGCGGCCGGCACCGCGCCCCTGGTCGGCTCGGGGTCGTACGGCCTCGCCCAGGGCGTCGGCAGCGCGCTCGTGGGCGCCGGGGTCGCCCTGGGGTCGGGCGCGTTCAGCCGTCGGTCACCGGCTGGTGTCCAGGATGACGCGGGCCACGAGGGCCGGGTCGTCGTTCATCGGCACATGGCCGCAGCCGGGCAGCCTGACCAGCCGCGCACCCGGGAGGACCTGCTTGGCGCGGACGCCCTGACGACGCACGAGGAGCCGGTCGCGCGAGCCCCAGGCGACGGTGACGGGGATCTCCGGGATGTCGTCGCGGAAGAGCACGCCGCGGCCCGCCTCCAGCGTCTCGCGGAACCCGGTCGCGTCGCGCAGCGCCAGCGTCTCGGCGACGACCGCCTTGGGTGAACGGCGCCCGGGCCGCGCGTAGATGGTGCCGGTGAGCGCTGCCCGCCCGACGGCCGACCGGGACAGCCGCTCGACCAGTGGCAGCGGCATCGCCCGCGCGCCCTGCCGCATCGCGAGCAGCGTCCCGAAGGCGTAGCGACGCTCGGCCTCGGTCCAGAACCCGGCCGGGGAGAGCGCCGTCACGGACCGTGCGAGCTTCTCGCGGCCCATCTCCAAGGCGAGCAGCCCGCCCAGCGAGTTGCCCGCCACGTGGGGCCGGTCGATCCCGAGCTCGCGGCAGAACGCGCCCAGCACGGGCACCACGCTCGACAGGCCGTAGGCGAAACCCTCCGGCAGCGCGGGCGACGTCCCGAATCCCGGAAGGTCCACGGCGATCACGTCGCGTTCGGCCGCCAGGATCTGCAGCACCGGCTGCCAGGCCTGCCAGTGGTGGCCTATCCCGTGCAGCAGGAGCAGGGGTTCACCGGCGCCCGCCCGCTCGTACGTGACGGTCGCCGTGCGCGCTCCGCCGGGGCTGTCGATACTGAAGGACGCCTGTGCCGCCATGTCGCTCGCTCCCTGTCCCCGCCACGCCTCGACGGTTTCTTAGACTCCTTGTCAGCAACAATTACCCATGGGTAGCGTCCAGTTCAAGAGGGGGGCGGCAAAGAGGCGGCGCCGCCTGGACAGCGGGTCCTCCGTCGGTTGGGATGGAGACGTGGCCACCGACACCGCGATCGACGTCTTCGAAGAGCACCGCCCCGTCCTGATGGGCGTGGCCTACCGCATGCTGGGGCGCGTCGCCGACGCCGAGGACGCGGTCCAGGACGCGTGGCTGCGCTGGTCCCAGGCCGACCGGGCCGAGGTGCGCGAACCGCGTGCCTACTTGGTGCGCATCACCACCCGCCTCGCCATCGACCGGCTGCGCCAGGCCCAGAGCAGACGTGAGTCCTACGTAGGCCCATGGCTTCCCGAGCCGCTCGTCACCGACTTCGGCCCCACGGTCCCCGACACCGCCGAACAGGCCGTGCTCGCCGACTCCGTGTCGCTCGCCGTCCTCGTCGTCCTGGAGTCGCTCTCACCGCTGGAACGCGCCGTGTTCGTCCTGCGCGAGGCGTTCGGGCTGCCGTTCGCGGAGATCGCGGCCACCCTGGAGCGCGGCGAGGCCGCGGTGCGCCAGCTCGCCGCCCGGGCCCGCAAGCACGTCGAGGAGCGGCGCCCCCGCTTCGACGTCGACCCGGCGCAACAGCGCGACCTCACCGAGCGGTTCCTCGCCGCCGCCACCGAGGGCGACCTCGACGGACTCATGTCGCTGCTCGCCCCCGACGTGCGCCTCGTCGGCGACAGCGGCGGCAAGTCGAAGGCGCCCCTGCGCGTCATCGAGAGCGCCGACAAGGTGGGCCGGTTCCTCGCGGGCGCCGCGGGCCAAGGAGGCGCCGAGGGGTTCGAGTTCCGCGTGGTGGAGATCAACGGCGGCCCGGGGCTGCTCGTCCTCTCCGAGGGAAAGGTCGACTCCGCCTTCCAGCTCGGCATCTCCGGCGGCAAGGTCCAGTACGTCTACATCGTGCGCAACCCGGACAAGCTTCAGTCGCTCCTGTAGGCAGAGCGCCACGCAGGCCTGTGGGCCCGCCCTTCGCGCAAGCGCGGTCGGCGGGCCCACAGGCGTGTCTCTGCGTCTCTCATGCCTGCCTTACGAACGCCGCGTGAACGGAGCGCGGCCCTCCATGAACGCTCTGCGGCAACACCCCTGTGCGGGGGGTCACCGATCGAGGATTGGTCTTGACCAAGCTCGGGGGCGGCCCTACGCTCGCAGAGATAGTGCAGGAACCTTTAATAAACAAGGGCGCTAAAAAGCCGCCGGGGCACGGCTGTTGCGGAGGACAGGGTGGGGACCACGCAGTTGGAAGCGGCACCGGAGCCGAAGTACTGGCATCTCAAGACCGTGCTCAGCGAGGCGCTCGACTCCGAGTTCGCCGTCGGGGAGATCCTGCCGAACGAGCGTGATCTCGCGGCCCGCTTCGGCGTCGCCCGGGCCACGCTCCGCCAGGCCCTCGAACAGCTCGAGCTCGAAGGACGGCTGCAGCGCCGCCGCGGCGTCGGCACCACGGTCGCGCCGCCCCGGGTGGGCGTCGCCGTCGCCTCCACCGACCAGGACTGGCCGGGCGCGGGCGGGGACGCGTGGCAGGCCGTCGACTGCACTCCGGACGTGCCGCCGGCCGCGGTCGCCGACATGCTGGGCACCGCCCCGGGCGAGACCGTGCACGTGCTGCGCCGTACGCGCGTCTCGCACGGCCAGTCGGTCGCGGCCGAGCTGCTCTACGTCCCGTCGGCCTCCGTGCCCGACCTGACCGCCATAGACGCTCCCTCCGGCGCCGCACGCGCGCGTGCCGTCCTGCGTGAACTGCAGCGCTTCGGCCTGGACGGCCAGGACCGCGCGGTCGAGCTGGGCTCGGCCCGCGCCGACGACGCGAAGGAACTGGACCGCCTTCCCGGCGCCCCGGTCCTCGTCGTCACGACCCGCTACTTCAGCGCCGGCGTCACGGCGGCCGTCTCCCTGGCGACATACCGAGCGGACACCTGCCGTCTCACCTTCGGCGATACGCCGAACGTAGAAATCCACCACGCCCCGGAAACCAAGGCGTCCTGACCCCCGCGCGGGCAACGCCGCCGCGCCCCAGCGTTCAGGGGGCGCGGTCATCGGCGCGCTCAGCCACACACAGCGGTCACCCGCAAACGGACCACGCGACGCCGCGGAGGTCTGTCAGAAGGTCCTAGTGTCCTAGTGCAGCGCCCCGTTGATCCTGCGGGGGTCGTGTGGCTTTGAGTACCGTCGTAGGTCCATCGGTACGGCTTGGCGTCGTGCTCGGCGTAGGCCGTGACGAACTCATGGATCGCGTCAGCGAGATCGCGAACGGACTCGACACCGCCATCGGGCTCTACCCGTCACCACGGTCGCGCGCAAGCGGCGGTCAGACCGCGACGCGGCCTCCATCAGTGTGCAGCACAGCCCCGTAGACGAAGCTGGCCTCGTCGGAGGCGAGGAAGCAGACGGCCGCGGCGATCTCGTCGGGATCCGCCCCTCGCCGGGCCGGCACGGTTGCGGTCAGGGCGTCGAACATCTCGCCCATCGCGGCGCTCGCCGGGGTGCGAGTCGGCCCCGGGGCCACGACGTTGACCCGTACGCCCTGCGGGCCGTACTCGGCAGTCCAGGACTTGGTCAGGGCCTCGATCGCCGCTTTGGAGGCTCCGTAGGCGGCCAGGCCGCTCATGCCGATGGTCGCCGCCATGGTCGAGATGCTGATGATCGCGCCGCCGCCCCGGGCGGCCATCCGCGGCGCGATTGCCGCGGTCAGGTAGAACGGTGCCTTGACGTTGACGTCGAAGACGAGGTCGAAGTCCTCCTGCGTGGTCTGCTCGGTCGGGCCGCCCGGGAAGACGCCGGCGTTGTTCACGAGCACGTCGACATCCGCCGCGGCCTCGGCCAGGCGCCGCACGTCGTCGAAGTTGGCGAGATCGGCGGCGATGAACCGGGCCTTGCCTCCCTGTGCGTCGATCTCGGCGATGACCTCGTCACCGCGTCGCTCGTCGCGACCGGTCACGATCACGTGCGCGCCGCGGCGTGCCAGCTTCATTGCCACGGCGCGGCCGATGCCCGAGGTGCCGCCCGTCACGAGCGCGGTCTTTCCCTGAAGCGTCATGGTCCTGTTTCCTTCTTCTCTCACTGCGCCGTCTACGCGAACGAGGCGGCGTGGTCGGCGGCGAACTGCTCGAACGAGCGAGCCGGGCGGCCCAGCAGGGTCGGCACGTCCTGGGTGACCCAGTCGGCGTCGCCCTCGGCGGTCAGACGGAACGCCTGGGCGTTCATGTGGGCGATCTGCTCGGGGGCCCCGGCGCGGATCATCGCGTCCTTGTTCTCCTCGAAGCTCAGTTCCCGGTAGGTGATGGTCCGGCCCAGCAGCCTGGAGAGCACGGCGGCTACCTCGTCGTTGGAGATCGGCTGCGGGCCGGAGAGCCAGTAGGTCTTGCCGGCGTGCGCGGCGGGCGCGGCGGCGATCTTGGCGGCCACCGCCGCCACGTCCCGGGCGTCGACCATGCCGGTGCGCCCCTTGCCGGCCGCGGACCCGAAGCCGCTGGTCTTGGCAATAGCGGGTGCCAATGCGAGGACGTTCTGCATGTAGGCGTTCGAGCGCAGCAGGGTGTGGGGAATCCCGCTGGCGGCCAGCCCGGCCTCGATCTCGCTCTGCCCGCGCCGCCGGGCGATCGGCGAGTCGGGCGAGGCCTTGCTGGTGGCCTTGATGATGTGCCCGACCCCGGCCCGCGCGGCGCCGGCGACGACGTTCAGTTCCTGTGCGGGCACGGCGGGGCTGACCAGCACCACCGCGGTCACTCCCGCCATCGCCGCATCGATGCTCGCCGGCACCTGCAGGTCGCCGACGACGACATGCGCGCCCGCATCCGCCAGCGCCTTCACCTTCGCCGGGTCCCGGACCAGCACCCGGACCGGCACCTGCTGCTGCGTGAGCAGGCGCACCGCTTCGGAGCCGACCTTCCCGGCCGTGGTGACAAGGATCATGAGGGGCCTCTTTCCACAGACCTGAACTGGGTTACAAAACCCACTCTTCGGCATTCAGGCTGGGTTGTCAAACCCAGAAAGTGTTAGGATCGCCCTCATGAGCACTGATGCGCGGGACCGGCCGAAGCTGACCGCCAAGGGGGCGCGCACGCGGGCCCGGATCGTGGAGGCCGCCGCCCGGCTGATCCACGAGCGAGGCGTGGTGAGCACCACGCTCGACGATGTGCGGGCGGCGGCGGGGGTCAGCGGATCGCAGCTCTACCACTACTTCGCCGACAAGGACGAACTCGTCCAGGCGGTCATCGACCACCAGGCCGACACCATCCTGGGCAATCAGCGGCAGGCCGACCTCGGCAGCCTCGAAGGACTCGCAGGCTGGCGGGACATGGTGATCATCCAGGCGAAGGGCACCGAAGCGAAGGGAGGCTGCCCCCTCGGATCGCTCGGCGGCCAACTCGCCGAGGCCGACCCCGAGGCCCGCGCCCTGATCGCCGCCGGATTCGACCAGTGGTCAGCCGCGATCGGCGACGGCCTGCGAACCCTTCACACCGCCGGGCACCTCGCGAGCGAGATCGACCCGGACGACCTCGCTGTCACCCTCCTCGCCGTGCTCCAGGGGGGCCTGCTCCTCGCGCAGGTCCACCGCGACCCCCGCGCCCTGGAAACCGCGCTCGACACCCTCATCGCCCTCGCCTCCGGCGGACCAGCCGCACCGCGAGGCGAGAACCCAGCACACACCGAGCCCACCACCCTGCACTGATCCGAACGCCGCCCCACCGTTGCGTGCGAGAAAGCTGTTCCCACGCCTGGGCCGAGCAGCCCGGTCCGTTGCACGACCGCGGTGAGCATCCGCAGCACCGTAGCGACCCAACGACGGCAACCGCGCAGCAGAACACCACTCACAGCACCGGCCGTGAGCAAGGACCCGCATTCCAGGGAGCCAACAGAACATCAATCTGCTGAGTCACGGTGTTGGTGGGGGCCGATGGCGGCATCGAGTCCGTTCGTGATCGAGTCGGCGTCCGCGCAGCGGGAGGAACTGGAGCAGGTGGCGAGCTCCCGCACCGCCGCTTCCGGTCGGGTCCAACGGGCCCGGGCGGGACTGGAGGACGTGAACGCCTGCCTGAACGCCGCAATCGCCAGACGCCTGGGCCTACATGTGGACACAGTGCGCCGCTGGCGCGAACGGGCGGCCCCGACCGCTCGGCCGAGCCCGGTTCACCCCGGAGGACCGGCTAAAGGCGGTCGCGGCGGCAACCGCGGTCCCGTCAGGTGCGGATACCGTCTGGTCTCACCGCCTGCTCGCCGAACACCTCTCGGAGTTGGGGATCTCCGCCTCGCAGATCGGACGGATCCTTACAGGCGCCGATCTCAAGCCCCACCTGGTGCGCGGCTGGCTGACCCGTCCGGCCGACCCGCAGTTCTTCGACAGGGCCGCCGACGTCTGCGCCGTGTACCGCACCTGCCGACCGAATGCTGTGGTGCTCTCGGTGGACGAGAAGACCGGGATCACCGCGCGGTCCCGGAAGCACCCCGACGCCCCCGCCCGTCCCGGGCAGCCGGCCCGCCGAGAGTTCGAGTACGTCCGCCACGGCACCGTATCGATCATCGCTGCACTTGAGGTGCACACCGGCCAGGTCCTCACCCAGACCAACGCCCGCAATGACTCCGGCACCTTCATCAGAGGTTCCTGCGGCTGCTCGACTCCAGCATTCCCGCAGGTCTGGACATCCGTCTGGTGATGGACAACGGATCCTCGTACACGTCGCGCAAGACCAGAGCCTGTTCTGGCCGCGCACCCGCCGGTTCCACGTCCACCACACCCCGAAACACGCCTCGTGGCCAAACCAAGTGGAGATCTTCTTCTCCACGCCCACCCGGCGGGTGTTGCGCCGAGGCCAGGTCGTCACGGCCTACGACAAGCACGACGCCAAGCCCTACCGATGGACCTACGACGGCACCCCACTCAAAGCCACATGACCCCCGCAGAATCAGCGCGGCGCTGCACTAAGGGCGCGGGGAACTGCACGCCCAGCCACATACGACGCTCACCCGCCGACGATCAAACCGAGGCACCCGCAAGGCACCCCGGTTCACCGGCGGGCCGAAACCGTTGCGTCCGCGGCGAACAACCGCTCCTCCACATGATCCAGGGCAAGCCGCAACGCCCCGGTGGCCACAGCCGCCTCGCCCAGCAACGACAGGGCCACCCGAGGCGGCCGCAGGCAATACCGCTCCAGTTCGCGCCGCAGCGGATCGAGCACCCCGTCGAGCCCGGCGGCCCACCCGCCGACGATGACCAGCTCCGGGTCCAACGCCAGCACCAGCGCGGCGACATCGTGCACGAGCCGCTGGATGAACCGCTCCATCGCGGCCCCGGCCCCCGCGTCGCCCTCCCGGGCCAGCGCGAACACCTCCGCCACGGCCTGCTCGTCCAGCGGATGCAGTGGCTCGCCGGTCGTCGAGAGCAGCGTCTCCGGCCGCACCTCACGGCCCAGCAGATGCAGCGCCCCGATCTCCCCGGCGGCGCCCCCGTACCCCCGGTGCAGCCGACCGCCGATCAACGCCCCGGCCCCGGGGCTGAGTCCCGCCATCACGAACACCATGTCGTCCGAGTCGACCCCGGCGCCCTTCCAGTGTTCGGCCAAGGCGGCGGTGTTGGCGTCGTTCTCCACGATCACCGGGCACTTGAAGGAGCGCCGCAGCCGTTCGCCGAGCGGCAGCCCGGTCCACCCGGGCAGCGCCGTACCGAGCCGCACCATGCCGTCGGCCTCGACGATCCCGGGGCTGCCCACGCCGACCGCGCGCAGCGAACCGCGCGGCACTCCGGCGCGCCGCAGCAGATCCGCGACGGTCCCGCGCAACCGCTCGATGCGCTCCTCCGCGGGCGCGGCCTCGTCGACATCCTTGGACGCCGAGCCGAGAACCCTGCCGTCGAGCGCCGACAGCACCGCCGCGACCCGGTGCGGCCCGATCTCCAGGCCCAGCAGATGCCCCGCCTCGGCCCGGAAGCGGAACTTGCGGGCGGGCCGCCCCTGGCGCCGCGCGCCCGGCTCCTCGACGGCCGTCTCGACGACGAATCCGGCCTCGATGAGCCCCTCGACGACACCTTCGACGGTCGGCCGCGACAGACCCGTCACCCGCGTGATCTCGGTGAGCGTCGCGAAATCCGTGGAGCGCAGCGCGTGCAGCACCACTGCGGAGTTGATCCGCCTGAGCAGAGAGGGATCCCCGCCGGTCAGCTGCCCCAACGTCCGTCCTCCCAGCAGTTGCGCGTGTTCGCCGGATGGTACTCGTCGCGGTCGTCACGGGCGAGAGTCGGGTGCACTCCTGTGACGGCGACTGCTCACCCGGGCGTGCCGCAAAAGGGGCAGGGCGGGTTTCAGTTCGGCGCGACGAAACCGGATTCGTAGGCGGCGATCACCGCCTGGGTCCGGTCGCGGGCCCCGAGCTTGGCGAGAACGGCGCTCACGTGCGACTTCACCGTCTCCGTGCCGACGACGAGATCCGTGGCGATCTCCACGTTCGACAGGCCCCGCGCCATCAGCCGCAGCACCGCCGCCTCGCGCTCGGTCAGCGCCGCCCGCACCATGGCGGCCCGCGCCGACGCGTTCCCGTACTCGGCGGCCAGCTTGCGCACCGCCGCAGGAAAGAGGAGCGACTCGCCCGCCGCGACGAGCCGCACCGCGTGCACGATCTCGGCGGGGCGCGCCCGCTTCAGCAGGAACCCGTCGGCGCCCGCGCGCAGCGCCCCGTACACGTACTCGTCGTTCTCGAAGGTGGTGATGACGAGGATCTTCGGCGGCCGCGGTACGGCGCTCAGCACCGCGCGCGTGGCCTCGATCCCGTCGAGCAGCGGCATCCGTACGTCCATGGCGACGACATCGGGGCGCAGCTCGCGCACCAGGGGGATCACTGCCGCGCCGTCGGCCGCCTCACCCACCACCTCGATGTCCGCCTGCGCCTCGAGCACGGCGCGCAGACCGGCGCGGACCAGGGGTTCGTCATCGACGAGGAGCACAGTGATCGGCACGCGGCAAGCTTAGGGCCCCGGGTCACACCACCGGCAGGTCGACGTGCACCTGCCATTCGGGTCCGACCGGCCCGGAGCGTGCCCGGCCGCCCAGCAGCGCGGCCCGCTCCCGCATCCCGCGCAACCCGCTCCCCGCGCCACCGGTCCCCGCCCCGGCCGCCGGGGGCAGGTCGTTGCGCACGTCCAGGCTCAGCTGCCCGTCGGCGACGGTGAGCGCGACCCGGACCGGGACGGTGCCGCAGTGCCGCAGAACGTTCGTGAGCGCTTCCTGGAGGATGCGGTAGCCCTCCCTGGAGACGGGCCCCGGCACCGTCTCCAGCGGCCCGGCCACCACCACGTCCACCTTCGTCCCCGCGGCCCGCGCCGAATCGAGCAGCCGGTCCGCGTCCCGCAGCGTGGGGCGGGAGCTCACCGGCTGCTCCGCCTCCCGCAGCACCAACAGGACCCGCTCCAGATCCTCCAGGGCGGCCCTGCCGGTCTCCTCGATGGCGCACAGCGCCCGGTCCGTGAACGCCGGATCGCCCGCCGCCCGCGCCGCACCCGCCTGCACCACCGCGACGGTCAGCACGTGACCTATGGAGTCGTGCAGTTCCCGTGCGATGCGATTGCGCTCCAGCAGCTGCTCGGTGCGCTCCTCCAGGGCGGCCAGGCGTTCGGCCGCGGAGGGACCGAGCAGCAGGAGGGCGGCCCGCGTGATCAGCCGGCCCGAGCCCTCCACCACGTACAACAAGGTGAGCAGGACGACAGGGATGAGCAGCGCGCACCACCAGCCGCGTTCGGGCAGCGGCAGCGGTGACACCGTGTCCACCGGCTGACCTGCCGCGGCGCCCACCAACTCCAGGACGACTGCCATCAGCTGACCCATGACGAGAGCCACGGAGAGGCCGAGCAGCAGGCGCAGCACCAGCCACACAGCCGTCCTGCCCCGGTCCCGCCAGGACACCGACGGGGCGACCGAGACCCCGGCCTCCGCGCCATCACCCGCCACGCGCGCGTGCCCGCCGGGAAACAGCATCAGGCGCGCCTGCAGCCCCTCCGCGCGCCGCGCACCCGGCACCAGGCCCACCAGTACGAGCAGCGGCACGGGAATGACGTAGATGAGCGCCCAGTGCTGTAGGGAGGGGGTCGAGAGACCCGGATAGATCGCGCCGCATACGAAGGCCAACACCGCGGCGCACAGCAGATGCAGCCAGCGGGTGTACGTGACCGTGCGCGTCAACGGTCTCAACAGGCGGGGCATGCGGCCATCGTGCCAGCCACGCCGGGACCGACGGCTCCCCCGTGCGGGGGAGGCGGACTCCACCGGCGGGGGAGGCCCGGCACCCCGCCCGCGGGCCAGGCTTGCGGCATGACCAGCATCGACGTCCAGGACCTCACCAAGGTGTTCGGCACGACGCGCGCCGTGGACCGGCTGACCTTCCGGGTGGAGCCCGGCCGCGTCACCGGTTTCCTCGGGCCGAACGGCGCCGGCAAGTCCACCACCATGCGCCTCGCCCTCGGTCTCGACCGCCCCACCTCCGGGAACGCGCTCATCGCGGGCCGCCCGTATGCGACGTACGACGAACCACTGCGCCTCGTAGGTGCGTTGCTCGACCCGCAAGCCGCGCACGGGTCCCGCACGGCGCGTGACCACCTCCTGGTGCTCGCCGCCGCCAACCGCATCCCCGTACGGCGCGTCGACGAGGTACTGGAGCAAGCCGGCATCGCGGCGGTGGCCGGGCGCCGCGTGAAGACGTTCTCGCTCGGGATGCGTCAGCGTCTCGGTATCGCGGCGGCCCTGCTCGGTGACCCCACGGTGGTCCTGCTCGACGAGCCGTCAAACGGACTCGACCCCGAAGGCATCATCTGGATAAGGGAGTTGATGCGCGACCTCGCGCGCGCGGGACGCACCGTCCTGGTCTCCAGCCACCTGATGAACGAGACCGCGACCTTCGCCGACCACCTCGTCGTCCTCGGCCGCGGGCGGCTGCTCGCCGACACCTCGATGCCGGACTTCATCGCCGCGCACAGCGCCCGTCGCGTCCGGGTGCGCACCACCGAACCCGAACGGCTGCGTGCCGCGCTCGCGCGCGCGGGCCACACGCTCACGTCGGCCGGCGACGAACGCCGCACCGTGGCCGGCGTCACCGCCGCCGAGGTGGGCGCCCTGGCCGCGGCCGACGCCATCCCGGTCCTCGAACTCGCCGACGAACCGGCCTCGTTGGAGGAGGCCTACCTCGCCCTGACCGCGGCCGACACCGAGTACGCCGCCACGCCCCTCCAGGAGGCCTGACCGTGTCCCCCACCGCCGTACTGCACTCCGAGTGGATCAAAATCAGGTCCCTGCGCGGCACGCTCGGCTCGCTGCTCGCCGTCTTCGTGGCCACCGTCGCCATCACGACCCTCGTGTCCGCCACCGTCGGCCGAGCCGAGGCCGACAACGGGGACGACGCCCTCTTCGGCGCCTTCTACGCCCTCAACTTCGGGCAGATCGCGGCCCTCGCCTTCGGCTCCACCGCCGTCTCCGGCGAGTACCTCAACGGCGCGCTGCGGGTCTCCCTCGCCGCCGTGCCCGACCGCACGCTCTTCTACGGAGCCAAGGCGGCGGTCATCGGTGCCGGCGCACTCGTCGTCGGCATGGCCACGACCTTCACCGCGTTCCTCGCCGGGCAGGCGTTCATGGGAGCCGACGCGCTCGGCCTCGGCGACCCGGGTGCCCTGCGGGCCTGTGTCGGCGGCGGCGTGTACCTCGCGCTGATGGCGCTGTTCGCGGCAGGCCTCACCGCCGTACTGCGCAGCGCCGTGGTCGTGTTGAGCATCCTCGTCCCCTTTCTGCTGATCGTGTCGTTCGTCGTCGGGGACGTCGCGGGCGCGGCCGCCGACTTCCTGCCCGACCGTGCGGGGCAACAGGTCCTGCGCCAGGACATGGTGGGCTCCCTCGGCCCGTGGAGCGGACTGGCCGTGACCGCGCTGTGGGCCGCGGCCGCCGTCCTCGCCGGCTGGTGGACGGTGCGCCGCAGGGACGCCTGACGGGCAGTCGGCCCGTTGTCAGTGGCGGCCGCTTTACTGGAGGCATGAACATCGCGGAGCAGCTCGCGACGATCGACCTGCTGTGGACCGGCCCCTTCCCGGCCGACCACAGCAGATCGGACGCGGGCTGGGGCGGCCCCGGGTTCGTCATGGCCGAGCTGACCGAGCGGGACGGGGTGCGCGACCTCGCGGAGGCCCAGGCGGACGCCGACCGGGACGGCCTGTCCGCGCTGCTCACCGCGCGCTGGGGAGAGCCGTACCGGCTGAGCCTGTGGAGCGTGCACACCCGGGCGATGGAGCACGGTGAGGACATACCCGAGCCCTGGGGCTGGCTCAGCGCCTGCGCCCAGGACCTCCATCTATGGAGCGTCGGCGAGCGATGGGTGGCCCTCGCCGTCTCCCGCCAGGGCGACGACCAGCCGTACCAGCTCCTCGCCGTGATCACCGATGTCGCCCCTCCGTAGCACGCCGTGGCACACCTGTGCGGAACTCCCGTGCCACCATGGGATCTTGGGCCTGAGCTGATCTCATCGGGCCTCACCACCGCCGGACGCCACACACAGCACGCCACACACAGCACGCCGCACGAAGGAGAAGCACATGAGCGACGACAGAGCGCAGCAGCCGGGAGATCGGATCGCCGCCCACATCGCGCACAACGCCCGTGTGTGGAACTACTGGCTGGGCGGCAAGGACCACTACGAGGTGGACGAGCAGGTCGGTGACATGGTGACGTCCATGTACCCGAGCATCGGCGAAGTCGCCCGTGCCGACCGCGACTTCCTCGGCAGAGCCGTCGGGTTCCTCGCGGGCGAGGCCGGCATCCGCCAGTTCCTCGACATCGGCACCGGCCTGCCGACCGCGAACAACACGCACGAGGTCGCCCAGCGCATCGCCCCCGACGCCCGCATCGTCTACGTCGACAACGACCCGATCGTGCTCACCCACGCCCGCGCGCTGCTCACCAGCTCCGGCGAGGGCGCCACCAGCTATGTGGACGCCGACGCGCGCGACCCGCGGGCGATCGTGAAGGCTGCGTCCGAGACCCTCGACTTCGAGCAGCCGGTCGCGGTCATGCTCCTCGGCATCCTGAACTTCGTCCTCGACACCGAGGAGGCCACCTCCATCGTGCGCAGCCTCGTCGAGGCGCTCCCCTCGGGCAGCTACGTCGTCCTGACCCACCCGACACTGGAACTGGGCGGGGAGGGCAACGAGGCGGCGATGAAGTTCTGGAACGAGAACGCGACGCCCCCGATCACCGCCCGCACCGGCGCCGAGATCGCGGCGTTCCTCGACGGCCTGGAGATCATCGAGCCCGGCCTCGTCTCGTGCACCCGCTGGCGCACCGCGGGCACCGAAGAGCGCCTGCTGGTCGCCCAGTACGCGGGCGTGGCCCGCAAGCCGTGAGCGACTAGGGCCCGTCGGGGGAGGACGCGGCGGCGCGCAGCCGGGCGAACTCCTCCGCCATCGTCGCCGCCGTCCAATGCGCGTTCAGGCCACTGGGGTTGGGCAGCGCCCACACCCGGGCGCCGCCGATCGTCCGCTCCTGCGGGCCGATCCGCGCCTTGGGCTCCTGGAAGGCCGAGCGGTACGCGGTCACGCCCACCACCGCGAGCCACCGGGGCCGCAGCCGCGCGACCTTCTCCGCCAGCAGGCGGCCGCCCTCCAGATACTCCTCGGTGCTCAGCTCGTCCGCCCGTGCCGTGGCCCGCGCGACCACGTTCGTGATGCCGAGCCCGTACGACAGCAGCTCCTCCTGCTCGGCGGGCTTCAGCTGCCGGGGCGTGAAGCCGGACAGCTGCAGCACCGGCCAGAAGCGATTGCCGGGCCGTGCGAAGTGGTGCCCGGTGACGGCCGTCATCAGGCCCGGGTTGATGCCGCAGAAGAGCACCGAAAGGCCGCTCGCGACGATGTCCGGAACCAGACGGTCACGAGCGGCCTCCAGCTCCGCGGGGGTCGGCCGCGTCAGAGGATCGCCCCCGGCGTGTACCCCGCGGCCTGCGGGTGTTGCTTCACGATCTCCTCGACGCGGGTCACGATCTGCGCCACCTGACCGGCGGCCGCACCCGTGAACGACAGCTTGTCCGCCATCAGCGCGTCGAGCTGTGCGCGGTCCAGCGGGATGCGGGCGTCGGCGGCCAGCTTGTCGAGCAGCTCGTTGCGCTCGGCGCCCTGCTCGCGCATGGCCAGAGCGGACGCGACCGCGTTCTCCTTGATGGCCTCGTGCGCCTCCTCGCGGCCCACGCCCGCGCGCACCGACGCCATCAGCACCTTCGTGGTGGCGAGGAACGGCAGGTAGCGGTCGAGCTCGCGGGCGACGACGGCGGGGAACGCGCCGAACTCGTCGAGCACCGTCAGGAACGTCTCCAGGAGACCGTCGAGCGCGAAGAACGCGTCGGGCAGCGCGACCCGGCGCACCACCGAGCAGGACACGTCGCCCTCGTTCCACTGGTCGCCCGCCAGCTCGCCGGTCATCGACGCGTAGCCGCGCAGGATCACCATCAGGCCGTTGACGCGCTCGCAGGAGCGGGTGTTCATCTTGTGCGGCATCGCCGACGAGCCGACCTGGCCCGGCTTGAAGCCCTCGGTGACCAGCTCGTGCCCGGCCATCAGCCGGATCGTCTTGGCGGTCGAGGAAGGCGCCGCGGCCAGCTGCACCAGGGCGGTGACGACCTCGTAGTCGAGCGAGCGCGGGTAGACCTGGCCGACCGACGTGAACGCCTGCGAGAAGCCCAGGTGGGCGGCGATCCGCTGCTCCAGGTCCGCGAGCTTGTCCGTACCTTCCGCGGAGCCGCCGAGCAGGTCGAGCATGTCCTGCGCGGTGCCGACCGGACCCTTGATGCCGCGCAGCGGGTAGCGGTTCAGCAGCTCCTCGACCCGGTTGTACGCGACGAGCAGTTCGTCGGTGGCGGTCGCGAAGCGCTTGCCGAGTGTGGTGGCCTGCGCGGCGACGTTGTGCGAGCGGCCGGCCATGACCAGCTCGCCGTACTCGCCGGCCAGCTTGGCCAGACGGGCGAGGACGGCCACGCTGCGGTCGCGCACCAGCTCCAGGGAGAGCCGGATCTGCAGCTGCTCCACGTTCTCCGTCAGGTCGCGGGACGTCATGCCCTTGTGGACCTGCTCGTGCCCGGCGAGTGCGTTGAACTCCTCGATCCTGGCCTTCACGTCATGCCGTGTGACCTTCTCGCGCTCGGCGATCGACGCGAGGTCGACCTGGTCGAGCACCCGCTCGTAGTCGGCGATCGCCGTGTCCGGCACCTCGATACCGAGGTCCTTCTGAGCCTTCAGCACGGCGAGCCAGAGCTGTCGCTCCAGCTTCACCTTCTCCTCCGGCGACCAGAGGGTGGCGAGCTCGGCGGAGGCATAGCGTCCGGCGAGAACGTTCGGGATACGGGGCTTGGCAGGCGCAGTCACGTGTAGGGAGTTTACCGGGCGTCCCTACAGGCTCCGAACCAGCCAGGTGATGTAGGAACGTACAGGTCAGAGGGGTTCCGGGTGATCAGGACGGGGGTCGCGGCCCGTCAGGGCGTCGGCGACCGGCATTAAGAGGCCGTAAAGATTGCCGGAATACGGCAATGTGCCGGGCGCGGATGAGCGGACAAGATGGGCCCGGCGGAACGGGGGCCGCGCCACGGTGCCGGACTTCGGAAGCGAAGTCCGGCACCGCGGTGGAACCGAGGCACATACGGGACAGGGGGCGGGAACATGGGGAGGTTCCTCGCTGCTGCGGCCGGGCCGCCCGGGCCGATGTTCACCGTCGTGACGGCCCGCCGCCTCGTGAGTTCGCGCGCCAAGCTGCCCCCCGACGAACCCGGCGCGCCCCGACGCGAGGCCGGGGCCGTGTCCGTCGGTCGCGGGACCCTTTCCGGGACGCGCTGAACCACTCCGCACCGGCAGGCCGTGCGGCGGCCGGGCCGCTGATGTGCCGAGGGCCGCTGCTCCACGGGCGCGGCATGCGCGGGCGCCGCGCCGCCTCCCGGCCTGATCTCTTCCCCTCTTCCCGTCTTCCCCTCTTCATCTCTTTGCTTCGGGCGTCAACAGCCCCTGGACCGCAAGGACTTCATCATGGATGCCACCACCGTGGGCATCGGCGTGGCCGTCGCCGCTGTCCTGATCGTCGTCGCAGTACTGCTGCTCGTGTTCACCAGCCTGTTCCGGAAGGTCGAGCAGGGCAAGGCGCTCATCGTCTCGAAGATGCGCAAGGTGGACGTCACCTTCACCGGGCAGATCGTCCTGCCGGTGCTGCACAAGGCCGAGGTCATGGACATCTCGGTGAAGGCCATCGAGATCACCCGCACCGGACGCGACGGGCTGATCTGCCAGGACAACATCCGCGCCGACATCCGGATCTCCTTCTTCGTCAAGGTCAACAAGACCGTCGACGACGTCATCAAGGTCGCCCAGGCCGTCGGTACGCAGCGGGCCAGTGACCAGAAGACGCTGCAGGAGCTGTTCCACGCGAAGTTCTCCGAGGCGCTCAAGACGGTCGGCAAGCAGCTCGACTTCACCGACCTGTACACCAAGCGGGAAGAGCTGCGGTATCGGATCATCGAGGTCATCGGCGTCGACCTGAACGGCTACCACCTCGAGGACGCCGCGATCGACTACCTGGAGCAGACGCCGCTCTCCCAGCTCGACCCGGACAACGTGCTCGACGCCCAGGGCATCCGCAAGATCACCGAGCTGACGTCGATCGAGCACGTGCGCACGAACGAGTTCCAGCGCACGGAGGAGAAGGAGATCACCCGGCAGAACGTCGACGCCCGCGAGACCATCCTGGAACTGGAGCGGCGCCAGGCGGACGCCGAGATCAAGCAGAAGCGGGAGATCGACACCGTACGCGCCCGCGAGGAGGCCGAGACGGCGCGGGTGATGGAGGAGGAGCGGCTGCGCGCGCAGGGCGCGTTCCTGGCCACCGAGGAGAAGCTCGGGGTGCAGCGCGAGAACCAGGCCCGCGAGGTGGCCGTCGCGCAGAAGAACCGTGAGCGGGTCATCGCGGTCGAGAACGAGCGGATCGAGAAGGACCGCCTTCTCGAAGTCATCGCGCGCGACCGGGAGACCGAGCTGACGAGGATCGCCGCCGAGAAGGAGGTCGAGGCCGAGAAGCGGGAGATCGCCGAGGTCATCCGGGAGCGCATCGCGGTGGACCGTACGGTCGCCGAGCAGGAGGAGTCCATCAAGAAGCTGCGCGCGGTCGAGGAGGCCGAGCGCGGACGGCAGGCCGTCGTCATCGCCGCGGAGGCGGAGGCGCAGGAGAGCCTCGTCAAGGACATCAAGGCCGCCGAGGCCGCCGAGCAGGCCGCCACCCACCGCGCGGCGGAGCAACTGACCTTGGCCCAGGCCGAGTTGAAGTCCGCCGAGCTGAAGGCGCAGGCCAAGCTGAAGCTCGCCGAGGGCATCCAGGCCGAGAGTGCGGCCCTGGGCCTCGCCGAGGTGCAGGTCCGCGACAAGGAGGCCGAGGTCACCGAGAAGGCCGGACGCGCCGAGGCCGAGGCCACCGAGGCACGGATGCGGGCCGAGGCGCAGGGCGCCCGCGAGCAGGCGCTCGCCGAGGCCCTGGCGATCTCCGAGAAGCTGAAGGCGGAGGCCGACGGCATCACCCAGAAGGCCGCCGCGATGGCCGCCCTCGACGAGGCGTCGCGCGGGCACGAGGAGTACCGGCTGCGGCTGCAGGCCGAGAAGGAGATCCGGCTCGCCGGGCTCGACGTGCAGCGGCAGGTCGCCGAGGCGCAGGCCACCGTGCTCGCCACCGGCCTGGAGAACGCGGACATCAACATCGTCGGCGGCGAGTCCGTGTTCCTCGACCGCCTCGTGAACTCCATCGCCCTGGGCAAGGGCGTCGACGGATTCGTCCAGCACTCCCAGACCGCCCAGCAGCTGGGCAAGGCCTGGCTGGACGGCACGGGCGACTTCACCGGCGACCTGACGAAGATCCTGGGCTCGGTCTCCACGGCCGATGTGCAGAACCTCACCGTCTCCGCGCTCCTGATGAAATTGATGAAGGACGGCGGCGAGCAGTCCGGGGCCGTGCGCGAACTCATCGAAAAGGCGGGCCAGTTGGGCCTCGCGGACCTGCCGCTGCACCAGCTCAACGGATCCCACGCGAACTGATCCGCCCCTGAACCGCGCCGGGGCCGCCGCACGGGGGGCGGCAGCCCCGGCGCACCAGACTTCCTGAGGGAAAGGACAACCGGGCATGGCCACCGGAACGGAATCGGGGACCGGTCTGGACGCCGGGACGTATGAGGTCCTGCGTGACCGGCTCGCCGCGCAGGCGCGGGAGCTGACCGACAGTGCCACGGCGCTCAACGAGCGCAGGATCGCCGCGTTCGGCTCCACCGGGCTCACCCTCGCCACGAGCGAGACCCTGCGCACCGACGAGGCGCGGGTCGCCCGCGACGTCGTCGCGGTCGGGGACGTCCTGCTGCTCGGCGTGCGCGACCCGCTCGGGATCCGCACGCCGGACATCGGCGACGTGTTCGCCCTGTACGGCCGCGACCTGGCCCGGCTGCCCGGCGACACCGTCCCCGGCCTCCTCGACGACCCCGCGTTCGTCACCGAGTTCGCCGCGCTCTTCCGCTACTACCGGCAGACCCGGCTCCTCCAACTCCGTGATGTCGACGGCAAGTTGCTCGCCGTCTTCCAGACAGGAGAGAAGGCCGACGACATCCGCGTGCTGCGCTGGAGCCACGACGGTCAGGGCGCCGTGCGGTTCCTCGACGCGCGGGGCGAGCGCGACGACGTGATCCCGCCCGCGCACGACATCACCTGGCACGCGGCGACGCGCGAGGACCATGTCCTGGGCCGCCACCCGCACGTCTCCATCGGCGGCGAGGTGTACGTGTCGACCGTCGGCGGCACCCTGACCGTCAAGGCCGAGGACGACACCGGGACGGGCGAGGGGATCCACTCCGAACCCGTGGACGAGCCGCTGCAGTCCCTCGCGGACGCCGATGTCGCGCACGCCCGCGTAGGACCGCTGATCCTGCTGCGCGTCCGCCCGTACAAGGAGAGCGTCCGGCGCCACCTGGTCTTCAACACCCTCACCGGCTCCGTCGTACGACTCGACGGCATCGGCCAGGGCTGCCGCGTGCTGCCCGGCGAGGCGGGCGTCGTCTTCCCCGGCGGCTACTGCCTGGCCACCGGCGCGTACAAGACCTTCGACGCGGTCGACAGCACGGACCTCGCCTACGACAGGACGGTGCGCTCGCCCAACGGGGAGGACGTCCTGTACGTCTTCCGCGCCCGGGCCGCGGGCCGCACCCTGCTGCTCCCGTACAACGTCATCCGCACCGAGGTCGCCACCCCGCTGACGGGCCGTGGACACGCCGTCTTCGACGACGGCACGCTCGTACTGCTCCGGTCCGCCGGGACCGACGAGCCCGCGCGGGTGCATCCGGTCCAGGTCTGGCACACCTCGTTCACGGCCGACACCTATCTCACGCAGGCGCCGGGCGGCGACGAGCCGGTGACCCGGATCGGCAACGCCGACCTCGTGCGCGGCATCTCCGACTGCCTGTCCGTCGCCCGCGCCGTCACCGAGACCGCCGGCGCCCCCACGGCCCACGCCTACGAGCTGCTCGCCGCGGCCGGCGAGCGCACCGCCGACAGCCACCCCTGGATCACCGACCCCGGCCTCGGTGGGCTGAACGTCCCGCTCGACGCCGTGCGCACCACCGCGCGACAGGTCCTGGCCGAGTACGAGACGGTCCGGACGCTCACCCGGCAGGCCGCCGACGCGCTCGCCGAGACGACAGAGCGCATCGCGGGTCTGGTGCGCCGCATCCGCGGCGAGGCCCCGCACGGCGCCCGGGAATGGGTCGAGCGCATCACCGAACTGCGCCGCGCACAAGGGAAGTTGCTCACTCTCAAAGACCTCAGATACGCGGACGTCTCCCGCATCGACGCCCTTGCCGAGGAGCTCGCGGCCGACATCGCCGCGGCCGGCACACGCGCCGTCGGCTTCTTCGCGCTCCCGGACGCCTTCGCCGCCCACCACGCCGACATCGAGCAGCTCACCTCCGAGGCCGCGGCCCTGCCCACGGCCGCCGAAGCGGCCCCACTCGCCGCGCGCGTCACCGACCTGGCCGAGCAACTGCAGACGGTGACGGACGTCGTCGGCGGTCTCGACGTCGCTGACGCCACCGTGCGCACCGGCATCCTGGAGCGCATCGCCGAAGTCCTCGCGGGCGTCAACCGGGCCCGTGCCACGGTGCAGGCGCGCCGCCAGGAGCTGACCCGGAGCGAAGGGCGGTCCGAGTTCGCCGCCGAGTTCTCGCTGCTCGGACAGGCCCTGACCGGCGCGCTGGCCGTCGCCGACACCCCGCACTCCTGCGACGAGCAGTTGGCCCGCCTCCTCGTCCAACTGGAGGGTCTGGAGGGCAGGTTCGCCGAATCCGACGACTTCCTCGCCGACCTCGACACCAGGCGCACAGAGATCTACGAGGCGTTCGGGGCCCGCAAGCAGACCCTCGCCGACGCCCGCGCCCGACACGCCGAACGCCTGGCGGCCTCCGGGTACCGGGTCCTGGAGAGCGTCGCCCGTCGCCTGGCCGGCCTCGCGTCGAGCGACGACATCACCACCTACCTGGCGTCCGACCCCATGGTCGCCAAGGTCCGCCGCACCGTCGACGAACTGCGCGCCCTGGACGACCGGGTCCGCGCCGAGGAACTCGACGGCCGTCTCGCCGTCGCCCGCCAGGACGCCCTGCGCGCGCTGCGCGACCGCACCGACCTCTACACCGACGGCGGCGCCGCCATCCGTCTCGGCCGGCACCACTTCCCGGTCAACACGCAGTCGCAGGAACTGGCGCTCGTTCCCTTCGGCGACGGCATGGCCGTCGCCCTCGGCGGCACCGACTACCGCTCTCCTGTCGCCGACCCCGACTTCGCCGAACTGCAGCCATACTGGGGCCAGTTGCTGCCCTCCGAGAATGCGACGGTCTACCGCGCCGAGTACCTGGCGGCCCGCCTCCTCGCCGACCATGGCGCCGACGCGCTGTCGGCCGTCGAGGACC
Organism: Streptomyces sp. NPDC050264; assembly: GCF_040655895.1. Taxonomy (NCBI): domain Bacteria; kingdom Bacillati; phylum Actinomycetota; class Actinomycetes; order Kitasatosporales; family Streptomycetaceae; genus Streptomyces; species Streptomyces sp. NPDC050264. The sequence continues at coordinate 140,042 of NZ_JBFAKV010000008.1, forward strand.
TGCCCGCCCTCGTACGGGCCGAGGCCGAGCAGGCGTACGACGAAGGCTACGAACGCGGCGTCCACGACCACGACGCGACCCTCGTCCTCACCACCTTGCTGCGGCTGCACTCCGGTGCCGGCCCGCTGCGTCACACACCCGCCGCTCGCGCCGCCGCCCAGTTCTTCTGGGCCCACGGGACGGACGACGGCGAGCGCGAGCAATGGCGGCGCCGCGCCCTCTCGCTCGCCCGCGCCCGCGACACCTTCGGGCTCGCCCCCGCCATCGCCGACTGGTGCGCCGAACTCGCCGACCGCATCGGCGACGCGACGGCCGCCGACTACCTCTTCGAGGAGCTGACGAGCACACCGGAAGGCTTCGTCACCTCGGCCGCGACCCGCGCGTTCCTCGACAAGTTCCGCCGGGCCGTGGACAGTTCGGCCTACGAGGCCGACCTCGCCGCCGTCACCGACCCCGCCGCCCGCCGCTCCCTGGCCCAGGCCTGGCTGTCGTCGTACGCCGCCACGTCGGGGGAGTCGGGGGAGGGGGACGCCGACCTGCCCGAGGCCGTCGCCGTCGAGCTCTGCCCCGGCCTCGACCGCTACGACAACGACGCTCCCCTCACCGCGACCGTCGACGGGCTCCTCGGCACCCACCCGCGTCTGGACGGCCGTCGGCTCACCCTCCGCCTCGACGAACTCCTCGCCCGTACCCGGCACTTCCGTGAGCACGTCGTCCCCGGATTCCGCACCTACCAGTCGCGGCGCGCCGCGCTCGTCGCCGCGGAGCACACCACGTTGCGCCTCGACGAACACCGACCGCGGGTCATGTCGTCCTTCGTCCGCGGCCGCCTCGTCGACGAGGTGTACCTGCCACTGATCGGCGACAGCCTCGCCAAGCAACTCGGCACCGCGGGCGGCCTGTTGCTGCTCATCTCGCCGCCCGGCTACGGCAAGACGACGCTCGTCGAGTACGTCGCCCAGCGGCTCGGCATGCTCCTCGTCAAGGTCAACGGACCGGCCCTCGGCCACCAGGTCACCTCCCTCGACCCCGCACAGGCCCCGGACGCCACCGCCCGCCAGGAGGTCGAGAAGATCAACTTCGCGCTGGAGGCGGGCTCCAACGTCCTGCTGTACCTCGACGACATCCAGCACACCTCGCCCGAACTGCTCCAGAAATTCAACGCGTTGTGCGACGCGGGCCGCCGCATGGAGGGCGTGTGGAACGGCGCGTCCCGCACTTACGACCTGAGGGGCAAGCGATTCGCCGTCTGCATGGCCGGCAACCCCTACACCGAGTCCGGAGCCCGCTTCCGCATCCCCGACATGCTCGCCAACCGCGCCGACGTGTGGAACCTCGGCGACGTCCTGTCCGGCAAGCAGGAGGCCTTCGCGCTCAGCTTCGTGGAGAACGCGCTCACCGCCAACGACCACCTGGCACCACTCGCCGGCCGCGACCCCGCCGACCTCGATGTCTTCCTGCGCCGCGCCGCAGGCGACCCGACGGCTCGCACCGACCGGCTCGGCCACCCCTACGCCGAGGCCGAGGCCGAGCGGATCGTCGCCGTCCTGCGCCACCTGCTCACGGCCCGCGCCACCGTCCTGGCCGTCAACGCCGCCTACATCGCCTCGGCGGCCCAGTCGGACGGCGCCCGCGCCGAACCGCGCTTCCAACTCCAGGGCTCCTACCGGGACATGAACAAGATCGCCGCACGGATCGACCCGGCCATGAACGACGCGGAACTCTCCGCGGTGCTCGACGACCACTACGCGGCCCAGGCCCAGACGCTCACCGTCGGGGCCGAGGCCAACCTCCTCAAGTTCGCCGCACTGCGCGGCACCCTCTCGGCACAGCAGGCCGAACGCTGGGCGGAACTGAAGGACGCGCACGTAAAGGCCCGCACCCTGGGCGGCGCCGACGGCGACCCGGTCGTCCGCGCCGTCGCCGCACTCGGCCTGCTCGCCGACCGCCTCGCCGCCGTCGAATCCGCGATCACCCGGGCGGGAGAGCCCCGCCCCACCCGCTGACCGCGGCTACCGAGCGTCCTCGTCCTGGATGTAGGGGGCCAGGTCGGGGCGCTTGGGCGGCAGGCCGTCCCCGGACGACCGGCCGGTCAGCCTGCGCCCGATCCACGGCACCAGATGCTGTTTGGCGAAGCGGGCGTCGGCCACGCGGCGGGACACCCAGCCCGGCGGCACCGCGGCCGCCAGCGGCGTACGCCAGTCCGACTCGGCGTCGTGGCCGAGGGCCTGCCACACCGCCTCGGCGATCCGCCGGTGGCCCTCCGCCGTCGGGTGCAGCCGGTCCACGTCCCACATCCGCTGGTCGCCCAGGACGGGCACCCCGTACAGGTCGACGACCAGGGCGTCGTGCCGTACCGCCAGCTCGTCGATGCACGCGTACAGCTCTTCCATCCGGGGCCGGAAGCGCTGAAGCACCGGGCCGTCGCGCCCCGGGCTGCGCATCAGGACGAGCCGCTCGCAGGACGGGGCGAGCTTCTCGACGGCCTCCGTGAGGAGATCCCGCACCCGGACCATGTCGCACTTGGGCCGTAAGGTGTCGTTGAGACCGCCGACGAGCGTGACCACGTCGGCCTTCATGGCGGCGGCCACGTCGACCTGCTCATCGACGATCTGCTGGATGAGCTTGCCGCGCACGGCGAGGTTCGCGTAGCGGAAGCCGGGGCTGCGTGCCGCCATGCGGGCGGCCAGCAGGTCGGCCCAACCGCGGTAGGAGCCGTCGGGGAGCAGGTCCGACATGCCCTCGGTGAAGGAGTCGCCGACCGCGACGAGACTGGTGTATTCGGCATTCATCTGCATGGCGCCGGAAATCGTATCCCGGCCGGTGACCGGCGCGTGCGCGGCGGGTCTGGGCATCGGCTCCCGACGGCGGTATGCCGGGAGCACACACCGCAGCACCACGTCACGGGGGAGTGCACCATGTGGACCGGTTCCTTCTGGAAGGCCACCACCGAACGCGCCATCAGGACGTTCGCCCAGGCCCTGGCCGCCGTCCTCGTCGCCGGTGCGACGAACCTGCTCGACGTCGACTGGGCCGCGGCCCTCGGCACCGCCGGTCTCGCCACCGTCCTCGCGGTCCTCACCGCGGTCGGCACCGCCGGCGTCGGCGCACACGGGCCCGGCATCCTGGAGACCCCCACCCACCAGGGCGGCGGCCCGCACATCCACTCCGGCTGAGCCGGCCGTCCGGCCGGCTCAGCACCCGCTCGTCCACGCACGCACACGGCGCACCCTCACACGGGCTGCCCGAACAGCTCCCGCAGCACGTCCTCCATGGTCACCAGGCCGGCGAGCCGGCCGTCCGCGCCGAGCACCGCGGCCACATGCGTACGACTGCCGCGCATCGCGGTGAGGACGTCGTCCAGCGGCGTGCTCTCCCGCACGCGCGCGATGGAGCGCATGTCCGGCACCCGGAAGGGCAGGTCGCGCGGCGTCGCGTCCAGCGCGTCCTTCACATGCAGATACCCGACGATGCGCCGGCCCTCGTCCACGACCGGGAACCGGGAGAACCCGGACTCCGCGGACAGCTGCTCCAACTGCTCGGGGGTGACGCCCACGCGCGCGTAGACCACCTTCTCCAGCGGCAGCACGACGTCCTTGACCGGGCGCCGCCCCAGCTCCAGCGCGTCGTGCAGGCGCTCCTGCGCCCGGTCGTCGATCAGGCCCGCCTCGGAGGAGTCCTTGACCATACGGGCCAGTTCGTCGTCCGAGAACGTCGCCGTGACCTCGTCCTTGACGTCCACCCGCAACAGCTTGAGCAGGGCGTTCGCGAACGCGTTCACGGTGAAGATCACCGGGCGCAGGGCGCGCGCCAGGGCCACCAGCGGCGGGCCGAGCAGCAGCGCCGAGCGCACCGGTTCGGCGAGCGCGATGTTCTTCGGCACCATCTCGCCCAGCAGCATGTGCAGATACGTCGCCACGGTCAGCGCGATCACGAACGAGATCGGGTGGACCAGACCGTGCGGCACCCCGACCGCGTCGAACACCGGCTCCAGGAGGTGCGCGATGGCCGGCTCGGCGACGATACCGAGCACCAGTGTGCACAGGGTGATGCCGAGCTGCGCCGCGGCGAGCAGCGCCGACACGTGCTTCAGGCCCCACATGACACTGCGCGCCCGCCGGTCGCCCTCCTCCGCCTGCGGCTCGATCTGGCTGCGGCGTACGGAGATCAGCGCGAACTCGGCGCCGACGAAGAAGGCGTTGACGACGAGCGTCGCCAGACCGATCAGCAACTGGATCGCGGTCATCGGTCCTCCTCCGTGGCGGTGTCGGTGAGCGGTGTGTGCAGCAGGACGCGGGCGGCCCGGTGGCCGTGGGCGTCCACGACGACGAGCCGCCAGCCGGCGACCTCGACGCTGTCGCCGACGTCCGGGATGCGGCCCAGCTCGGACGCGACGAGTCCGGCCAGCGTCTCGTACGGTCCGTCGGGCACGCGCAGTCCCACGCGGGCGAGCCGGTCGGTGCGCGCGGCGCCGTCGGCCGAGTACAGGGTGCGGCCCTCCGCGTCGGTGCCGGCGGCCGCGATGTCGGGCGTCTCGTGCGGGTCGTGCTCGTCGCGGACCTCGCCGACGACCTCCTCGACGATGTCCTCCAGGGTGGCGACACCGGCGGTGCCGCCGTACTCGTCGATGACGACGGCCATGGTGCGCTTGCCGGACAGCCGGTCGAGCAGCCGCTCCACGGTCAGCGTCTCCGGGACGAACAGCGGCTCGCGCAGCAGGTCGGAGACCCGCTTGCGGGGCCGCTGCTCTGCGGGCACGGCCAGGACGTCCTTGATGTGCGCGACGCCGACGACGGAGTCGAGGTTGCCGCGGTAGACGGGGAAACGGGACAGGCCGGTCGCCCGGGTCGCGTTCGCCACGTCCTCGCAGGTGGCCTGCATGTCGAGGGCCATGACCTGGACACGCGGCGTCATGACGTTCTCCGCGGTCAGATCGGCCAGGTTCAGGGTCCGTACGAACAGCTCCGCGGTGTCGGCCTCCAGCGCTCCCTCCTTCGCGGAGTGCCGGGCGAGCGCCATCAGCTCCTGCGGTCCGCGGGCGGAGGCCAGTTCCTCGGTCGGCTCGATGCCGAAGAGGCGCACCATCCGGTTCGCGGTGTTGTTCAGGTGCGTGATGAACGGGCGGAACACGGCGCTGAACCAGCGCTGTGGCGTCGCCACCCGCTTGGCGACGGACAGCGGGGACGAGATCGCCCAGTTCTTCGGCACCAGCTCGCCGACGACCATCAGGAACACGGTCGACAGGGCGGTACCGAGCACGAGCGCGACCGACGTCGACGCCGACTTCGGGATGCCCACCGCTTCGAGCGGCCCCGCGATGAGTCTGGCGATGGAGGACTCGGCGAGCATGCCGACGACCAGGTTGGTCACGGTGATGCCGAGCTGTGCGCCGGACAGCTGGAAGGTCAGGTTCCGTGCGGCCTTGAGGGCGCCGGCGGCGCCGCGCTCACCCCGCTCGGCAGCGCGCTCCAGATCGCCGCGCTGAACGGTGGTGAGCGAGAACTCCGCCGCGACGAACGCGCCGCAGGCCAGCGAGAGCAGCACTGCGACGGCGAGCAGGAGCACTTCGGTCATCGGGTCACCTCCGTCCCATGATCGGCCAGGGACGGCAGGGACGCGCGCTCTCGTGGATCACGCGGGTGGACGGACCGGGTACTGGGGGGCTCGCCCATGGGCGGACGCTCACACCTTTCGCAGAAGTTCGAGTGACCCACCCATGGTAAAGGATCGGCAAAGCGGAGTCGGTGTCCGCTCTACGCCCCCTCCTCGACCAGCGGTTTCACCCAGCGGGTCCACTGCTGCTCGGGCGCGTAACCGGCGGCCTGCCAGGTGTGGTGCGCCCGCTCGTTGCGGTCCAGGACCATCGCGTCGCCGCGCCGCCCGCCGAGCGCCACGAACCGCTCCTCCGCGGCGGCCAGCAGCGCCGAACCGATGCCCTGCCGCCGCGCGTCCGGCCGGACCGCGAGCCGGTACAGATGGCACCGCCAGCCGTCGAACCCGGCGATGACCGTGCCCACCAGCTCCGTGCCGCGCTCGGCGAGCAGCAGCGCCCGCGGGTCCCGCGCGACGAGACGCTCCACACCCGCACGGTCGTCGCTGATGCTCGTCCCCTCGGCGGCCGTCTTCCAGAACGCCAGCACGGCGTCGAGATCGGCGGGGGACGCGGACCGGATACGAAGATCGCTCATGCCCCGATCCCACCACCGGCCCCTTCCCGGGCGCCGCCCGTTTCACATGGCGGACGCGCACCGGCTCCCGACAGAGCCGGGCCCCGCCCGCGCCGCCCCCGGTCTTGCGGGTGCTAGCGCACCGGCGCTAGCGTCACGGCATGGCGAAGACCCAGCTGAACGTGCGGGTGGACGAAGGCACCGCCCGCGCCGCCCGGGAGCGCGCGCTCGCGCGTGGCATGAGCGTGAACCGGTACATCGAGGAGCTGGTCAGGCGGGACGCCGGCGAGCTCGGCCGGACGTTCGTCGACGCGGCGGCCGACTTCATGCGGCGGTACGAGTCCGTGTTCGCCGAGGAGTTCGGCGCGGATCTCGAAGGCCGGCGCCGTCCCGTTGAGTGACACGCACGGCCCCTCGGACCCCGCACCCCTCGGCATCGATCTCGCCTGGCTGCTCATGATCGCCGAGCAGAAGACGCCCGGCGACCCCCAGGTCACCGACTGGGGTGCCCTCGTCGCCGCGGTCGCCCGGCACGACGCGCGGATATTCGACGTCCCCGTCTACGAGACCCCGCAGGCCCGCGCCGCTTCGCTGCTCCAACTCCTCATGCACGTACCGGCGTTGGAGCGCTCGAACGCCATGTTCGCCTCCGCGGTCGCCTACGCCTACCTCGTCGCGAGCGGCCTGGACGTGGGCACCTCGCCGGAGCAGGTCCGCGAGCTCGCCCGGCTGGTCAAGGACGGTGGCGCGAGCGTTCACGACATCGAGAAGGAGCTGCGCAAATGGAGCCAGTGACCGCTACGCGTCGCTAGGTTCGGGCCGGCGCGCCACGCCGAGCACGCAGTACGAGGTGGGCAGCCGAAGCCCCCGCTCCGGCATCGACAGCTCCCGGTATGCGCCCAGTTCGAACCCGGCGTCCCGCAGCGCGCCCAGCGTGTCCCGCCCCACATGGCACCCCCCGAACAGTCGCGGCCACACGGTCCGGTCCAGCGCCCGCTGCACGCTGCGCATGCCGCGCTTCGGCGCCCGTACATGCTCGAAGAACCGCACCTCGCCACCCGGCCGTACCACCCTGCGCACCTCGGCGAGCGTCCGGGACACGTCGCGCACGCTGCACAGCACGATGGACAGCACCACCGCGTCGTACCCCTCGCTCTTCACCGGCAAGGCCTCCGCCGCCCCCGGCACGACATCCACCGGCACCTCGGCGCGCACCGCCGCATCGACGGCCAACTGCCGCAGCGCGCGCTCCGGTTCGATGGCGACGACCTCGGAGACGGTGCCCGGGTAGTACGCGAAGTTCAGCCCGTTGCCCGCGCCGACCTCGATGACGCGGCCCGAGAGGCCGCCGAGCAACTCGCTGCGCACCGGCGCCATCGCGGGTTCGGCGCGCTCGCTGAACCGCGCGTAGTACCGCGCGAACAAGGGATGGCTCACGGCGTCGTGCGACGCCCGCCGCACTTTCCTGGCAGGGGACGGAATCCGGTCCACCATGGGACCTCCTAGGCCGGGGCGACTGTTTACGCCGAGTCTTCCCGCGACCGGGCGACGACGAACGGATTTACGGCGCGCCGCGCCGTGTCCGTGCGGCCCCCGCGCACCGGCCGCACCACCGGCCCCGCGGCGTCACCCGACTCCCCGCGCGAACTCCGCCCCGTCCCACGTCCCGCCCAGCTCGGGCCCGAGCCAGCGAGCGGCCCGCGCCCGGAACGCGGCCCCGTCCAGGCCCCCGGCCCCGGCCGGCACCGCCCCCACGAGCGCGGCCCCCGCGACTTTGGGCAGGTCCCCGACATTGCACCGCTCCGCGAGCCCCGGCTCCCGCGGCCAGCTCCCGATGACGACGCCCGCCTGCACGAGACCCCGGGCCCGCAGCGCCTCGGCCGTCAGCTGTACGGAGTTCAGCGTGCCGAGCCCCGCCTGCGCGACGACCAGAACAGGCGCCCCGAGCAGCCGCGCCGCGTCGGCGAGCGTCGAGCCCCGCGCGTCGAAGTGCACCAGCAGCCCGCCCGCGCCCTCGACGAGCACCAGATCGTGCGAGGCCGCCAACTTCTCTGCAGCCTCCGCGACTTGAGCGGGCCGTACCGGTGGGAGACCGGCCCGCGCCGCGGCCGTCCCCGGCGCCAGCGGCTCCGGATACCGCCCCAGTTCGAGGGGCGTCACCGCGGGCCCCGCGAGCCGCACCACGTCGTCGGCATCCCCGGGCTCGCCCGGCGCGAGACCGGTCTGCGCCGGTTTGAGCACAGCCACCGAGCGCCCCGCCCGCACCGCGGCGGCGGCCACCGCGGCGGTCGTCACCGTCTTGCCGATCTCGGTCCCGGTCCCCGTGACCACCAGCACGTTCACAGCGCTCATCCCTCCCGCGCGGCCGCGCACACCGCGCGCCCGATCCGTGCCAGATCCTCGGCACCGGTGATGTACGGCGGCATCGTGTAGACGAGATCCCGGAACGGACGCAGCCAGACACCCTCCGCGACCGCCGCCCGGGTCGCCACCGCCATGTCCACCTCGTGGTCCAACTGCACGACACCGATGGCGCCGAACACCCGCACCTCGCGAACTCCCGGAATGTCCACGGCATCTGACAGAGCATCACGCAGCCCGCCCTCGATGCGCTTGACCTCCGCCCGCCAGTCCTGGCCGAGCAGCAGGTCGATCGAGGCGCAGGCCACCGCCGCGGCCAGCGGATTACCCATGAACGTCGGCCCGTGCGCCAGCACCGGCACCTCGCCCCGCGAGATCCCGTCGGCGACGCGTGCCGTGCACAGCGTCGCCGCCAGCGTCAGATAGCCGCCGGTCAACGCCTTGCCGACACACATCACATCCGGTGTCACCGCCGCGTGCTCGGCCGCGAACAGTGCTCCCGTCCGCCCGAACCCGGTGGCGATCTCGTCGAACACGAGCAACACGTCGTGCGCGTCGCACGCCTCCCGCAGCACCCGCAGATACGCGGGGGAGTGGAACCGCATCCCGCCCGCCCCCTGCACCACGGGCTCCACCACGACGGCCGCCAGCTCGTGCGCGTGCCGGCCGATCAGCTCCCGCAACCGCTCCGCGTACGACTCCTCGTACGTGCTCGGCGGAGCGTCCGCGAAGACCTGCTCCGGCAGCACCCCCGCCCACAACCCGTGCATCCCGCCCTCCGGGTCGCACACGGACATCGGCTGCCAGGTGTCACCGTGGTAGCCGCCGCGCCAGGTCAGCATCCGCCGCTTCCCGGGCCTGCCGAGCGAGCGCCAGTACTGCAGGCACATCTTGAGGGCGACCTCCACCGACACCGATCCGGAGTCGGCGAGGAACACGTGCTCCAGGCCGTCCGGGGACATGTCGACAAGCCGCTTCGCGAGCCGGACGGCGGGCTCGTGCGTGAGCCCGCCGAACATCACATGGCTCATCCGCTCCAACTGGCCGCGCACCGCGTCATTGAGCACCGGATGGTTGTACCCGTGGATCGCCGACCACCACGACGACATGCCGTCCACCAGCTCGCCGTGCCCGGCGACCCGCAGCCGCACCCCGGCCGCCGACTCGACGACCAGGGGCTCCTGCCGGCCCGGCATGGGCCCGTACGGATGCCAGACGTGCTGCCGGTCCAGCGCCAGCAGCTCGTCCAGGTGCGCGTCAGGCATTGGGCGCGACATCCGTCCCCGCGCCCCGGCGGCGCACGGTCACCAGATCGGTACGCGCCTCGGGCACCTCGACCGGAGCACCCCCGGAACCGGAGCCGGAGTCGGAGGCGCACACGGAACCGCAGCCGCCGCCCCGGTGCTCGGGCAGGGTCACCTCGTCGGCGCCCTCCACCTCGAACCCGGCGTCCGCGATCATCTCCAGGTCCGCCCGGCCCGCCTGTCCCTCACTCGTCAAGTAGTCGCCCAGGAAGATGGAGTTGGCGATGTGCAGGGCCAGCGGCTGCATCGAGCGCAGATGCACCTCGCGGCCGCCCGCGATCCGCACCTCCACGTCCGGGCAGACGAAGCGGACCATGGCCAGAATCCGCAGGCAGCGCTGCGGGGTGAGGTTCCACTCCTTGGCCAGCGGCGTCCCCTCGAAGGGGATCAGGAAGTTCACCGGCACCGAGTCCGGGTCCAGCTCACGCAGACCGAACACCACGTCGACCAGATCCTCGTCGCTCTCGCCCATGCCCGCGATCAGGCCGGAACAGGCCGAGAGACCGGCCGCGTGCGCCTTCTGCACGGTGTCGACCCGGTCCGCATACGTGTGCGTCGTCGTGATGTCGCCGTACGTCGCCTCGGACGTGTTCAGGTTGTGGTTGTACGCGTCCGCGCCCGCCCCGCGCAGCCGTTCCGCCTGCCCGTCGGAGAGCAGACCGAGACAGGCACACACCTCGACGTCCTCGTTGTCGGCCTTGATCGCGTCGATCGTCTTCGCGACCCGGTCCACATCTTTGTCGGTCGGCCCGCGCCCGCTCGCCACCAGGCAGACCCGCTTGGCGCCGCCCGCGACCCCGGCGGCCGCCGCCTTGGAGGCCTCGTCGGGCTTCAGCCACGTGTACTTGAGGATCTCCGCCTTCGAGCCGAGGCGCTGCGAGCAGTACGAGCAGTCCTCCGGGCAGAGCCCCGACTTGAGGTTCACCAGATAGTTGAGCTTGACCCGGCGCCCGAACCACGTGCGGCGCACCTTCCCGGCCGCCGCCACCACGTCGAGCAGGTCGTCGTCCGACGTCGCCAGCACGGCGAGCGCCTCTTCACGGCTCGGCAGCGCGCGCCGAAGCCCCTTGTCCACCAGCGTGTTCAGCAGGTCCATGGCGTCAGATACTCGCCTATCGGGACACCCCCGCGAAAGGAGACTTCGTACAAAGGACAGCGCTCGACGTGTGGGTATTGCCACACCCTGACCCTGTGGCGGCCCGACTAGGGTCTGTGCGTTACCTACAAACAGAGGGAGTCATGGCCACTGCCCCCGCCCGTGCGTTCGGCTGGCTCGACGAGGAGCGCCGCGCCCGCGAAGCCGCCGGACTCGTCCGCACCCTGCGCCCCCGCCCGGCCGACTCCCCGCTCCTCGACCTCGCGAGCAACGACTACCTGGGCCTGGCCCGCCACCCCGAGGTCGTCGAGGGCGCGGCCGGGGCCGCCCGCCGCTGGGGAGGCGGGGCGACCGGCTCCCGGCTGGTCACCGGCACCACCGAGCTGCACGCCCGCCTCGAACGGGAGCTGGCCGAGTTCTGCGGATTCGAGGCCGCGCTCGTCCTCTCCTCCGGTTACGCGGCGAACCTCGCCGCGGTCACCGCGCTCGCCCCGCGCGGATCGCTGATCGTGTCCGACGCGGCCAACCACGCCTCCCTCATCGACGGCTGCCGTCTGGCCCGCGGCGCCACCCAGGTCGTGCCGCACGCCGACCCCGCCGCCGTCCGCAAAGCGCTCGGCACCCACGACGGGCCGGCCGTCGTCGTCTCGGACACCGTCTTCTCGGTCGACGGGGACCGCGCGCCACTCGCCGAACTGGCCCTGGTGTGCCGGGAGTTCGGGGCAGGACTGATCGTCGACGACGCGCACGGGCTCGGCGTGCTCGGGACCGGCGGCCGGGGCGCCCCGCAGGCGGCGGGCCTGGCGGGAGAGCCGGACACCGTCGTCACCGTCACCCTCTCCAAGTCCTTCGGCAGTCAGGGCGGCGCGGTCCTCGGCCCGGCCCACGTCATCGACCATCTCGTGAACGCGGCCCGCACGTTCATCTTCGACACCGGGCTCGCCCCGGCGGCAGCCGGCGCCGCACTGGCCGCGTTGCGGCTGCTGCGCCGCGAACCGGGGCGTGCGGACCGGGCCCGCGAGGTCGCGACGACCCTGTATCAACTTCTCACCAGCGAAGGCCTGTTGGCGGTGCGGCCGGACGCGGCGGTCGTGTCGGTGCGCGCACCCTCGCCCGACGAAGCGGTGCGCTGGGCCGCGGACTGCCGGGCGGCGGGTCTCTCGGTGGGCTGCTTCCGTCCGCCGTCCGTGCCCGACGGGATCTCGCGACTGCGGCTGACCGCCCGCGCCGACCTCACCGACGAACAACTCGGTGAGGCGGTAAGGGTGATCAGCCGCAGTGCTCCCCAAGGTGCCTTCACCGAAGGGAGTTGACGAATCCCTCCCAGGCGGAGGGCGCGAACAGCAGGGCGGGCCCCGCGGTGTTCTTGGAGTCGCGGACGGCGAACAGTCCGGACGCGGGCCCCGATGTCAGGGGGGCTGTCTCGACGCAGTTGTTGGCGCCGGTGCTGCGGCTGCTGCGCCGCCACCGAGCTCCGCGCAGCGACGAGCTGGAAGGAACGGAAGGAACGTACCGAGGCAGTGCATTCATGGTGCCCCCTTACGCAGTGCCGGCCCGTGGCGAGGTGTCGGCGTCCTCGTCCGCGTGGTTACCCGGCGATCTGTGCGATGAATTCCAACGAGTCCTCGGGTGAAAGTGCACGGAGGAGAAGAGCGTCGAAGGCATCGGTGTATGCCGTGAGGTCTTCTTTCCGCTCGAGGTAGAGGCTACTCGTCAAATGGTCGAGAACAACCACATCCAGATCGGATGTGTTCGGAAATGAGAACACTACGAAAGGGCCGCTGAGGCCGATGTGGCCGCCCGCCGAGAAGGGAAGCACCTGAATCCGGACATGGGGCATCTGTGCCGCCTCTGCCAGGTGTGCCAACTGTCGCCGCAGGATGCCGGTGCCGCCCACCTCGCGCCGTAACACCCCTTCGTCGAGCACCGCGGTCAGCTGCAGCGGCGGCTGCGCCCGCAGCACGTCCTGCCGCGCGAGCCGCACCTCCACCAGCGCCTCGATGTGCCGGTCCGGGGTCCCGACCAGCACCGAGCGGGTCACCGCCCGCGCGTACTCCGGCGTCTGCAGCAGCCCCGGCACCACGCTCGTCTCCAGCGTCCGGATCCGGCAGGCCTGTGACTCCAGGCTGATGAAATCGCGGTAGGACGGGGGCAGAAGCCCCCGATAGGCGTGCCACCAATGCTGCCCGCCCGTCTCCTCCGCGCCCGCCAGCGCTATCACGAGTTCCCGCTGCCGCGGGTCCTTCGTCTCGAACGCGTCCAACAGGCGCAGCACGTCCGATGCCTTCACGCCACTGCGTCCTGTCTCGATCCGGCTCACCTTCGACTGGTGCCAGCCGACCAGTCGGGCCGCCTGGCCACTGGTCAGTCCGGCCTGGACCCGCAACGCGCGCAGTTCGGCGCCGAGTTTGCGACGGCGGACCGCGGGACCGTACTTCATGCTGACTCCTCAACGTCCTCGGGCCGCTGGGCCGGGCTCCTTTCCGGCCCATGCGAAGCGGTTCCTGATCAGACGGTAGAGGAAGCGGCGTGCGCTCGCCCAAATACGGTCTCTCGTCGCAGAGTTCACCGCTTCGAGCGACAGATATATGCATATCTTGGAGGATCGGCAGTACGGAAGGGCCTTCAAGTGGCACTCTGGCGCGAAGCAGAAGTCGGAGACCGCACGCCAGCGATCCGCCAGAGTCGACAGGCGCGGCCCCGGTGGGAAAGGGACGACGTCGCCATGGCAGACCACCAGGAAGCATCCGTCACACTGCCGAGCGAACCCGCCTCGGTCTCCACGGCCCGCCGGTACGTGAGTCGCGTACTCGCGGAGTGGGGCATGCCGGGGGACACCGAAGAGGCCGACACCGTCCGCCTGATCGTCTCGGAACTCGCGACGAACGCCGTGCAGCACACCCTGGGAATGTCGCCCACCTTCACCGTCGACGTGACACTCGAGCGCGACGAGCGCCTGCGCATCGGCGTCACCGACAGCCACCCCCGCTACCCCAAGCGCCTGCCCGCCGCCGTCCAGCAGGACAACGGACGCGGCATGGTGATCATCCGCTGTCTCACCGCCGAGTGCGGCGGACGCCTCTCGGTCTCGCCGACCCCGGAGGGCGGCAAGACCGTGTGGATCGCCCTGCCGTGGCTCACCAGAGCGAAGGGCGGCAACGAGCCCCCAGCCACCGCATGTTGACGACCCGTCAGTTGGACGAGCGGCCGAACGCCCCGCGCAGGAGCGCCCGGAAACTGTCGACCGCCGGGTTCGTGTCGTCCGCCCGGTGCACCACCGACACCGTCCGCCGCAGATCTCCCGGATCGAGGAGCCGTACGCCGAGCGGCGTCGCGGACATCCGCGCCACCATCTCCGGCACCACCGCCACCCCGAGCCCGGCACTCACCAGCGCGCACACCAGGGCATAACTCGGCGTCTCCACCCGCACCGACGGTGTCGCCCCGGCCCGCGCAAGCGCCGCCTCGACACCCTGTCGCGGCGGATGGGTCGGCGCCATGCTGATCAGCGGCTGGCCCGCCAGCTCGGCCGGCGGCAGCCGCGTCGCCCCTGCGGTCCCGGCCGTCAGCGCCTGCCCGGGCGCCGTCACCAGCACCAACTCCTCCACGAGCACGGGCTCCTGGACCACGGACGACGGTACGGCCACCGGGTCGGAGGGCGCATACGTGTGGGTGAGCGCCACATCAATGGTGCCCGCGGCCACCGCGGCGACCCCCAGCGGCGGCTCGTACCCGGCGACCGTCAACTCCACATCCGGATGCGCCCTGCGGAACGCGGTCAGCGCCGGCGGCAGCAGATGCATCCCCGCCGTCGTGAACGTACCGAGCCGCAGCCGGCCGCCCGACAGGCCCGCGAGCCGTGCCAGCTCGTGCCGGGCCCGCGCCATCTCGTCGAGCACCCGCCGCGCCGTCTCCACCAGCACCTCGCCGGCCCCCGTCAGCCGGGCGCCCCGGTGATGCCGCACAAGCAGCGCCGTCCCGGTCTCCCGCTCCAACTTCGCGAGCTGCTGCGACAGCGCGGGGACCGTATATCCGAGGCGTTGGGCCGCCCGGGTGATGGAACCGGCCTCGGAGACCGCCACCAGCGCGGCGAGCCGCGTCGGGTCGTACATCGAACGCCTCCGACGCCGTACGGAGCACACAGGACCCGTGCGTCCGCGGCCTCCGGCCTTAAGCACTGCTTTAGGCAGACCCAGAATATTGCACATACCTGCTGAAGGTCCGGCTCGGGCAGGCTGGTGCGCATGGACGCTCAACTGGTCGCCTTCACCGGCGTCGCCGCGGGCATGGTGGCCCTGCCCGGCGCGGACTTCACGGTCGTCGTGCGCAACTCCATGATCTCGCGCCGCGCCGGAGTCGCCTGCGCCCTCGGAGTCGCCGGCGGTCTGCTCGTCCACACCGCGCTCGCCGTCGCGGGCCTCGCCGCGGTCCTCACCGCCGTACCCGCCCTGTTCGGCGCCCTCCGGCTCGCGGGCGGTGCGTACGTCCTCTACCTGGGCGCGAGGACGCTGCAGTCGGCGCTGCGCCCCCTGGCGGAGCGGGCCGACGACGGAGCCGGCCCGGAGCGGGGCCCGGCCGGCGGCGCGCTGCGACAGGGCTTCCTGACCAACACGCTCAATCCGAAGGCACCGATCACGTTCCTGAGCGTGCTGCCGCAGTTCGTGCCCGCGGGCAGCCCCGCCCTCCCGCGAACGGCCGTTCTTTCGGCGATCGTCGTGGCGCTCGCGCTGCTCTGGTTCCCGGCCGTGGCCCTGCTCGTGGACCGGCTCGGCCGGTGGCTGCGCAGGCCGCGCACAGCACGCGCCGTGGAGGCGGTCACCGGGAGCGCGCTGGTGCTCCTGGCCCTGGTCCTCCTCCTGGAGCCGCTGATCGCGTGAGAGGCCGCGTGGGGACGGGCCTGGCGCCCGGCCTCGTCCCCACGGGCCGCTCCGTGCGGCGGGGTCAGCGCACCCGGCCGTACCAGACGCTCCGCGTCCAGATCTTCTCGAGTCGCACCACTGCGCCGGTCTTCGGCGAGTGCCAGATCCGTCCCTTCCCGGCGTAGATGCCGACGTGGTAGACGCTCCGGCCCGAGTGGAAGAACACGAGGTCACCCGTTTTGCGGTGCGACGAGGAGACATGGCGGGTCTTGTTGTACTGCTGCGCGGCGGTGCGGGGCAGCTTCTTGCCCGCCCGCTTGAACGAGTAGAGCGTCAGGCCCGAGCAGTCGAACCGGTGCGGGCCCGTGGCGCCCCACCTGTACGGCGATCCCTTCTTGGAGGCCGCGACCTTCAGTGCCTTGGTCGAGGCCGCTGCCGCCGACGCCTCGGTCGCGGCGCCGGGGACCATGAGGCCGGCTCCTGCGACAGCGAGGGTCAGGACCGACGCGGTGCCGGCGCGGGTCAGCAGCGAGGGAACACGATTGAGCGCAGTCATGCGCAACCCTTCGTCAGCCGCCTGTGAAGGGTGACCTGTCGGGTTCGGGCAGGCGAAGATGCCCGGCCGCATGGTGCGGCTTCACCCCAAGGGCCCCTCGGGCACCACCTCCGTCGAGGTGGGCCGGCGGCCCGTCGTACCTGGGTCCTCCACTCCTGCCGATGCACTTCTGTCGACCTGGCATCCGCACGGCGGCAGGACTCGGCGTCCGCACGGACCGCCCCGCCGCGGCGGCGGGGGCTTGTCGTCGGAAGGGATCTTCACTCACATGTGGAGCCGAAACCGAGTTGAACCGGCGGTAAGTGAGGCTGCTCACGCTTGGCCCGTTCAGGTGGACAGTGCCGCGTCCGGGCCGCGCCCGCGACACCCGACCACGCTCGCACCAGGGGCGGAACGCGATATTCCGGCATCTGCGTACCGTCGGAGCGCAACTCCGACAGTCTTGATGAAGTACGACTGTCTAGGCCATCCGGTGGTACACCATCTGGGCCGTTTCGGCCCGAGTGCAGACAGTTCGCGCGAGCTGCGACTTCAAGTGACCGTTTCTGGTGGCAAAGCGACTCTCTGCGTTCGCCTTTCGCCGTCAAGGACGCGCAGAGCCCGCGTCAGGGTTGCCGCGTGCACCTCGCTCTCACCCCGTCGGTGCATCAGCTCCAGGGCGTCCCGCAACGCCGACGCCCGACTGACGAGCGCCTGGGCCGCCCGCAGCCCCCGGTAGGTGTGGTCGCCGCGCGCCGGATTGATCCGCGCGACCAGATCGACGACCGCCAGATAGCTGTCGATCAGTTCGCACTCGGCGCGGGTCAGCGCGGGCAGCGGTGGCGGTTGGGGTGGATACATCGGCACGTCACCTCGCACCCTGCGTGCCGAGCGTGGTCTTGCGGCTCCGCAGCACGTGGTCCACCAGGCCGTATTCCAGGGTCTGGTGGGCATCGAGCACGGTGTCCCGCTCGATGTCCCGGCCGACCTGGTCCTTCTCCCGCCCCGAGTGCCGCGCGAGCATCTCCTCCAACTGCTCACGCATACGCGCCAGTTCGCGCGCCTGGATCTCCATATCGGTGGGCTGGCCCTGCGCCGGCCCGGGCAGCGCGGGCTGGTCGAGCAGCACGCGCGCGCCGGGCAGCATCATCCGCTTGCCCGGCGCCCCGGCGGCGAGCAGCACCGCGGCCACGGACGCGGCCTGCCCCAGGCAGGTCGTCTCCACCTCGCAACTGACGTACCGCATCGTGTCGTAGATCGCCGTCATCGCGCTGAACGAGCCGCCGGGGGAGTTGATGTACAGCGAGATGTCCTGGTCCGGCGCCGTGTATTCGAGGTGCATGAACTGCGCCATCACGTCGTTGGCGGACGTGTCGTCGATCGGTGTCCCGAGAAAGACGATGCGCTCCTCCAAAAGCTTCGAGTACGGATCGAGCGTGCGGTGCCCCGACGTCGTGCGCTCCGTGAACTCGGGCAGGACGTAACGGCCGGACGGACGGGTCATGGTGCTCGCGCCTCCTGTGTTCATGGCTCTGTAAAAAATGTACAGGACGTACATGACGTACGATGGGGAGCATGGCCTACGAGATTCCGGTGACGCAAGCCCGCGCCGAGTTCGCCGACTTGATCAACCGCGTGGTGTACGGCGGGGAGCGGGTCGTCGTCACCCGGCACGGCAAGCCGCTCATCGGCCTTGTCTCCGCCGCTGACCTGGAACGACTCGAAGCGCTCGGCAAGCCCGCGGCCGACTCCGCGGAGGACCCGATGATCAGCTCCGTCTCCCGCGTCGGCTCCCTGGGGTCCGCTCCGGGCGAACGCCGGCGGTTCGGCATCGCCGCGGAACATCGCGGCCCGGATGTCCGCTAAGGCGGTGCCCGCGCGTACGTAGGTCGGCTCCAGCGGGGCTGCGCCTGCGCCCGGTGGGGAGCGGCCCACTCGAACTCAAGGTGAAAGCACGCGAGTTGGCGGCGACCCCGGACACCACGTCGACCGTCGTCACCCTGACGGTGTCGGGCGCCTCGCGCTGCTCCGTCACGGCCTGCTGCGGCAACTGAGCCCCGACCGCGCCCGCCGCGCCCTGCCGCGTTCTGCGCGTTCTGTGCGCTCAGCCGCTCCTTCCGGGTCATGGCGCCAGACCGCATGGCGTGGCTGAAATGCCGCTAAATGCCCTGATCTCGCGCGGTCTTGTCAAAAAGGAAGGTTCCTTCTACTTTGACGGCCATGGCTCGCGTATCCCAAGAGCACCTTGAAGCCCGCCGCCGCCAAATCCTGGACGGCGCAGCTCGCTGCTTCGCACGCAACGGCTTCCACGCCACGTCAATGCAGGACGTCCTGAAAGAGGTGAACCTCTCGGCCGGCGCGGTCTACCGCTACTTCCGCGGCAAGGACGAGCTGATCCACGCCGTCGTCACGGAGGTACTGGACGACGTGCGGACCGCGTTCGAGAGGGTCGGTCGGCAGGCGCCGCCCCCGCCGCCGTACGAGCTGATCGGCGCGGTCATAGGGGAGTTGCGGCGGGAGCGTCCGGTCCTGCGGGTCGACGGGTCATCCTGCTTTCCGCGCCTTGTGGTGCAGGTGTGGACCGAGACGCTGCGCGACGACGACCTCGCCAAGGTGATCCGGGACGGGTTCGACAAGGTCCGGGCCGTCTGGGGCGCGATCGTCAGGGGGTACCAGGAGGCCGGGATGATGCGCGCCGACGCCGACCCGGATGCCGTCGCTCGCACGATGATCGCCGCGACCCAGGGATTCCTCACCCAGCAGGCGCTCTTCGGCGAGGTACCCGTCGCCACGCTGCAGATCGGACTGCGCGGCCTCATGAGTATGGGCGAGGTCAGCTGACGGCAATGCCGCGGTCAAGCGACGGTTAACCTCGTTGAAACTCCGCCCAACTAGCCTGCGCCGCACGTCACCAGGGGTTTTGGTAACCGGGGTGCGCAAGATCGAGCGCACTTCTTGTGTGTTACATCTATACCCGTCGCGGTGGCCGCGGCAGCCGGGCCCCGCACGGCCTGGAGCGAAAACTGTGAGGTGGGACGCGTGCAACTGACCCCGCACGAGCAGGAGAGACTGCTCATCCATGTGGCCGCCGACGTGGCCGCCAAGCGCCGGGCCAGGGGGCTGAAGCTCAATCACCCCGAGGCGGTCGCCCTGATCACCTCGCACGTCCTCGAGGGCGCCCGCGACGGCCGCACCGTCGCCGAACTCATGTCGTCCGGGCGCACGTTGCTCACCCGCGAGGACGTCATGGAGGGCATCCCCGAGATGATCCACGACGTCCAGGTCGAGGCGACCTTCCCGGACGGCACCAAGCTCGTCACCGTCCACGAGCCGATCGTCTGACGGGGGAGCGGCAGCCATGATTCCCGGAGAGATCCTCTTCGCCGACGAACCGGTCGTCTACAACGAGGGCCGCGACGTCATACGTATGACGGTGCTCAACGCCGCGGACCGGCCCGTCCAGGTCGGCTCCCATTACCACTTCGCCGAGGCCAACCCCGGTCTGGACTTCGACCGCGCCGCCGCCCGCGGCCGCCGGCTCGACATCGCCGCCGGAACAGCCGTTCGTTTTGAACCCGGCATCCCCGTCGACGTCGGACTCGTCCCCCTCGGGGGCAACCGGGTCGTCCCCGGCCTGCGCGGCGAGACCGGAGGTGCCCTCGATGCCTGAACTGTCCCGCGCCGCCTACGCCGATCTCTTCGGCCCCACCACCGGTGACCGGGTCCGTCTCGCCGACACCGACCTGTTCGTCGAGATCGAGGAGGACCGCTCGGGCGGCCCCGGCCGCTCCGGCGACGAATCCGTCTTCGGCGGCGGCAAGGTCATCCGCGAGTCCATGGGCCAGTCGCGGGTCACCCGCGCCGAAGGCACTCCCGACACCGTCATCACCGGCGCCCTGATCGTCGACCACTGGGGCATCGTCAAGGCCGACATCGGCATCCGCGACGGCCGGATCACCGGCATCGGCAAGTCCGGCAACCCCGACACGATGGACGGCGTCCACCCGGACCTCGTCATCGGTCCGGAGACCGAAGTCCTCGCGGGCAACGGCAAGATCGTCACCGCTGGTGGCATCGACACCCACATCCACTTCGTCTCGCCGACCATCGTCGACGAGGCCCTCGCCTCGGGTGTGACGACCCTCGTGGGCGGTGGTACGGGGCCGGCCGAAGGCAGCAAGGCGACCACCATCACACCCGGCTCCTGGCACCTCGCCCGGATGTTCGAGGCGATGGAGGGCAGCCCGGTCAACATCGGCTTCCTCGGCAAGGGCAACACCATGTCGAAGGAGTCCATGCGGGACCAGCTGCGCGCCGGCGTCCTGGGGTTCAAGATCCACGAGGACTGGGGTGCCACCCCGGCCGTAATCTCGGCCTGCCTCGACGTGTGCGAGGAATCCGGCGCCCAACTCGCCGTCCACTCCGACACGTTGAACGAGGCCGGCTTCGTCCAGGACACCTTCGACGCCGTCGGCGGCCGTACCCTGCACGCCTTCCACGTCGAGGGCGCCGGCGGCGGTCACGCACCCGACATGATCACCGCCGTGCAGCTGCCCAACATGCTGCCGAGCTCCACCAACCCGACCCGGCCGCACACCGTCAACACCGTCGAGGAACACCTCGACATGCTGATGGTCTGCCACCACCTCAACCCCGCCGTCCCCGAGGACCTCGCCTTCGCCGAGTCCCGCATCCGGCCCACCACCATCGCGGCCGAGGACATCCTGCACGACATGGGCGCCATCTCGATCATGTCGTCGGACTCGCAGGCCATGGGCCGCATCGGCGAGGTCATCATGCGCACCTGGCAGACCGCCCACGTCATGAAGCGCCGCCGCGGCCTGCTGTCCGGCGACACTCGTGCCGACAATCAGCGCGCCCGCCGCTACGTCGCCAAATACACGATCAACGCGGCGATCGCGCAGGGCATCGAGCACGAGGTCGGCTCCGTCGAGACCGGCAAGCTCGCCGACCTGGTGCTGTGGGACCCGAAGTTCTTCGGCGTGAAGCCGCAGGTCGTCATCAAGGGCGGGCAGATCGCGTACGCGCAGATGGGCGACGCCAACGCCTCCATCCCGACGCCCCAACCGGTGCTGCCGCGCCGGATGTTCGGCGCGCACGGCAGGGCGCCCGCGGCCAACTCGTTCAACTTCACCAGCGAATGGGCCCTCGAGGACGGACTTCCGGAACGCCTCGGACTTGGGCGAACGTTCGTTCCGATCCGCTCGACCCGCGGCCGCACCAAGGCCGACATGCGGAACAACGACGCCCTGCCGCGCGTCGAGGTCGCCCCCGACTCGTTCGCCGTGACCATCGACGGCGAACTCGTCGAACCCGCCCCCGCCGCCGAACTGCCGCTCGCCCAGCGGTACTTCCTGTTCTGAGTGCCTACGCCATGACACGCGCAGCACTGCTCGTCCTGGCCGACGGCCGCTTCCCCGCAGGAGGGCACGCCCACTCCGGCGGGGCGGAGGCCGCGGTCAAGGCGGGACGCATCACCGACGCGGCGAGCCTGGAGGAGTTCTGCCGGGGCCGCCTGCACACCAGCGGTGGCGTGGCGGCCGCGCTCGCCGCCGCGGCGGCGCTCGGCATCGACCCCGCCGAACTCGACGCGGCGGCCGACGCCCGCACGCCGTCGCAAGCCCTCCGCGTGGCTGCGCGCAGGCTCGGCCGACAGCTGATGCGAGCCGCCCGCGCCACCTGGCCGCACCCCGAACTCGACGCCCTGGCAGGGCAGTTCCCCAAGGGAGCACACCAGCCTGTCGTGCTCGGCCTCACCGCCCGCGCCGCCGGGCTCGGCCCCGAGGACGCCGCGTACTGCTCCGCGTACGAAGGTGTCAGCGGGCCCGCGACCGCCGTCGTGCGCCTGCTGAGCCTCGACCCGTTCGACGCGACGCGGGCTCTTGCGCGACTCGCGCCCGAACTCGACCTCGTCGTGCGCGACGCGGTGGACGCGGCGAGACGGGCTGTCTACGAAGGCGTCGACGCGCTGCCCGCCGGGTCCGCGCCGCTGCTCGAAATCGCCGCGGAGGCACACGCGGCCTGGCCGGTGCGCCTGTTCGCGTCATAGAGCGCGGTGCAGAGCGCCTCGCAGAGCACGTCAAAAGCACGTCAAGAGCACGTCATAGGGCGAGTACCGCCCCTGAGCCCGCCCTGCTCACCCCGAACCCACTGGAACCGGAGCCGTAGACCATGCACCTCGACCACTCCCACGACGGCCCCGCCGCCGTCTCCGCCGACGCCCACCGGCCCGACGGCACCCGCCGCGCCCTGCGCATCGGACTCGGCGGCCCCGTCGGCTCCGGCAAGACGGCCACCGTCGCCGCGCTGTGCCGCGCCCTGCGCGACGAACTCTCCCTCGCCGTCGTCACAAACGACATCTACACGCGGGAGGACGCCGAGTTCCTGCTGCGCGAGGCCGTGCTGCCGCCCGAGCGGATCGTCGCCGTGGAGACCGGCGCCTGCCCGCACACCGCGATCCGCGACGACATCTCCGCCAACCTCGAAGCCGTCGAGGACCTGGAGTCCGGGTTGTCCGGTGAGGGGGTCGGGCCGCTCGATCTGATCCTCGTCGAGTCCGGCGGCGACAACCTCACCGCGACCTTCTCCAAGGGCCTCGTCGACGCGCAGATCTTCGTCATCGACGTCGCGGGCGGCGACGACATCCCGCGCAAGGGCGGGCCCGGCGTCACCACCGCCGACCTCCTCGTCATCAACAAGACCGACCTGGCCCCCTACGTCGGCTCCGACCTCGCCCGGATGTCCGCCGACGCCAAGGAGGCACGCGGCGAACTGCCCGTCGTGCTGCAGTCGTTGCGCTCCGAGGCCGGCGTCGGCGATGTCGCGGCCTGGGTGCGGGAGCAGTACGCCGCATGGACCGCGTGAGCGAACACGGCGGTTCGCGAGCGGACGTTCGTTCCACAGCCGGAACGGACGCTCGTTCCACCGCCGGAAGGGGCCGTTCCACGGCCCGAGCGGGCGTTCGTTCCACCGCCCGCGTCGCCGCACGCGACGACGGCCGCGGTGGCACCGCCCTGCCCGTACTGGAGAGCGAGGGTTCGTTCGCGGTCCGTCGTGTCCGGGCCGCCGGATCCGAGGCCCGCGTCATGCTCGTCGGCGCCATGAGCGGCCCCCTCGGCGGCGACCACTTCACCGTCGAGGCCCGCGCGGAGCAGGGAGCACACCTGCACATCGGCTCCGTCGCGGCCACGCTCGCCCTGCCGGGCCAGGTCAAGGACGAGGCCCGCTACGACGTCCGGCTCACCGTCGCCGACGGCGCCCGAATGGACTGGCTGCCGGAACAGCTGATCTCGGCGAACGGCAGCGACCTGCGCGTCACCACACGTGCCGACCTCGCCCCCGGCGCCCGCCTCGTGCTCCGCGAGGAGCAGGTCCTCGGCCGAGTGGGCGAGCAGCCGGGCCGGCTCACCAGTCGCCTGACGTTGTACCGCGCCGGCCGGCCGCTGCTGGACCAGGAACTCGCCTGCGGCCCCGGCGCCCCCGGCGGCTGGGACGGACCCGCGGTGCTGGCCGGGCACCGTGCCCTGGGTCAACTCGTCGTCGTGCGCCCGGAGTTCTCCATCGACCGGCCGTCCGCTACCGTGCTCGACGCGGACGGCACCGCCGCGCTCACCCCCCTCGCGGGCCCCGCAGTGCTGGTCACCGCGGTCGCCCTCGACGCGCTGCGACTGCGCCGAATCCTGGACGCGGCCCTGGACCGGCTGGTCTGACCGCTCACCGGGACGGGTTATACCGTTTATCGGATTGGTAAAGAACGTCCGTCATCTCTGTTGTCGGGGACCCCCACGCGACAGGATCCGCGTACCGATCGGCAACACGATCGAAGTAACGATCGCATCGATGTGCGGGAGGCCTCACTTGAGACGGACTCGACAGGCGAGTCGCGGCAGCCGGAAGGCCGTGATCGGCTCCGCCGGCGCGTTCGCCGCCGCCGCGCTGATAGCGGGAGCGGTCACCGCCCCCGCCGCCAACGCCGAGCAGCGCACGACGGCCGGCCACAGCCAGGACCGTGCGGCGAAGGGTGCCGCCATCGCCGCGGCCCGTGCCGACAAGAAGGGCGTCGACTGGAAGGACTGCCCTGCCGACTGGGGCTTCGCAGCGCCCATCCAGTGCGGCTGGGTCACCGTTCCGCTCGACTACGCGAAGCCGTACGGCAAGCAGATCAAGCTCGCCGTGAACCGCGCCGCCTCCACGGGCACGAAGAGCGAGCGCCAGGGCTCCCTCGTCTACAACCCGGGCGGCCCCGGCGGCTCCGGCATGCGCTTCCCGACCCGGGTCACCACCAAGAACCCGCTCTGGACGAAGACCTCGAAGGCGTACGACTTCGTCGGCTTCGACCCGCGCGGTGTGGGCCACTCGGCGCCGATCTCCTGCATCGACCCGCAGGAGTTCGTCAAGGCTCCCAAGGCCGACCCGGTCCCGGACAGCGAGGCGGACAAGCGCGCCCAGCGCAAGCTCGCCAAGGAGTACGCGGACGGCTGCTACGAGCGCAGCGGCGAGATGCTGCCGCAGATGACGACGCCGAACACCGCGCGCGACCTCGACGTCATCCGTGCCGCCCTCGGTGACAAGAAGCTCAACTACCTGGGCGTCTCCTACGGCACCTACCTGGGCGCCGTCTACGGCACGCTCTTCCCGGGCCACGTCCGCCGCATCGTCGTGGACAGCGTCGTCAACCCGGCCAAGGACAACATCTGGTACGAGGCCAACCTCAACCAGGACATCGCCTTCGAGGGCCGCTGGAAGGACTGGCAGGACTGGGTCGCGAAGAACGACGCCACGTACCACCTCGGCACCACGCGCGCCCAGGTGCAGCAGCAGTGGCTGACCCTGCGCGCCGCCGCCAAGAAGAGCCCCCTCGGCGGAGTCGTCGGCCCGGCCGAGCTCATCGGCTTCTTCCAGAGCGCGCCGTACTACGACTCGTCGTGGGCGCCCGTCGCCCAGACGTGGAGCAAGTACGTCGCCGGCGACACGCAGGCCCTGGTCGACGCCATCGCCCCCGACCTCTCCGACACCGCGGGCAACGCGGCCTCGGAGAACAGCAACGCGGTCTACACCGCGGTCGAGTGCGCCGACGCCAAGTGGCCCACCAGCTGGCAGAAGTGGGACAAGGACAACACGCGGCTCAACAAGGACTACCCGTTCATGACGTGGGCCAACGCGTGGATGAACCTGCCCTGCGCCACCTGGAAGACCAAGCAGCAGACGCCGATCGACGTCAAGACCGGCAAGGGTCTGCCGTCCGTCCTGATCGTGCAGTCCACGCGTGACGCCGCCACCCCCTACGAGGGCGCCGTCGAGCTGCACAAGCGCTTCAAGGGCTCCCGCCTGATCACCGAGAAGGACGCGGGCTCCCACGGTGTCACCGGTCTGACCAACCCCTGCGTCAACGACCGTGTCGACACCTACCTGCTCACCGGCAAGACCGACAGCAAGGACGTGACGTGCGCCCCGCACGCCACCCCGAAGCCGTGACGCCCGCCTGAGCACGCACGGAACAGCAGGCCCGGCCCCGCCTACGCGAGGGCCGGGCCTGTTCACGTGGTCAGTCCCGCGAGGCCAGCCAGGCGTCCTCGGCCGCGTAGTCGAAGAGGCCGGTCGTGTAGTTCGCCACCATCGTCGGGAAGCCGTCCACCCAGTCCTGCTGCCGCAGCCGCTCGGCCAGCCAGTCCACCGTCTCCGGGAGCGCCCCGGCGTACGACGTGACGGGCCGGTACCCCAACTCCCGCTCCGCGGCCGACATGTCGAAGACGAACGGATACGGCAGCGACCACGGAGTGTCCCCGACCGTCGGCACCGGCGGCGGCCCGTCCACGAGGACGGTCTCCGTCTCCACGCCCATCAGCGTGTCGATCATCGCGCCGATCTCGGCGACGGTCGGGCTGTCCGGGTCCGAGCCGTTGAGCACCCGCGAACCCGGCCGGGCCGCCGCGAGCCGCACCAGCTCCGCCAGGTTGTGCACGCTCACCGGGTGGAAGCGGCTCTCCCCGCCGTACGCGAGCACGCGCGTGCGCCGCCCGTCGAGGTTGCGCTTCACGAAGTACAGCTCGCGGGGCGTGCGGCAGTGCGGGCCGTACACCGCGCTCGCCCGCAGCAGCGTCGTCGGCAGCTTCTCCGCGAGCGCCAGCAGATCCTGCTCCAGCTGTATCTTCCGCGTCCCGTACGTCCCGTCGCCCGCCGCGACGGTCCGCCACGTCTCCGGCACCGGCACCGGGAAGCGCGGCTTCCCGTCCGGCTCCTCCTGCGTGTCGAAGCTGCGCCCCCACTCGTCCTCGTACACGGCGCCACTGGAGATCACGACCGCCGAACCGATCCGGTCCGCGAGCCCCGCGAGCTGCAGCCCGTGCGGCCGGTTGAACGCCACCAGGTCCACGACCAGGTCGACCCCGTCACCGACCAGCTCGGCGAGCGCCGCGTCGTCGTCCCTGTCGAGCCGTACCGACCGCACCTCGTCGGGCCACGCCGCGTCCCGGCCGCCGCGCCGCGAGGCCGCCGTCACCTCCCAGCCGTCCCGCGCGAGCGCCCGCACCGAAGGTCGCCCGATCTGCCCCGCTCCACCGATCACCAAAGCCGTCTTCATGAGCGGACCGTACGTCGATCCACCCGGCGGCCCCAGCGGATTCTGCTCAGCGCAAAGAAGTCAGCTCAGCGGCATCCTCGGGAACCTCCGCGCCGTCGCCTCCTCGGCCTCCGCCTTCACGAGCGCCGCGTACTTGTCGACGTACTCCTGCCCGGACAGTTCGAGGATGGCGTACATGATCTCGTCGGTGACGGCGCGCAGGATCGCCTTCTCGTCGTCCATCCCCGCGTACCGGGAGAACTCCAGCGGCGCGCCGAACCGGATCGTCACCCGCCGCATCTTCGGGATCTTCCGGCCGGGAGGCTGCGCCTCGAACGTGCCGATCATCGCGCACGGGACCACCGGGACCTGCGCCTTCAGAGCCATCGCGGCGACGCCGACCTTGCCCTTGTAGAGCCGCCCGTCGTGCGAGCGCGTGCCCTCCGGATAGATGCCGAGCAGCTCGCCGCGGCGCAGCACCCCGAGCCCCTCACGGATCGCGGCCTGCCCCGCCTCCTTGCCCGAGCGGTCGACCGGGATCTGGCCCGCGCTGCGGAAGAAGGCGGCCGTCAGGCGCCCTTTGATGCCCGGCCCGGTGAAGTACTCGGCCTTCGCCAGGAACGTGATCCGCCGCTTGATGATCGCCGGCATCAGGAAGTGGTCGGAGAACGACAGGTGATTGCCCGCGACGATCGCGGCACCGGAGTCCGGGATGTGCTCCAGACCCTCGATCCGTGGCCGGAACATCAGCCGCAGCAGCGGCCCCAGGATCACGTACTTGAGAAGTCGGTAGAACATGCCGGTCGCCTTCCCCCATGAACAGCTTCTACAGCGCGTTGAGCCCGTGAACCGCGTCAACAGCTCGGACGGGGTGCGTGCGCACTGTAGTCAATCGCAAGTGGGCGCCCGCGCGCGAGAGCCCGATCAAGCCTTGTCCGGCCATGCGGTGGCTTCGCCCAGGACCGTCCCGGCCGGGGTCAGGCGCTGCGTGAGGCCACCATCGCCACCGTGATCAGTCCGAGCACGACCCAGCCGAACCACAGCCAGCCGTTGCTGCCGAGCGCCACCGTGTAGGCGGTGACGGCCACCAGGCCGCCCACGGTGAACACGCCCATCGTCTTCGTGGATCCGGGCATCAGGCACGCTCCTCCCGGCAGCCAGGGCGCCGTACGGCGATGTGCGGCGCCCGAACCGCGGCCAGAAGGCCATAGTCACCCGTGAGGGGGCGGTGGCGCTACTGTCCGCGCGCGTTCAGCGAGGCCAGGTAGGCGTTGTACGCCGTCAGCTCCTTGTCGCCGTCCCGGTCCGCGGCCCTGTCCTTGCGGCGGGCCTGCCGGTCCTCGGACTTCTTCCACTGAAGGAGCAGCGCCAGCAGCACCAGGACCGACGGCACCTCGCTGAACGCCCACGCGATGCCGCCCGCCGCCACCTGGTCGGAGAGCGGATCGATGCCGAGCGAGGCGGGCGGGTTGTCGAACGTGCCGACCATCGGCGCGCTGGCCATCATCAGCGCGATCCCGAAGAAGGCGTGGAAGGGCATGCCCGCGAACAGTTCCAGCATCCGCATCACATAGCCGGGGCGGTTCGGGCCCGGGTCCACACCCATGATCGGCCAGAAGAACACCAGGCCCACGGCGAGGAAGTGCACCATCATCGCGAGGTGCCCGGCCTTCGACCCCATGAGGAAGTCGAACAGCGGGGTGAAGTAGAGCGCGTACAGGCTCGCGATGAAGAGCGGGATCGTGAACGCCGCATGCGTGATGATCCGCATGTAGCGACTGTGCAGCAGCATCAACAGCAACTCGCGCGGTCCCTTGCGGCCACGCCGCGCCGCCACCGGCAGTGCCCGCAGCGCGAGCGTGATCGGGGCGCCCATGAGCAGCAGGATCGGCGACAGCATGCTGATGACCATGTGCTGCACCATGTGCACGCTGAACATGACCATCCCGTAGTCGTTCAGCTTGGTGCACATCACGAGGCCGATGGTGAGGACACCCACGACGAACGCGATGGTCCGCGTCACGGGCCAGGAGTCGCCGCGGCGCCCGAGCCGGACGACGCCCCACCCGTAGAGGGCGAGCGCCAGGAGGCAGCCGACGAGGAAGAAGGGGTCGGCGGACCATTCGAGGCCGCGCCCCAGCGTGAACGGCGGCAGATCCATGTTCATGCCGTGCCCGCTGTGATCCATCCGCCGGCTCCTGTTGCTCGTTTCGTACGGATTGTGCGCCACCAGACTAGAGCTGCCCCCGGCCGCGGTTGCGGCCGGGGGCAGCTCACTTCAGAGAACAACTGAAGAAACCGGGGAAGCGGACGCTAGAGCACGCACTCCGCCTCGGCGTACCGCTCCGCCGGCACCGTCTTCAGCGTCTCGACGGCCTCGGCGAGCGACACCATCACGATGTCGGTGCCCCGCAGCGCGGTCATGTGCCCGAACTCGCCCCGGTGCACGGCCTCCACGGCGTGCCAGCCGAACCGCGTCGCCAGCACCCGGTCGTACGCGGTGGGCGTGCCGCCGCGCTGCACGTGGCCGAGGATCACCGGACGCGCCTCCTTGCCGAGGCGCTGCTCGAGCTCGATGGAGAGCTGGCGCGCGATCCCCGCGAAGCGCTCGTGACCGTAGACGTCCTTGCCGCCCTCGTCGTACTCCATCGAGCCGGCCCGGGGCTTGGCGCCCTCGGCGACGACGACGATGGCGAACTTCTTGCCTGCCTCGAACCGCTCGCCGACCTTCTTGGTCAGCTCGTCGATGTCGAACGGCCGCTCGGGCACGACGACCGCGTGGGCGCCTGCGGCCATGCCGGAGTGCAGCGCGATCCAGCCGGTGTGCCGGCCCATGACCTCCACGATCAGCACCCGCTGGTGCGACTCGGCGGTCGTCTTCAGCCGGTCGAGGGCCTCGGTGGCGACCCCGACGGCGGTGTCGAAGCCGAACGTCACGTCGGTGACGGCGATGTCGTTGTCGATGGTCTTCGGTACGCCGACGATCGGCAGGCCGCCGTCGGACAGCAGCCGGGCCGCCTTGAGCGTGCCCTCGCCGCCGATGGGAATGATCGCGTCGAGACCGAGGTCGGCGACGTGCCCCTTCGCGCGCTCGACACCGTCACGCAGATGCGCGGGCTGCACCCGGGAGGAGCCGAGGATGGTGCCGCCGCGGGCGAGGATGCCGCCCACCGCGTCCAGGTCCAGCTTGCGGTAGTCGCACTCGAGCAGACCCTTCCACCCGTCGTGGAAGCCGATGACCTCGTCGCCGTGGTCGACGACGGCACGGTGCACGACCGAACGGATCACGGCGTTCAGACCGGGACAGTCGCCGCCGGAGGTGAGGACACCAATACGCATACGCCCGGAATACCTTTGCAAACGTGGGCCGATGACCGGACCGCACCGTCCGGCTGAATTGCCCGTACCTTATCGGCGCCCGGGGGGCTGACCGTAAGGGCCGTCCGCCAGGTGGACAGCCCCGCTCACATGGGCGCGAGAGCGCCCGAAAGGGGACAGGGGTGAACGCTCAGGCGGGCTGGGCCGTAGCAGAGGCAATCCGCTCGTTGCGCAGCGCCTCGTACCAGCGGTCGTCCACCGGAGGCAACGCGTTCACGTCGAGCGCCAGCTTCAGCAGCAGATCAGCGATCAGCGGGTTGCGCGCCAGGACGGGCCCGTGCATGTACGTACCGAACACGGTGTCGTTGAAGGCGCCTTCGGTGCCGTCCCCCGTGCCATTGCCCTTGCCGATCCGGGTGCGGGCGAACGGCCGCGCCGACGGGCCGAGGTGCGTGACGCCCTGGTGGTTCTCGAAACCGGTCAGCGGCGGCAGACCCAACTGCGGGTCGATGTCGCCCAGTACGTCGCCGACGCACCGCTCACCCTCGCCGCGGGTGGAGAAGACGTCGAGCAGGCCGAGGCCGGGCTCGCGCTCGCCGAGGTCGTTGATGAACTCGTGGCCGAGGATCTGGTACCCGGCGCATACGGAGAAGACGATCGCGCCGTTGGCCACGGCGCGCTGCAGGCCGCCGTCGCGGCGCAGCCGCTCGGCCGCCAGGCGCTGCGGCCGGTCCTCGCCGCCGCCGATCAGGTAGATGTCGCCGGAGGTGGGCACCGGCTGGTCGCTGCGCACGTCGTAGCGCTCGACCTGGAGGCGGCGCTGACGGGCACGGCGCTCCACCACAAGGGCGTTGCCCTGGTCGCCGTAGGTGCTCAGCAGGTCGGGGTAGACCCACACCAGACGCAGGCTGTTGTCACTCATGCTCATGATCCTTAGCTGGTCCTCGTGCGGATCGGTCAGTTGCCCACGCGACGGCGGACATCCTGGAACGCGGTGTAGTTGGCGATCAGTTCGATACGTCCCGGCGGGGACATCTGCGCCGCCTCGTCGATCGTCTCGCAGACCCGGAAGTCCAGGCCGGCGACCTCCAGGCGGACCGCGAGGTCGAGCTTGCGGTCACCGATCACGCAGATCGGGTGCCCGGCGAGCCGCGTGTAGTCGACGTCCCACAGCCAGGAGGTGTCGGTGCCGTCCGCGCCTCGCGCGTTCACCGAAAGGATCACCGGGGTCGGCGGCGGGTCGATCAGAGTAAACGTTTCGAGCCAGCCCGCCGGGTTCTTCGCGAGCAGCAGCCGCAGGTCGCGGTTCTGGAACTGCACGACGTCGTAGCGACCCGCCACGGCCTGCACCTGGTACATGCGCTCCAGGGCGACCTGCGGCGGCACGCCGAAGCAGGCGGCGACGGCGGCCGACGACGCCGCGTTCGCCTTGTTGGCGCGGCCCGGCAGCTGGAGGTGGATCGGCCAGGCGGAGCCGTGCGGGTCCAGGACGTAGTCGCCCTGCAGCGCCCAGCTCGCGGTGGGGCGGCGGAAGCCGCACTCGCCGCAGTACCAGTCGTCACCGGGGCGCTGCATCACGCCGCCGCACGCGGGGCAGGACCAGGCGTCGTCCTTCCACTCCTGGCCCGCGGCCACCCACACCACGTTCGGCGAGGAGGAGGCGGCCCAGACCACGAGCGGGTCGTCCGCGTTGGCGATCACGATGGCCTTCGAACCGGCGAGCCCCTCGCGCCACGTCTCGGCGAGCATGCGCGTCTCGGCGGCGCGGTCGAGCTGGTCACGCGAGAGGTTGAGCAGGGCGATCGCCTTGGGAGCGGTGTCGCGGGCGACGCCGGCCAGGTACTTCTCGTCGACCTCGATGACGCCGAACTTGGCGTCGGAGCCGCCGGACAGGGCGGAGGTGATGCCGGCCGGCATGTTCGCCCCCAGCGCGTTCGAGACGACCGGGCCGCTGGCCCGCAGGGCCTCGGCGATCAGGCGCGTGGTCGTCGTCTTGCCGTTCGTGGCCGAGACGAGCACCACGTCGAGGTGCTGGGCGAGCCGTCCGAGCAGCTCGGGGTCGAACTTGAGCGCGACCTTGCCGCCGATCACCGATCCGCTGCCGCGGCCCGCCGCCCGCGACACCGCGGCCGCGGCCTTTCCGGCCGTCACGGCCAGCTTGGCCCGCGGAGTCATCGACTCCGAGTTGCCTGACATTGTTGGGTCCTCCTTGCGTACGGCGCCGCGCCTGCCCCGGGCATCGCTTTCCGGACTCAGCCTATCGAGATCCTCCGACAAGCCCGAACCGCGGCACCACCAGCGGATCGGGGTGCAGGTCGGACCGTACCCTTACGGCCATGCGACACGGCTCGATCCAGGGCGCCTCCGGGCGCGTGCGACCCCTGACCCTGCTCGGCGATCCCGTGCTCCACCAACCCTGCGCGGAGGTCACGGACTTCGGTCCGCCGCTCGCGCGCCTGGTGCAGGACATGTTCGCCACCATGTACGCGGCCCAGGGCGTCGGCCTCGCCGCCAACCAAGTAGGCGAATCCTTGCGGGTCTTCGTATACGACTGCGAGGACGACGACGATGTGCGCCACGTAGGTCATGTCGTCAACCCGCGTCTGGCCGAGGCGGACGGCGTGGTGATCCGGGGACCCGAGGGCTGTCTGTCGCTGCCGGGCCTGGAGGCGGGCACTCCACGCTTCGACCACGCGCGCGTGGAGGGCGTCGATGTGACGGGCGCCCCTGTGGTGATCCACGGCACGGGCTGGTTCGCGCGGTGCCTCCAGCACGAGTGCGATCACGTGGAAGGCCGTACGTACACCGACCGGGTCACCGGCTGGCGACGGCGCCGGGTGCTCCGCCAGGCGGCACGGGCCCCCTGGGCGCGGGACGCGGCCGGCTAGCCGCGGCTTTCCCGGGGCGGGCTCAGAACGCGGGCCCGCCCGCCCTGTCGCCCGCGGCGGCGAGCCGCCCCCACAGCAGGTCGGCGAGTCCCTGCACCAATTCGGCGCGGGTGCAGGGCCGGTCGCCGAGCCACCAGTCGCCGGCCGCGTGCATCATCCCGACGATCCCGTGGCCCCAGACGCGGGCGAGCTGCTGGCTGGTCGGGCCGAGGTCCACGCGCTCCTCGATGACCTCGGCCAACTCCTCGCCCATGCGGCGCAGCAGGGGAGCCGAGTGCCGCCCGACGTCGAACCCGGAGTCGCCGGGGGACCCCTCCGCCGGATGCATCAGGAACCGGTAGACCTGCGGCCTGGCCTCGATCGCCGCCAGGTAGGTGTCCAGCGTCGCCTCCACGCGCTCCCGTCGCTCAGCGGGCGCGTCCAGCGCTGCCCGCAGCGAGGCGAGCAGGGCGTCGGTGTGGCGCATCGCGAGGGCCGCGTAGAGCCCACCCTTGTCGCCGAAGTGCCGGTACAGGATCGGCTTGGTGATCCCGGCCTCCGCCGCGATCGCGTTCATCGAGGCGCCCGGGCCGTCCCGGAGCACCACGCGGTCCGCGGCCTCGAGCAGCTCGCGTCGCCGACGCTCGGCGGCGGACTGCTGCTCCGCGCGCTGATCGGTCCGCTGTGTGGTCTCCATGAGGATCTCCCCGCCCGTGCGATTGCTTGACGCACGCGAAAGGTAACACTCGCCGTCCGTTCGGTATCGAACGCGCACTCGGGAGTTGACACGAGCTACTGGCGAGTAACAGACTCTTGTTACCGCAAGTAACATATGCAGTGTACGCAGCCCTGGAGGGGTCATGGCCGAGTTCACAATGGATCTCAACGACGAGCAGAAGGAAGTCCGTGACTGGCTTCACGGCTTCGCCGCCGATGTGATCCGCCCCGCGGCCGCCGAGTGGGACGAGCGCGAGGAAACCCCCTGGCCGGTCATCCAGGAAGCTTCCAAGCTCGGAATCTACTCCCTCGACTTCTATGCGCAGCAGTTCTTCGACCCGACCGGTCTCGGCATCGCGATGACCATGGAGGAGCTCTTCTGGGGTGACGCGGGCATCGCCCTGTCGATCGTGGGCACGGGCCTCGCCGCGGTCGGCGTCCTCGCCAACGGTACCGAGGAGCAGATCGGCACCTGGATCCCGCAGATGTACGGCGATGTGAACGACGTGAAGGTGGCGGCTTTCTGCTCCTCCGAGCCGGACGCGGGCTCCGACGTCGCCTCCATGCGCACCCGCGCCGTCTACGACGAGGCGAAGGACGAGTGGGTCCTGAACGGCACCAAGACGTGGGCGACGAACGGCGGCATCGCCAACGTCCACGTGGTCGTCGCCTCCATCGACCCCGGGCTCGGCTCCAAGGGGCACGCCTCCTTCATCGTCCCGCCGAACACCCCGGGGCTGTCCCAGGGGCAGAAGTTCAAGAAGCACGGCATCCGCGCCTCGCACACCGCCGAGGTCGTCCTGGAGAACGTCCGGGTGCCCGGTTCCTGCCTGCTCGGCGGCAAGGAGAAGCTCGACGAGCGCCTCGCCCGCGCGCGCGAGAAGGCCAAGAAGGGCGGCGAGCGCGTGAAGAACGCCGCCATGGCGACCTTCGAGGCGTCGCGTCCGGCCGTCGGTGCCATGGCGGTGGGCACCGCCCGCGCCGCGTACGAGGTGGCGCTGGAGTACGCGAAGACGCGCGAGCAGTTCGGCCGTCCGATCATCGACAATCAAGGTGTCGCCTTCCAGCTGGCCGACATGCGTACGCAGATCGACGCCTCGCGTCTACTGGTGTGGCGCGCCTCCTGGATGGGAGCCACGGGCAAGAAGTTCGAGAACGCCGAGGGCTCCATGTCGAAGCTGTTCGCGAGCGAGACCGCCAAGAAGGTCACCGCGCAGGCGATCCAGATCCTGGGCGGCAACGGCTACACGCGCGAGTACCCCGTGGAGCGCATGCACCGCGACGCGGCGATCTACACGATCTTCGAGGGCACGAGCGAGATCCAGCGCCTGGTCATCGCCCGCACCCTCGCCGGGATGCCGATCCGCTAGGACTCAGCGGTCGACCGGGGCCCCGCACGAGACGGCCACACTCGCGGACGTCACCATGCGGGGCCGTGGTTCACCGGCGGCGCTACTCCTCGCCGCCGTCCAGTGCGGCGGCCAGGGCGGATGCCGGGTCGGACGTGGCCGGTCCCGCCGGGCACCAGCGGCCCCGCTCCTTGCGGTAGGGCCACCAGCGACCGTCGCGCCCCAGGCGCAACTGGGCGGCCGTGCCGGAAACGGTCCAGCGGCCTCGGGAAGCCTTGAGCACGGGCTGCTCGTCCGGCTCCCAGGCCGCGGCGAGCGCGGCACGCGCGCGTGCCGCGGACTCCGGGTCCGGAGCCCACTCCTCCTCCAGGACGGTCAGGGCGTCCCCGCCCCCGTGCTCCCAGGCGCGCACGGCCAGTGCCAGACCTTCGCGGCCCCGGCCCGCCTCCTGGGCCAGTCGCTCGGCGATGTGCCGCTGCGGTGCGGCGGCCGCCAGCCGTACGGCGTCCTGCGACGCCGTCGACTCCGGCCGGACGGCGCGCTGTTCGTGCCCAGCGGTGAGCGCCTCCGCGAGCAACCGGTGGGCCTCCGCGGCGGCTTGCGCGCCCAAGAACTCCAGCGCGGCGACATCGACGCCTGCGGGCGGAGGGGTCTCCGTGTCCAAGGACGGCGGCAGACCCGGCTCCGACGGCAGCACGGGCGGCTCCGGCAGCGGCGGCAGTACGACCGCGGAAGCGTACGCCTCCGCCGCGTCCACACCCGCGGCCTCCCGCGGCGGCGTGGCCTCCGACGCGGCGTCACCGGCACCGCGCACCCGGAGACTGCGTGCCTGCAACTCGTCTAGCAGCCGCCGCTCGCCGCGCCCGCGCAACAGGAACAGCACGAACGGGTCCTGGTCGAGCAGACGGGCCAGCTGATAGCTCAGCGCGGCCGTGTGCGCGCAGTGGTCCCAGGCCTCGCAGTCGCAGCGTGGCTCCAAGTCGCCGATGCCCGGCAGGAGTTCGACGCCGGCGGCGGCCGCGTCCTCCACCAGATGGGGCGGCATGTCGCGGTCCAGGAGAGCCGCGATGTGCCCGGACCGCTCGACGGCCATGCCCAGGAAACGATCCCACTCCTCCTCGCCGAGCCGCTGCAGCAGCACGTCCGAGCGGTGCAGGGCACCCTCGCGGTCCTCCACGAGCGCGGTGATGCGCCCCGGCCGGACCGACACCGCGCCGACCGCCCCGGCGCGCGCCAGCATCCGGCCCGCTTTGAGCTGTGCGAAGTCGAGCGCGGTGTCCTCCAGGGCCTTGGCCCACGCCTGCCCCCACCAGCTCTGGGCGAAGCCCCGGCCGTGTGCGGGCGGCAGCGCGGCGAACGTGCGCTCTTCCGCGTCCCCGTCCTCGGGGAACTCGTCGTGCGCGTCATACATGTCACTCATCGGACGCCCCCTCGCAGTTCGACCAGATCGGCCAGCTCGGCATCGCTCAGTTCGGTCAGGGCGGACTCGCCCCCACCGAGTACGGAATCCGCCAACTCCCGCTTGCGTAGCAGCATGTCGGCGATGCGATCCTCGATGGTGCCCTCGGCGATCAGCCGGTGCACCTGCACCGGCCGGGTCTGTCCGATGCGGTACGCGCGGTCGGTGGCCTGCGCCTCCACGGCCGGATTCCACCAGCGGTCGTAGTGCACCACGTGTTCCGCGCGCGTGAGGTTGAGTCCCGTGCCCGCGGCCTTCAAGGAGAGCAGGAAGACCGGCACCGCGCCGTCCTGGAAGCGCTGCACCATGGCTTCGCGCCCCGCGACCGGGGTACCTCCGTGCAGGAACTGCGACGGAATGCCTCGCCGTGCCAGATGACGTTCCACAAGGCGCGCCATCCGCACGTACTGGGTGAAGACAAGAACGCTCGCGCCTTCGGCCAGGATCGTGTCCAGGAGCTCGTCGAGGAGCTCCAACTTCCCGGAGCGGCCGGCGATGTGCGGCCTGTCCTCCTTCAAGTACTGCGCCGGGTGGTTGCAGATCTGCTTGAGGGACGTCAGTAGTTTGACGATCAGGCCGCGCCGTTCGAAACCGTCCGCCCCGGAGATCTCCGCCAGCGTCTCGCGCACCACCGCTTCGTAGAGGCCCGCCTGCTCCGTGGTGAGCGACACGGCCCGGTCGGTCTCGGTCTTGGGCGGCAATTCGGGGGCGATACCCGGGTCCGACTTGCGGCGCCGCAGCAGGAAGGGCCGTACGAGCTTGGCCAGGCGCTCCGCGGCCGCCGGGTCCTTGCCGCTCTCGATGGCTTGCGCGTAGCGCCTGCGGAAGGTGCCGAGCCGGCCCAGCAGACCCGGTGTGGTCCAGTCGAGGATCGCCCACAGTTCGGAGAGGTTGTTCTCCACCGGGGTACCGGTGAGCGCCACGCGCGCGCGTGCGCCGATGGTGCGCAGCTCCTTGGCCGTGGCCGAGTGCGGGTTCTTCACATGCTG
Source organism: Streptomyces sp. NPDC050264 (assembly GCF_040655895.1). Taxonomy (NCBI): domain Bacteria; kingdom Bacillati; phylum Actinomycetota; class Actinomycetes; order Kitasatosporales; family Streptomycetaceae; genus Streptomyces; species Streptomyces sp. NPDC050264. The sequence continues at coordinate 177,642 of NZ_JBFAKV010000008.1, forward strand.
CGCCTCGTCGGTGACGACCATCCCCCAAGGCACGGAGCCCAGTTGAGCGGAGTCCAGGCGCATGGTGCCGTAGGTGGTGAGGACGAACTCCCCGTCCACCAGGTTCTCCAGAGAGCGGCGCCCTCCGTGGAAGCGTCGTACGGGAGTGCCGGGCGCGAACCTCTCGATCTCGCGCTGCCAGTTGCCCATGAGGGACGTCGGGCAGACGACGAGGGTGGGCCCCGCGGTCTCCCGTGCTGTCTGCCGGTGCAGATGCAGCGCGATCAACGTGATCGTCTTGCCGAGGCCCATGTCGTCGGCGAGGCAGGCGCCCAGGCCGAGCGAGGTCATGCGGGCCAGCCAGTTCAGGCCGCGCAGCTGGTAGTCGCGCAGGTCGGCGGCGAGCGCGGCCGGCTGTCCGACCGGGTCCATGCCCTCGGGGTCCGCGAGGAGGTCCCTGAGGCCCGCCAGCCATCCGGTGGGCAGCACCTCGACCCGGCTGCCGTCGATCTCGGTGGAGCCCGTCAGAACCGCGCTCAGCGCGTCGACCGGGGTCACCTTGCGGTCCTGGTGGGCGCGGGCGCGACGGGCCTGCTCGGGATCGACGAGCACCCACTGGTCGCGCAGCCGCACGACGGGGCGGTTCGCCTCGGCGAGCCGGTCCAGTTCCTCGCGGCTCAACTCCTGGTCCCCGATGGCGAAGCACCAGTCGAACGCGAGCAGCGCGTCGGCGGACAGGAACGACGAGGCGTCCGAGTCGAGCGCGCCCGGCCCGTCGCCCTCGGGCGGGCCGATCACCGCGCGGGCCGTCAGTTTGCGCGCCATCTCCTTGGGCCAGTGCACCTCGACGCCGGCGGCGGACAGCGATCGCGCGCCCTCTCCGAGCAGTTCGGCCACTTCGTCGTCGGCCAGTTCGACCGCGTCCGGGACAGTGGCGGACAGCAGCGGGGTCAGCGGCGCCCACGCGCGCGCGGCGCGGCGCAGTGCCAAGAGTGCGTCCATCTGGGCCCGCGCCCCGAACGTCGTGCTCGACGTGCCGGCGCCCGACCACACCTCGGCCGCGTCCGCGACCACGGTGGGGTCGCTGACGCTGTGCATCTGCAGCACGGCACGGAACGGGAGGCGTGTGTCGTCGTCCGTGACCCGGGCGAGCCCTGGCACCTCCACGCGCAGCGAGATCCGGACGCCTGTGTCGTGTCCGGACGCCACGTCGGCCGCCCACGTACGCAGCTCGGGCGCGAGGCGCGGTGCTCGGTCCGCGTATGCCGGGGCGCCCGCCGCGAGTGCGGCGGCGGGGGAACGGGGCAGGGTGTCGGCCACCGCGTCGAGGAAGGCGCGCAGCAGTTTCTCGGGAGCGTGCAACCGGGGCGGTGCGTGGCCGTCCAGCGGAACCGCCTGTGCTTCCGGAGGCATCGCGGCGGCCAGCTCCCGTACCCGCTCCAGGTCCGCGGGGAGCAGTGGCCCGGCACGCCACGCGTCGTGGTCGTCGGCGCTCAGGCCGGGCAGGAGGAGTCCCCGCGCGGCCAGTTGGAGCGCGAGCAGCGCGGCCGCGCCCCAGAACGCTGTCGTCGGGTCCGCCTGGGAGACGCCGCGCGCGCGGGTGAGCACTGGCAGGGCGGACCGCACGGGCAGCGCGACCGCGGCGACCGTCACCAGCTCGATGCCGCCGCCCCCGGGAAGCGCCAGCGGCAGCTCGATGCGGTTGCCCGCGTCCGGAAGGGGGAGTTCGCCGCCGTCGGGCCGCCAGAAGGCGACGGTCGAGGTGCGTGCCGGGTCACCAGGCGCGAACACCGCACAGCAGCGGACGAGTTCGGCGGTCTCGGTGGGGGTGGGTGCGGGATGCGTGTACTCGGAGATGGCAGCTTCCTCGTATTCCTCAATTTTGACTACTCACCCTGGAGTCGGCGAGGGTACACGGCCCTCACCGCCGGACGGACACCTTCAGGTCGTGATCCAAGTCACCTGACCCCTAAGGGTGTGGCTAACCCCCCTCCGAGGGCGGGGTGGCCCCCTGCCCCAGTCGGGTGGTGGCGCCATGGCCGACCAAGGTCCCTGGTCCATAGGTTTTCGATGCCGGGCCGACGCCGTAGCCCGCCGCATCGACCTCGCCCTCCAGAGACCGGAGAACTGTCATGGCCTTGGCCGTCGAAACCCTCCCGGAACATGCCACAGGGGCCGCCGCGCGGCACTCTTCGTCCGCAGGGGGAAGCGAGTTCACACCGCTGCTGCGCGACATCAAAGGGCAGGGCCTGCTCGATCGGCGCACCGGCTGGTACGTGCGCACCATCGTGGTCAACACCCTCGGCCTGGCAGCGGTCGTCACAGGTATGGCGCTCATCGGCACCTCCTGGTGGGTACTCGCCCTGGCACCCGTCCTGGCAGTCCTGTACGCGCGCACAGCCTTCATCGGCCATGACGCGGGCCACGCGCAGATCACCGGCAACCGATCCGCGAGCCGCGCCATCGGACTGATCCACGGCAACCTGCTGCTGGGCATGAGCTACGCGTGGTGGAACGACAAGCACAACAAGCACCACGCCAACCCGAACCACATAGAGAAAGACCCCGACGTCGCCGCCGACGTCCTCGTGTTCACCAGTAGGCAGGCCGCGACCCGCGTGGGCTTCCGCGGTTGGCTCACACGTCACCAGGCCTGGCTCTTCTTCCCGCTCACCCTGCTCGAAGGCCTCGCACTGAAGCTGTCCGGTTTCAAGGACCTGCGCCGGCAGAGCGGGCGGGAGCGCTGGGTGGAAGGCACGCTCCTCGTCGCCCACGTCGTCGGCTACGTGACACTGCTGCTGACCACCATGCCGCTCGGCCACGCCCTCGCCTTCGCGGCCCTTCACCAGGCACTGTTCGGGCTGCATCTGGGAATGGCCTTCGCCCCCAACCACAAGGGCATGGAAATGCCCGACCCCGAGGGCGACAAATGGGGCCACCTGCGGCGCCAGGTCCTCACCTCGCGGAACATCAAGGGCGGCATCCTGACCGACTGGTTCCTCGGCGGTCTCAACTACCAGATCGAGCACCACCTGTTCCCGAGCATGCCCCGGCCCCATCTGCGCCTCGCACAGCCCATGGTGAAGGCCCACTGTCGCGACCTGGGCATCCCGTTCACGGAGACCGGTCTCGTCGACTCCTATCGCCAGGCGCTGAGCCACATGTATGAAGTGGGAGAGCCGCTGCGGGCCGACATCTGAACGTACCCCAACGTTCGGTACACCGCCTCGGAGGTATCTCAGGGGCGCGGATCAGGGTCGTACGGCGGAACTGTGGACGTCGTGAGCCCGTTTTTACAGAACAGAGGCGAGCCCGCCCCACTCAGCCGAGGGCGAGCCGCTCCGAAGGAGGCCACATACATGTCGAGGAACGCGAAGGTCGCCGCGGGAGGCGTGGCGATCGGGATCATCCAGCTGATCTGGCTGCCTTGGTGGGCGGCCCTGCTCATCGTGCTCGGCGCGCCCACCGCGGCGTACCTGATGCTCGACTCCTCACAGCGGCGCAGGCTCCGCCGCGTCACGCGCAAGGAGATCGGCCATTAAGAATCCCGCACCGAGCAGGAGTTGACGACGTCACCGTCCGCGGGCCGTCCGACGGCCCGGTCCGCGGGCGGCTTCGTCCCGCTCCGTACCCACCGGGTGAGAGCGTCGAAGGCGTCCCGGTAACAGGGCAGGATCGGCCGCAACCGGTCCGGACAGGTGTCGTACAGGCCGTCGGTGTGGGTGCCGCCCCGGATCGTGTACGTACGATGCAGCCGGCCGCGTCCCTGCGCGTCGACCATGCGCGCGTACACGCGGGCGTCCGTCGCGATCGGCAACAGCGTGTCCAGGTCGCCCTGAAGGGTGATCAGGGGCTTCCCGATCCGTCCGCTCAGGGCCACGCGTGCGACGGCCCGACGCACCGAAGCCGGGCGCCGCGCGTAGTCGTACGAAGCGTCGGACGCACAGGGGGCGAGGATCTCCTCCGTCGTCGAACCGGCGGTCGTACCAGGGCAGTCGGGATCGTACGCGGGGTCGAACTCCGCGCGGTACACCTTCTGTGTGAGTCCCCAGTACGCCTTCTGGTGGTAGGGCCACAGGAACTCCGAGCCACGCGCGAAGCCCGCCCCGTACATGTCGTCCGTGTCGGCCTTCCCCTGCCCGTGCGCCACCGCTGTGGGCAGGGTGGTCAACAGATGGGGCCCGTCCGCCGTCCACAGGACCCCTTCCCAGTCGACGCCTCCGTCGTAGAGCTCCGGATGGTTCTCCAGCTGCCAGCGCGTCAGATACCCCGCATTGGAGATGCCGGTCATGTACGTGCGGCGCGGCGCGTGGCCGTAGCGCAGGGCGACGGTCTTCTTGGCGGCCCGGGTGAGCTGCGTCGTGCGCGCGTTCCACTCGGCGACGGCATCCCCGGGGCGCACGCCGTCCCGGTAGAAGTCCGGGCCGGTGTTGCCCTTGTCGGTCGCCGCGTACGCGTACCCCTGCGCGAGGACGCGGTCGGATATCGCCGCATCGGTCGCGTACTGCTTGCGATTGCCCGGAGAGGCGGTCACCACCAGGCCGCCGTTCCAGCGGTCGGGCAGCCGGATCACGAACTGGGCGTCGTGGTTCCAGCCGTGCGTCCTGTTCGTCCGCGAGCCGTCCGCGAAGTAGCCGTCGATCTGGACCCCGGGGACGCCGGAGGGGTTGCGCGTCCCCGGGGCGGTCAGGCCGGCCTGGTCGGCGGTGTCGGTGTACGCAGTGCCCGCCAGAGCACTGGTCGTCAGGTCGTCCAGGCAGACCAGCTGTTGTACCTGTGCGCCCGGCACGCGCGCGTGCGTCTGGTGCGCGCAACGGACCTCACGCGGGGAGAGCGCGCTCGCGGCCTGCGGCCCAGAAGCGGCCAGGGCCACGAGCGCTGTGGTCAGTGCTACGGCCAACAAAGGAACGGTTCCGGGCGGGCGCATGAGAAGGCCTCCTCGAAGCGACGGGAAGAGGCCTCATCGTCGAGGGGGAGCCCCGGCTCATCCATGGGTCGGAACCACATGCAGCCTGAACGCCTTATGTGGCAAAGGCGGTTCAGACCGGCCGCACGGCCATCTTGTCGAGCGCTTCGAGAAGGCTGGGCAGCTCCGCGCCCCGGCCGACCGGCAGCACCTCGCCCGGTTCGTCGTCGAGCAGGATGAAGGCGATGTCGTCCGTGCGTGCCACCATCGACCAACCCGGCCCGTCGGCGCGCAGCGTACGGGCGTCGCCCGACGCGAAGGCGGACCGTACCCGCCCCAGTGGCGGGGGAGCGTCCATGTAGGCGCGCGCCTCGGCCAGGACACGCTGAATGCCCTGGTGCGCACCGCTGGACAATGCCTGCGCGCCGACCTCGTCGGCGTCGTCCTGTCCGGAGGTTCCGGCGTCGGTGTCGTCCTGTCCGGACGTCCCGGTGGGGGTGTCGGTGGCGAACCGGGAGTCGTCGATCTGCTCGCGCCACGCGGCCCACTGGAGCGCTATCTCGTCCGCTCCCAGGCGACGCTGTGCCGGCCCCCACGTCTCCGTGTCGGGCGGGCACAGCGGCGGCAGGTCGGCGGTCTCCGGATCGGGCTCGGGGTCGTGCGGTGCGGGGACGCCGGGCGCCGCCACGGCCAGCGCGAGCGGCCAGCCCGGCAACGCCGCGACCATGCTGTTCTCGTCCGGGGACAGCTCGTACTCCATGCCGCAGTCCCAGGAGGCGATGGCCACCGCGACCAGGGAGACGTCGTCGACGACCACCGTCCAGCGCGCGCCCTGCCCGTCCTGACCGAGGACCAGGCCGTAACCGTCCGGAGGCGGCTCGAGCCCCAGCGCGGCACATGCCTCGGGATAGTCGTCGCCGAGCACGCTGGGAAACTTCGCCGGGGTGAGCAACACCGCCGTGAGTACGTACAGCGCGTCGTCCTCGGCAACGACGGCGTCGTCCGTCCCGGCCATGCCAGCCTCCCCTGAGCTTCGTTCCACCGGCGTGACCTTAGTCAGTCGCGGACGATGTCGTACAGGGGCGATGACCAGGAAAATCAATGGTCACTCCGGTGTCCGCGCCTCCGGTGGACGGCATGTCGACATACCGTGTGCGCTTCGTGTGCCCTTCGTGTCGGGACTCTTCAAAGAAGGCGGGCACACACGGGGCGCCGCGCCGAACCGGCTTGCGCGGACGTCAGGCGACCGGCAGGCCGAGGAGGTTGCGCGCCACGGCCCCCGGCGACTCGTCCCGCTCCCGCGCGAGGACGATGAGGGCCCGGCACGCAAGCTCGTTGACGCCGAAACCCAGCGCGCCCGGCTCCACCCAGCCCGCGGCCTCGTCGATCCGCTCCTGATCGTCCTCGACGCAGGCCGCCACGTAGGCGGCCGCCGCTTCGAACAGGTTGTGCGGGCGCCGCTGCCGATCGGCCGACCGGGCGGCCGCGCGCGCGGAGCGCGCGTCGTAGCGCCGAAGCTCCTCGCGTCGAGCGACGTTCCTGCGCCAGGTGCTCCAGGATTTCCGGACTCTGTCGAACATGTGCTTCCCCGTCCCACTGCCGATGACTGGGCCGTTGCCGGCCCGGTCAACTGCCCTTGCCCATTGTGGAGTTGCATCAATGGTGGCAGAGGAGGGGCGGCGCGGCGCCGTCCCGACGGGAGTCAGCAGCCCGCCGATTCCAGGGCCTTGAGCGTGTCGCGCAGCCAGGCGAGCTCGGCGCGGCTCGTGGCCCGCGCGATGGTGCGAATCCCGCGTCGGAAAGGATCCTTCAACTCCTCCGCGCGCAGCGGGCGTTCACCCTCGTAGAAGTAGCTCGCGGGTTCTTCCAGGAAGTCGAGTCGGCGGTGCGGTACGTCCGCCTGTTCCTGAGGGCCGCCCAGGTGGCGCACAGGAAGGCGAGCAGGGTGAACCAGCGGTTCTCGTCGGTGATGTCGGACGGGGTCGACAACCCGGATGCCTTCGCGGCCGCCGTCCGGGGATGGCCGGCCGCCGACTCAGCCCGCGCGCACCGCCAGCGCCAGGAAGCGTGCGTCCTCGTCGACGTACGAGGTCAGGCGCCAGCCCGAACCGGCCAGCAGGGGGCGCAGGTTGGGCTCGGCTCGTAGGTCCTCGGGGGTGAGCTGCCTCCCGTGGCGCGCGGCGAGAGCTCGCCGCCCGATGGGATGGAAGAGCGCGAGCAGTCCGCCCGGGCGCACCACGCGCGCCAACTCGCCCAAGTTCTCACTCGGTTGCGGAAGATGCGAGATGAGTCCCGCGCCGAACACCGCGTCCAGGGTGCCCGAGCCCAGCGGCAGCCGCGTCACGTTCGCGCGCAGCAACTGCCCCTCCTTGTCCCGGCCGGCCTGTGCGGCAGCGGCCAGCATGGCCGGTGTCAGGTCGGCGCCGAGTACCACGCCGGAGGGCCCCACGGCTTCGCGCAGCGCAGGCAGCGCGCGGCCGGTGCCGCAGCCCGCGTCGAGCACCCGGCCGCCGGGGCGGAGATCCAGCGCGGCCACGGCGGCGGCATAGGCCGGGCCGTCGTCGGGGAAGCGGGCGTCCCAGTCGGCGGCCCGGGCCGTGAAGAACTCCTGCACACGTGTGGGGTCATCGCTCATGCGCTCCATGATTGCGCAGCTCACCGAGCGGCGGGGCGCCACGAACGAGGGACCCCGGCTCGAAAGGTCCGTATCGGAACCGAAACCATCGCATGCACGTGCGGTGCACATGTTCGACCCTGATGCGGTCGTTCAGGGAGCATCTCTGTCATCTTCCAACAGCTTTCGGAATGCGCCCCTGTTGTGCGCCCCCACCGCGACTAGCTTCCCGGGCCATGGGACATCTGGACCACGCCGCATTCGGCTGGCTTACCCCGGTGCTGTCGTACGTGATGGCGTGCATCGGCGCCGCACTGGGACTGCGCTGCACTGTGCGGGCCTTGAGCACCACAGGGCGGGCCCGCCGCAACTGGCTCGTCACCGCGGCCTCCGCCATCGGCACCGGCATCTGGACGATGCACTTCGTCGCCATGCTCGGGTTCGGCGTCAGCGGCACCCAGATCCGCTACAACGTGCCGCTGACCGTCCTCGGCCTCGTCGTCGCCGTCGCAGTGGTCGGCGTCGGGATCTTCGCTGTCGGCTACGGACGCGACCGGCGGCGCGCCCTCGCGCTCGGCGGCCTCACCACCGGGCTGGGCGTCGCCAGCATGCACTACCTCGGCATGGCGGCCCTGCGCCTGCACGGCCGCGTCAGCTACGACCCGCTGCTGGTCGCGCTCTCCGTCGTGATCGCCGTCGCCGTGGCGACCGCGGCCCTGTGGGCCGGCCTCAACATCAGGTCACCGGCGGCCGTCGCGGGCGCGTCCCTGGTGCTGGGCGGGGCCGTGAGCAGCATGCACTACACCGGGATGATCGCGGTGAGCGTGCGCGTGACGCCCTCCCCGGCCGCGCTGCCCGGCGCGACGGCGATGCAGTTCATCTTCCCGCTCGCCGTGGGCCTCGGCTCCTACCTGTTCCTGACGTCGGCGTTCGTCGCGCTGTCCCCGACCGCGGACGAGCGCGAGGCCTCCAAAGCGGCCGCATCGCCCGTGGGCGAGCGGGAGACCTCCGAGGCGGCCGTACCGCCTGTGGGTGAGCAGGAGGCCTCCGAAGCGGCCGCACCGCCCGTGGAAAGCCGGACCCTTTGACGGACCGCGCCGACTCCGCCCCAGACCTCGGATCGAGGAGGCCATGCGCCCGCCCCGCTCAACGACCAGCTCCGGCCCGCCGCAGATACCCGCGCCCTTCGCGCGTGGACGACGCGCGCACGCCGGGCCGCCCGCCGAAGAGGACTCCGGGGCAGCGACGACGTCGCCCCGGACCGGGCCACCCACGCGCGCGGGCGGCAGGTATCTGCGCCCTCGCACCATCCGGGCGAAGATCGTCTGCCTCCTCATGGTGCCCGTGGTCTCGTTGCTCGCCCTGTGGGCCTACGCCACCGTGAGCACCGCTCAGGACGTCGCGCGGCTCACCCGGCTCCAGCGTGTCGACGCCTCGGTGCGCGAACCCATGGCCGCCGCGGTGGCTGCCCTCCAGGCGGAGCGCACCGCCGCCGTCGGATATGCGACCGATCCCGCTCCCGACCGCGGCGACGATCTGAAGAGAAGCGCGAGCACCACCGATCGCGCCGTCGCGGCCCTCCGCCTCGGCAGGAACAACACCGTCGCGGACGGCGCGGATCTGCCCCGCGCGGTGACCGGACGTCTCCGCACCTTCGTCGGCGACGCCGAGCGGCTGCGGGACCTGCGTACTGCCGTACTGGAGCGGCGTACCGGCTGGGACACCGCATACGGGCAGTACACGAAGACCATCGGCGCCGCTCACATGGTGAGCGGCGGACTGACCGGCATACAGGACGGCAATGCCGGCTCCGACGCGCGCGTGCTGCTCGAATTCGGTCGCTCCGCCGAGATGCTCTCCCGTGAGGACGCCGTCGTGACGAGTGCCCGCCTCGCCGGGACGCTGGACGGAGAGCGGCTGCGCCTGTTCACCGGCGCGGCAGACACCCGCAGGGACCTCGTCGACACGGCCGCCGCTGATCTGCGAGGGCCCGAACGAGCAGCATGGGACCAGCTCGTGGAGGGGAGTGCGTACGGCGCCGTACGAGCTGTCGAGGACCGGACGCTCATCGCCCAGCCGGGGGACAAGGCACTCGGCACGGAGCCCGCCGGGACGTGGGACGGCGCGCACGCGGCCGTGCAGGACGGCATGCGCGCCATCGCGTCGGACGCCGCGCGCGGCGCCGCCGGCCGGGCCGACCCGTTCGCCCGGGGGCTGCTGACACCCGCGGGGGCCGCGGTCCTGTTCGGCCTCGTCGCCGTCGCCGCCTCGCTGATCATCTCCGTACGCATCGGCCGCGGCCTCGTCGTCGAACTGGTCAGCCTGCGCGACACCGCCCTGGAAATCGCCGGTCGCCAACTCCCCGACGCCATGAACAGGTTGCGCGCAGGCCAGGACATCGACATCCAGGCGGAGGCGCCGCAAGGGCCCCCGGCAGAGGACGAGATCGGCCAGGTCTCCGAAGCGCTCACCACCGTGCACCGCGCGGCCCTGCTCGCCGCCGTCGAGCGCGCCGAACTCGCCGGCGGCATCTCCGGTGTCTTCGTCAACCTCGCCCGCCGCAGCCAGACCCTGGTCCACCGCCAGCTCGGCCTCCTGGACACCATGGAACGCCGTGCCGAGGACCCGAACGAGCTCGGCGACCTCTTCCGCCTCGACCACCTCACGACCCGTATGCGACGCCACGCGGAGAGCCTGATCATCCTTTCCGGAGCCGCCCCCGGCCGGGCCTGGCGCAAGCCGGTCCCGCTGACCAACGTCGTACGGGCAGCGGTCTCCGAGATCGAGGACTACGCGCGCGTGGAGGTACGTCGCCTCGCAGCCACCGAGGTGACGGGCGCCGCGGTCGCCGACCTCACGCACCTGGTGGCCGAACTCGTCGAGAACGCCGCTCAGTTCTCACCCCCGCACACCAAGGTGCGCATCAGCGGCGAACCCGTCGGCAACGGCTACGCGATCGAGATCGAGGACCGCGGTCTCGGCATGAGCAAGAAGATCCTCGCCGAGGCGAACAACCGTATCGAGCAGGCCGAAACCCTCGGCCTGTTCGACAGCGACCGGCTCGGCCTCTTCGTGGTCAGCAGGCTCGCCGATCGTCACGACATCAAGGTGCATCTGCGTGCCTCGCCCTACGGAGGCACCAACGCGGTCGTCCTGTTGCCCACCTCCTTGTTGCACAAGGACAGTGCGCCGCGGACCGGCCGCGACCCCTCACCGTCCGAAGAGGAGCGCCGCTACGCGCGCGTGCCCGATCCCGAAGCAGCGCCCATGAATGGCAATTCCGTCCCCGCACCCACCCCACGTCCCGCACTCGCCCCCTCGCCGGACACCGACCCCGACGAGAGGCAGCACCCGCCCGGCGTCACCGCTCTGCGGCTGCGGAAGCCACCGCTCGCGGAGCGGGCCGAAGCCCCGCCCGAGGACGGACTCCCGCGCCGCGTACGGCAGGCGAGCCTCGCCCCCCAACTGCGCGAGCGCCCCGAGGCGGAGGCCGCGTCCGCACCCGCACCGGAGCAGGACGAACGCACCCCCGAACAGGTCCGGGCCCGTATGGCGTCCTTCCGGGACGGCTGGGTCAGAGGCGGCGGACGCCCGCCGGGCAGTGACAGCACTGAAGGAGACCGCACATGATCAAGGAACCGACCACCACCGGCACGGCGCGCGGCGCCGGCGAACTCGACTGGCTCCTTGACGACCTGGTGCTCCGCGTCGCCGAACTGCGGCATGCCGTCGTCCTGTCCAACGACGGCCTGGCAGTAGGCGCGTCCACCGGGCTCGGCCGCGAGGATGCCGAGCATCTGGCCGCCGTCGCCTCCGGCTTCAACAGCCTGGCCAAGGGAACGGGACGGCACTTCGGTACGGGAGGGGTGCGGCAGACGATGGTCGAGATGGACGACGGCTTTCTCTTCGTGGCCGCTGCGGGCGACGGTTCCTGCCTGGCCGTCCTGAGCACCGTCACCGCCGACATCGGACTCGTCGCCTACGAGATGGCGCGCCTGGTCAAGAGGGTCGGCGAACACCTCTGCACGGCGCCCAGGTTCGCCGGGAACCCGCCCACCGCGGGCTGACGGACCCGGCGAACGTCATGAACGAGGACACGTTCGAAGAAACGTACCGGGGCGCGGGGACGTACGGCATCGGTCCCGCTCAAGGCCACGAGAAACGCGGCAGTTCTCACGAGCAGGGCAGCCAGTGGTTCGACAACGAGGCCGGCCCGATGGTCCGCCCCTATGCGATGACCGGCGGACGGACCACGGCCGGCCCCCGGGCGGCGCACTTCGATCTGATTGCCCTCGTCTCGCTCGACTCCGCCGCGCCCGCCACTCACGACGACACCGCCCTCGGGCCCGAGCACCGCTCGATCATCGAGCTGTGCCGAGCCGAGACACAGTCGGTCGCCGAACTCGCCGCCGACACCGAACTGCCCGTCGGGGTGGTCCGGGTGCTCCTCGGCGACCTGCTGGAACTGGCTTGTGTCAGGGTCAGCAGGCCGGTGCCGCCCGCCCAGCTACCGGACGAGAAGATTCTGAGAGAAGTCATCGATGGGCTCCGAGCACTCTGACGACACGACCACCGACGCCTCCGCCGACCTGGCCCTGAAGATTCTGGTCGCGGGCGGATTCGGGGTGGGCAAGACCACCCTGGTCGGCGCGGTCAGCGAGATCCGCCCGCTGCGCACCGAGGAACAACTCAGTGAGGCGGGCCGGTTCGTGGACGACACGCTGGCCGTGGAGCGCAAGACCACCACGACCGTCGCCATGGACTTCGGACGCATCACGATCAGATCCGGCCTGTCGCTCTACCTGTTCGGCACACCGGGGCAGGACCGGTTCTGGTTCCTGTGGGACGAACTGTCACAAGGCGCGCTCGGCGCCGTCGTCCTCGCGGACACCCGACGGCTCGAGGACTGCTTCCCCGCCGTGGACTACTTCGAGCACCGACGCATCCCGTTCGTCGTGGCCGTCAACTGCTTCGCGGCGGCAAGGGGGTTCGGGGCGCACGAAGTGGCACGCGCCCTCGACCTCGACCGCGGGACACCGGTGGTGCTGTGCGACGCGCGTGACCGCGACTCCGGGAAGGAGGTGCTGATCAGGTTGGTCGAGTACGCCGGGCGGATGTACACCGCCCGGCTGCTCGACTCCGTCCGCTGAGCCGCGGCCGGTTCAGTCGGCGACGTCGCCCATGGCCACGACCTTCTCGACCCGTACGCGTACGAGGAGTTCGCCCGGCACGGCGTTGCGCCGGCCGAACTCCTCGGCGCGGTCCTCACCCATGTACCGGCCGCCGATCCGGGTGGCCGCATCCAGCAACTCGGCCGGATCCTCGCTGAGTTCGGCGCGCCCCTGGATCGTCACGAACGAGAACGGCGGCCGCTCGTCGTCGACGCACAGGGCCACTCGCCCGTCGCGCGCCAGGTTGCGGCCCTTGACCGTTTCCTTGCCGGTGTTGAACAGGATGTCGCCACCGTCCAGGACGAACCAGACGGGTGCGATGTGCGGGCTGCCGTCGGCCCGCACGGTGGACAGCTTGGCGGTGCGGGTGCCCTCGGAGACGAAGGTCCGCCATTCCTCATCGGTCATCTTGTGTGCCATGAGGTCATCCTCCTTGCCCGGACGCCGACCGTGGGGAAGGCTTGCGCGAGAGATCCTCCGGGCAGGGGAGCGGTCCCCACCGGGGCATGGGGAGCCAGAGGAAGCGGGGAGACAGGATCATGGGGCAGAACGTAGGACTCGGTTGGCTACTGGACGACCTGACGCAGCGCGTCGAACATGTGCGGCACGCCTTGGTCCTGTCCAACGACGGCCTCGTGACCGGCGCCAGTTCGGGCCTGCGCCGCGAGGACGCCGAGCATCTCGCCGCCGTCTCCTCCGGACTGCACAGTCTCGCCAAGGGATCAGGTCGGCACTTCGGCGCCGGAGGCGTCCGCCAGACGATGATCGAGTTCGATGACGCGGTGCTCTTCGTCACCGCCGCGGGCGACGGCAGCTGCCTGTGCGTGCTCAGCTCGTCGGAGGCCGATATCGGTCAGGTCGCGTACGAGATGACGTTGCTCGTCAACCGGGTCGGTGAGCATCTGGCCGTCGACGCCAGGCAACCCGATCGAATGGATGCCAAGGAGCTCTGAGCTGCGGCAAGTCGGAGCGGTGGAGCGAGCGGGGCAGAGTTATCCACAGGCCCGGACGGAGTTCTCCGATCCGGGCTACGGTTTTCCCGAGCGGTCACGGAGCGTGACCGCGGGTCATCGACCGACGGGGGAGAACCATCGTGCAAGGCGACATCATGACCAGGCCCCAGGGCAGCGCAGCCCGCGAACTGGGTTTGAAACGAGGTGAGTTCGACCTCGCCGTGCGACTCGGCCGGATCCGGACGGTCGCCGCGCGGGACGGCGGTCGGCGCCGCGTCCCCCGCGAGGAGATCGAGCGGATCCGCGATACCGAGGGCTTCCCGGAGGCGCTGCGCGAGCAGGTCAGGGTGGTGGGGACCGCGGAGGGCGCGCGCCTCCTGGAGATCCCGCCGACCCGATTCACCCGGCTCGCCCGCGCGGGCCTGCTCATCCCGGCCAAGTTCTATCTCAATCGCTACCGAACCGTGGTGTGGCTCTATCTCGCCGAGGAATTGCGGGAATTCGCGGACTCCGAGCTCCACGCACCGCTTCTGACCGGCAGGGCACCGGACAAGATGCGCGCCCGGCTGTCGGCCGGCGAGGACCTGAGGCCGCGCAGGTGGCGGGCCCGGCACGCCGGCTATCTGCTGGGGCAGTGCAGTGACCCGTGGGACCGGGCCGCCGCGATGGCGACGCTCCTGGCCCCGGCTCAGCTCGCCGACCTCGTCGAGAACCCTTACGAGCGCGCCTACTTGCACCGACTCCGACCCGAGGAGTCCTGGTACGGGGCGCCGGAGTCGCCGACGGCGCGGGTCGTCGAGCGGATCCTGATCGCCGACGATCCGAACGAGATCAGCTGGCTGCGGGCGAACCTGTTGCTGAGTCTGGCGGAGGCGCGGGTTCTGCGTCCCGCGCCGCGGCCCACGACGCGGGAGGCCACAGCCGCACCTGTGCCGGAGTTCGAGCCCGTGGCCGCGAGCATGCCCGGCCCCGACCTCCAACCGGCGGCCGTGGAACCGGTGTCGCGGGGCCTGTGGGGTCGGCTGCTCGGCAGACGAGGCTGATGCGGCCCGGCGGGCGGACGGCCGGGATGGCCCGCTAGGTGGTGCCCTCGATGGCGTCCAGGTCCTCGGCGTAGTGCTCGATCGCTGCCCGGTACCCCACGATGTCCGGGTCGGCGCTGGTCTCGGCCAGCACCGTGAGCAGCAGCCGCACCGCGTCGTGCGCGCGGCCCACGTTGTACAGCGCCATCGCCAAAAACGTCTTGAGGGCGTTGTCGGCCGGGAACTCGACGGCCGCGTCGCTCAGCGTGGCAACGGCCTCCGCGTGGCGACCCAGCGTGCGATAGGTACTGCCCAGTCCGAGCAGCGCGCCCCGGCGGTCTTCCTCGGACAGGCCTTCGGGCGGGCCGGTGCCGGCGAGCGCGCCGACATAGTGCGGGACGGCGTCGGCCTCCAGACCGAGCGAGTCGTGGACCCATGCGGTCTGGTAGGCGACCTGGGCATCGTCGGGGAACCGGTCGCGGAGCACGAGGAGCCGCGCACGCGCCTCCTCGCGGTGTCCCGTATCCCGCAACCGCACGGCCTGCGCGAGCAGCACGTCACGGTCGTCCGCCGGGTCCGTCATACCTCGAGCTTCCGGAACAGCCCCTCCTGGACCACGGACACCAGCAGACGCCCCTCGACGTCGTAGATGCGACCGCGGGCCAGGCCCCGGCCGCCCGTCGCGATCGGCGACTCCTGGTCGTAGAGGAACCACTCATCGGCACGGAAAGGACGGTGGAACCACATGGCGTGGTCGAGCGAGGCCATATCGAAGCCACGCGGTCCCCACAGCGGTTCGATCGGCAGCCGCACCGCGTCGAGCAGCGTCATGTCGCTGGCGTACGTGAGCGCGCAGGTGTGCACGAGCGGGTCATCGCCCAGAGGACCCACGGCGCGCATCCACACGGCGCTGCGTGGCTCGGCGGACTTGATCTCCTCGGGCGTCCAGCGCAGCCGGTCGACATACCGGATGTCGAAGGGCTGGCGGCGCGCCATACGTTCCAACGCCTCGGGCAGGGCGCCGAGATGGCCCCTGATCTCGTCGGCGATCGTCGGCAGCGACTCCGGGTCCGGCACCTCACGGGCCGGCGGCAACTGGTGCTCGAAGGCCCCTTCCTCGGGCTTGTGAAAGGAGGCGGTGAGATTGAAGATCGTGCGACCCTGCTGCACACCGGTGACCCGGCGGGTGGTGAACGAGCGGCCGTCGCGGACCCGTTCGACCTGGTACACGATGGGCACGCCGGGGCGGCCAGGGCGCAGGAAGTACGCGTGCAGCGAGTGCACGGGACGGTCGCCGTCCGTGGTGCGGCCCGCCGCGACCAGGGCCTGTCCCGCGACCTGTCCGCCGAAGACCCGCTGCAGGGACTCCTGCGGGCTGCGTCCGCGGAAGATGTTGACCTCGATCTGCTCCAGGTCGAGCAGGTCGACAAGCCGTTCCGCAGGATTCGTCATGCGTGGTTCTCTCTCGTGTGCGCGGCCGGACCGCTCCGGCGCGTGGACGCGGGCGGACACTACCGTCCGCCCGGTCCGGGATCTACAACTGGCCGACGTCCGTGACCCGGACGACGGCACGGCCTTCGGTATCGGAGGCGGCGAGGTCGACTTCGGCACTGATGCCCCAGTCGTGGTCGCCGTTGGGGTCGGCGAAGGTCTGCCGGACCTTCCACAGACCGTGCTCCGGGTCCTCCTCGATCATGAGGAGCTTGGGGCCGCGGGCATCGGGCCCCGTCCCGAGGTCCTCGTACTCGTCCCAGTACTTGTCCATGGCGTCGCCCCAGGCATCCGCGTCCCAGCCCGACTCGGCGTCCATCTCGCCCAGCTCCTCGACGTGGTCGAGCGCGGCGAGCTCGACGCGGCGGAACATGGCGTTGCGGACCAGGACACGGAACGCGCGGGAGTTCGCCGTGACCGGCTTGACCTGGTCGGCCCTCTCCTGGGCCTCCTCAGCCGTCATGACCTCGGGGTTGGCGAGCTGCTCCCACTCGTCCAGCAGGCTGGAGTCGACCTGGCGCACCATCTCGCCGAGCCAGGCGATCAGATCCTCCAGGTCCTCCGACTTGAGGTCGTCGGGCACGGTGTGATCGAGCGTCTTGTACGCGCTCGCCAGGTACCGCAGGACGATGCCCTCGGTACGCGCGAGCTCGTAGTGGGACACGAACTCCGTGAAGGTCATCGCCCGTTCGTACATGTCACGGATGACGGACTTCGGCGACAGCGGGTGGTCGCCGACCCACGGGTGGCTCGTGCGGTACGTGTTGTAGGCGTGGAAGAGCAGCTCCTCCAGGGGCTTCGGGTACGAGATGTCCTGGAGACGCTCCATACGCTCCTCGTACTCGACACCGTCCGCCTTCATCAGGGCGACGGCCTCGCCGCGCGCCTTGTTCTGCTGGGCGTGCAGGATCTGTCGCGGGTCGTCGAGCGTGGACTCCACGACCGACACCATGTCGAGCGCGTACGACGGCGACTCCTGGTCGAGCAGGTCGAAGGAGGCGAGAGCGAACGTCGACAGCGGCTGGTTCAGCGCGAAGTCCTGTTGCAGGTCGACGGTGAGGCGCACGATGCGGCCCGTCGGGTCCGGCTGGTCCAGCTTCTCGACGATGCCGCCGTCGAGGAGCGAGCGGTAGATCGCGATGGCGCGGCGGATGTGCCTGAGCTGGGCCCTGCGCGGCTCGTGGTTGTCCTCCAGCAGTGTGCGCATCGCCTCGAAGGCATTGCCGGGGCGGGCGATGACCGACAGGAGCATCGTGTGTGTGACACGGAAGCGGGAGGTCAGCGGTTCCGGATCGGAGGTGATCAGCTTGTCGAAGGTGCCCTCCGTCCAGCCGACGAAGCCCTCCGGGGCCTTCTTGCGGACGACCTTGCGGCGCTTCTTCGGGTCGTCGCCGGCCTTCGTCAGCGCCTTCTCGTTCTCGATGACGTGTTCGGGCGCCTGGGCCACGACGAAGCCGGCCGTGTCGAAGCCGGCGCGTCCGGCGCGGCCCGCGATCTGGTGGAACTCACGGGCGCGCAGCGTGCGGACGCGGGTGCCGTCGTACTTGGTGAGGGCCGTGAACAGCACGGTGCGAATGGGGACGTTGACGCCCACGCCGAGGGTGTCGGTACCGCAGATGACCTTCAACAGGCCTGCCTGGGCGAGCTTTTCGACGAGGCGACGGTACTTGGGCAGCATGCCGGCGTGGTGCACGCCGATGCCGTGCCGTACGTACCGGGACAGGTTGCGGCCGAACTTGGTGGTGAAGCGGAAGTTGCCGATCAGCTCGGCGATCTTGTCCTTCTCCTCGCGCGTGCACATGTTGATGCTCATCAGCGCCTGCGCCCGCTCGACGGCCTGCGCCTGCGTGAAGTGCACGATGTAGACCGGCGCCTGCTTCGTGTCGAGCAGTTCGGTCAGGGTCTCCGTGAGCGGGGTGAGCCGGTACTCGTAGGAGAGGGGGACCGGGCGGGTCGCCGAACGCACCACCGAGGTCGGACGGCCGGTGCGCCGCGTCAGGTCCTTCTCGAACATCGCGACGTCGCCGAGCGTCGCCGACATCAGGATGAACTGCGCCTGCGGCAGCTCGAGCAGCGGGATCTGCCAGGCCCAGCCGCGGTCGGCCTCCGCGTAGAAGTGGAACTCGTCCATGACGACCTGGCCGATGTCGGCCCGCGCGCCGTCCCGCAGCGCGATCGACGCGAGGACCTCCGCGGTGCAGCAGATGACGGGCGCGTCCGCGTTCACGGACGCGTCGCCGGTCAGCATGCCGACGTTCTCCGTACCGAACATCTTGCACAGCTCGAAGAACTTCTCGGAGACCAGTGCCTTGATGGGAGCCGTGTAGAAGGTGACCTCGTCGCGGGCGAGTGCGGCGAAGTGCGCGCCCGCCGCGATCATGCTCTTGCCGGACCCGGTGGGGGTCGAGACGATCACGTTCGCCCCCGACACCGCCTCGATCAGCGCCTCCTCCTGGTGCGGATAGAGGGCGAGACCACGCTCCTGGGCCCACGACTCGAAGGCGTCGTAGAGGGCGTCCGGGTCGGCGGTCTTCGGGAGCTGATCGATAAGGGTCACGTCACCATCTTGCCTGGCTTCCGTCCCGATCCGGGAATCGGATGCCCGTACGAAGATCACGAACGCTACGCTGAGTCGCCGACGCGGCGTCAGGACGCGCACGGCCCGACGGGGGCAACTGGGCGTCGACACAAGAAGAATGGGGCGGAATACCACCATGATGGGACCGGCACACTCGCTGTCAGGAGCGGCGGCCTGGCTGGGGGTGGGCGCGGCCGCGGCTGCCGCCGGACACCCGATGCCATGGCCGGTAGTCCTCGTGGGGGCGCTGATCTGCGCGGGTGCCGCACTCGCCCCCGACCTCGACCACAAGTCGGCGACCATCTCGCGCGCCTTCGGGCCGATCTCCCGGGCGGTCTGCGGGATAGTCGACAAACTGTCGTACGCCGTCTACAAGGCCACCCGCAAGCAGGGCGACCCGCGCCGTTCCGGCGGGCACCGCACGCTCACCCATACGTGGCTGTGGGCCGTCCTGATCGGGGCGGGCACGTCCTTCGCGGCGATCACCGGGGGCCGCTGGACCGTCCTCGCGATCCTGTTCGTGCACATGGTGCTCGCCATCGAAGGGCTGCTGTGGCGGGCCGCGCGGGGCTCCAGCAGCGACATCCTGGTGTGGCTGCTCGCGGCCTCCAGCGCCTGGATCCTCGCGGGAGTCCTGGACAAACCGGGCAACGGATCGGACTGGCTGTTCACCGACCCCGGCCAGGAGTACCTGTGGCTGGGTCTGCCGATCGTGCTCGGCGCGCTGGTGCACGACATCGGGGACGCGCTCACGGTCTCGGGCTGCCCGATCCTGTGGCCCATCCCGATCGGCCGCAAGCGCTGGTACCCCATCGGCCCGCCCAAGGCGATGCGCTTCCGGGCCGGCAGCTGGATCGAGCTGAAGGTGCTCATGCCGGTGTTCATGCTGCTCGGCGGGGTGGGCTGCGCGGCCGCGCTCAACTTCATCTGAGTCCGGCCGCGCCCCGCTCCCTGGGCCGACTACCCGTGCCAGGACCGCCACAGGGCCGCGTACGCGCCGTCGGCCGCGACCAGTTCGTCGTGGCTGCCGAGCTCCCGGATCCGGCCGTCCTCGACCACGGCGATGACATCCGCGTCGTGGGCGGTGTGCAGCCGGTGCGCGATGGCCACGACGGTGCGCCCGTCGAGGACGCGGGCCAGCGAGCGCTCCAGGTTCCTGGCCGCGCGCGGGTCGAGCAGCGACGTCGCCTCGTCCAGGACCAGGGTGTGCGGGTCGGCCAGGACGAGCCGGGCCAGCGCGATCTGCTGGGCCTGCGCCGGGGTGAGCGCCACCCCGCCCGAGCCGACCTCCGTACCGAGACCGTCGGCCAGTCCGCTCGCCCACCCGTCGGCGTCGACGGCCCCGAGAGCCGCCCACAGCTCGGTATCCTCGGCGCCGGTCCGGGCCAACCGGAGGTTGTCGCGCAGCGAACCCACGAAGACGTGGTGTTCCTGGTTGACGAGGGCGACGTGGGCCCGCACCCGTTCCGCCTGCATCCGGGAGAGTTCCGCGCCGCCGAGCGTGACCTGTCCGAGCCGGGGCGCGTAGATCCCGGCGAGCAGCCGGCCGAGTGTCGACTTGCCCGCGCCGGACGGCCCGACCAGGGCGAGCCGGGTGCCGGGAGCGACATCAAGGGTCACCCGACGCAGCACGTCGACACCCTCGCGGTAGCCGAAGTGCACCTGGTCGGCCTGGACGTCCCGGCCGTCGGGGCGCACGGAGGCGTCCCCCGCGTCCGGTTCGATGTCGCGCACGCCGACGAGGCGGGCCAGGGACACCTGGGCGACCTGGAGCTCGTCGTACCAGCGCAGGATCAGGCCCAGCGGGTCCACCAGCATCTGCGCGATGAGCGCACTCGTCGTCAGCTGGCCCACTCCGATCCAGCCCTGCAGGACGAAGACACCGCCGATCAGCAGGACGGACAGCAGGACCAGGACGTGCACGGCGTTGATCACCGGGAAGAAGACGGACCGCAGATAGAGCGTGTAGCGCTCCCAGGCCGTCCACTCCTTGACCCGACGCTCGGACAACTCCACGCGCCGGTCGCCGAGCCGGTGCGCCTCGACGGTGCGCCCGGCGTCCACGGTCTCCGCGAGTGCCGCGGCGACGGCCGCGTACCCCGCGGCCTCCGAGCGGTAAGCCGAGGGCGCCCGCTTGAAGTACCAACGGCAGCCGAGCACCAGGACCGGCACCGCGATGAGGATCACCGGGGCCAGGGGTGGCGCCGTCACCGCGAGGCCGCCGATGAGCAGAGCTACCCACACGACGCCGATGGACAGCTGGGGCACGGCCTCCCGCATCGCGTTCGCGAGCCGGTCGATGTCGGTGGTGATCCGGGACAGCAGGTCACCCGTGCCGGCCCGCTCCAGGACACCGGGCGGCAGGCCGACCGACCGCACCAGGAAGTCCTCGCGCAGATCCGCCAGCATCCGCTCGCCGAGCATCGCCCCGCGCAGTCGCACCTGCCGGACGAAGACGGCCTGGATCACGAGAGCGAGCGCGAACAGACCGATGGTGCGCTCCAGATGGAGGCCGCGCAGGGCATCGGTACCACCGGTCCCGTCCGCCACGTCCTGGATCACGCCGCCCAACAGGTACGGGCCCGCCATAGAGGCGACCACCGCGGCCGTGTTCACACCGATCAGCAGGAGGAAGGCGCGCCGGTGGCGCTGGTACAGCTCGCGTACATAGGCGCGGACCGTGGCCGGGGCGCCGACCGGAAGAGTGCTCGCCGTGGTGGGGGCCGCCGGGTCGTAGGCCGGGGGCGCTACGCCGATCATGCCGTCTCCTCGATGTCGATCTCGATCTCGGTGTCCATGTCGATGTCGGACGGGACGCCCGCGTCCGCGCCGGGCGGGGTGTTCCGCCCGGTCCCTGAGCGGGTGGCGCCGGTCGCCTCCTCGTCGGTCTCGCGCGTGACCACGGCGCGGTACCGGGGTTCGGCGCGCACCAGTTCTCGGTGCTTGCCGACCGCGGTCACCTCGCCGTCGTGCACGAACACGACGCGGTCGGCCTGGTCGAGCAGCAGCGGTGACGAGCTGAGGACCACCGTCGTGCGGCCTCGCCGCAGAGCCCGGACACCCTGGGCGATGCGGGCCTCCGTGTGCGAGTCGACGGCGGATGTCGGCTCGTCGAGGACCAGCGCCTCGGAGTCGGTGACCAGGGAGCGCGCCAGGGCGAGCCGCTGGCGCTGGCCGCCGGACAGGGACCGGCCGCGTTCGGTGATGCGGGCGTTCAGAGGGTCATCGTCCAGGGACGCCTGGGTGAGGGCGGCGAGGACGTCGGAGCACTGCGCCGCGGCCAGCGCCTCTGTCGGGCGGACAGAGCCGCCGGACGGTACGTCGAGCAGTTCGGCGAGCGTGCCCGACATCAGCACCGGGTCCTTGTCCTGGACGAGTACCGCCGTACGCGCCACGTCCAGCGGCAGTTCGTCGAGCGGCACCCCGCCCAGCAGCACGGACGGCGTCTTCGTGTCCTCGCTGTCCGCGTCGCCGAAGGTCGCGTGGCCGCCTAGCCGGTCGGCGAGACGTCCCGCCAGATCCGGGTCGCCGCACACCACGGCGGTGAGCCGTCCGGCCGGGGCGAGCAGACCGGTCGCGGGGTCGTACAGGTCCCCGGACGGAGCGGTCGCGTCGCGCAGTCCGCCCGACGGCTCGACGATGCGCTCCAGGGCGAGGACCCTGGCCGCGCGCTGCGCCGAAGGACGGGAGAAGGAGTACGCCATGGCGATCTCCTCGAAGTGCCGCAGAGGGTAGTTGAGCATCATCACCGCGCTGTACACGGTCACCAGCTCCCCGACGGTGATCCGGCCCTCGCGCGCCAGATGGACGCCGTACCAGACGATCACGATCAGCAGCAGACCCGGAAGGAGGACCTGGACCGAGGAGATCAGCGACCACATGCGGGCGCTGCGCACGGCGGCCCGGCGAACCTCCTGCGAGGCGTGGCGGTAGCGGTCGAGGAAGAGTTCCTCGCCGCCGATGCCGCGCAGCACGCGCAGTCCGGCAACGGTGTCCGAGGCGAGTTCGGTGGCCCGGCCCGCCTTCTCGCGCTGGTGGTCCGCGCGCCGGGTGGCGCGGGGCAGCAGCGGCAGCACCGCGAGGGCGAGCACCGGCATGCCGAGCGCGACCACGACACCGAGGGCGGGCTGGTAGAAGACCAGGCCGACGCAGACGAGGACGACGGTGAGAGCGGCGGCCGCGAAGCGGGAGAGTGCCTCGACGAACCAGCCGATCTTCTCCACGTCGCCGGTGGAGACCGCGACGACCTCGCCCGCGGCGACCCGCCGGGTGAGCGCGGCGCCCAGTGCGGCGGTCTTGCGGGCGAGCAACTGCTGCACGCGGGCTGCGGCGGTGATCCAGTTCGTGACCGCCGTGCGGTGCAGCATCGTGTCGCCGCACGCGATGGCGATACCGAGCAGCAGGATCAGCCCGCCCGCCGCGGCGAGGTGAGCACCGGAGCCGTCGACGACGGCCTGTACGGCGTAGCCGACGCCGTACGGCAGTCCGGCGACCGAGGTGAAGTGGAGCAGACCCCAGGCGAGGGACCTGAGCTGGCCGTCGAGCTGGTTCCGGCCGAGCCAGAGCAGGAACCGGGGTCCGGAGCGCGCGTCGGGCACGCCCGGGTCGGGATACGGAAGGTCGGAGATCTGCATGACGTCCCAGAGCTCGAAAGGAGATCCGGAGAACGGGTGCTCCGGAGGAGAAGGAAGCGGAGAAGGGAGCTGAGGCTGAGAAGGAAGCGGAGATCGAAGGGGAGGGAGGTGGCAATTGGGCCGGAGGGAAGGGGACGCGGGACCGACGGGCGTGCCGGATCGGGGATGTGGGACGGCGGAACAAACCGTGAAAGGTTCGCGCCCCGCGGTGACCGGAGGCAAACGGTTTTTCGGTTGCGGGCAAAGATTCGGCCCGGATCGACGGTGCTCTACGGGCCCGGGACGGGGGTTCGCGACACGTGGTGCGACCATGGAGCGCATGCGTAGTGCTGGTGCGGTTCGAGCGGGTGTCGCCATGGCGGCGTGTGGAGTTCTTCTGACGTCGCTGGCGGCGTGCGGAGCCGATGACGCCGGGGGCCGGAGCGCGTCGAGCGGATCACGCTCCGGGGATGACGCCCGTGGCGACGAGGCCCGCGCCGCCGTCGATCTCAAGCGCATCCCGGACGTCGGCGACCGTTACCAGAAGCAGATCCCGGCGAACTCGCGGCAGGTCGTCGCGGTCTACGGAGACGGCAAGGACTCCGCGGACTCGACCATCGCCCTGTACACCAAGACCGGCGACACCTGGAAAAAGGAACGCAGCTGGTCCGGGCACAACGGCAAGAAGGGCTGGACGACGGATCACCAGGAGGGCGACAAGCGCAGCCCCGTGGGCGTGTACACGCTGAGCGACGCCGGTGGTGTCCTCGCCGATCCGGGCGCGAAGCTGCCCTACACGCAGACCGCGTCGATCCAGGCCCCGCACTACTGGGCCAAGTCGCACTGGCACGACTTCGACTACGTCATCGCCATCGACTACAACCGCGCCAAGGGCACCCCGCCCAACGACCCGACCCGCCCGCAGGGCCAGTCCAAGGGCGGCAGCATCTGGCTGCACATGGATCACGGCAGCGGGACGTCGGCCTGTGTGAGCCAGTCGAAGGCGAACATGGAGTACCTCCTCAAGACGCTCGACCCCAAGCAGCACCCGGTCGTCGTCATGGGCGACAAGGCCGACCTCAAGGCCTGACGGCAGCGCTTGCCGTCAGCGCCCTTAGCGCCGTCAGTGCCATCAGTAGGCATGGTGCGACGAGGGCCACAGGAGTGACCACTTGAGCGCCGGTCCCGCGCACAGGACGATCTCGGCGCCTTGTTCCTCGGTGCCCACGTCGTACCCGTTGTCGACGTGGCCGGCGCCGCGACAGTCGGTGAAGTACCGCTCGATGTCGGAGACGTCGGCCTGCCCGACGAGGAGTACGGGCCCGTCCGCGGAGTCGGGCGGCGGTCCCCAGCCGGCGTAGCTCATATGGCCTGAATACGGAGCGGGGAGCCCCCGAGCGGGGCCGTACCGCTCCAGGGCGCCCGCTTCGCCGTAGTTGCCGGTGATGAGCACCGATCGCGCACGGTCGCGCGCCGGGATCCGCGCCCACTCTCGGCGTGCGGCGTCAGCCAGTTCGGGCCGGCCGAGCTGTTCGTCCTGCTCCTTGTTCATGGCCATCGGCACGGACAGCGCGGAGGGCGGCAGTACGGGCAGCGTGATCACGGCGTTGAGTGCGGCCGGCACGAGGACGGCGCCCACGAGCGGCGCCCGCCGCCCGGACCCGGACCCCGCCCACCTCAGCGCGGGCTCGCATCCCGCGGCGAGCAGCACCACGAGCAGCGGCACCGTGTAGTACCCCTTGCCACCCAGCGCCAGCACCACGACACAGCAGGGGATATGCGACCGCGAACGCGCGGGCCCAGCGCAGCCGTGGAGCGCGCCACAGCCGCAGCAAGCCGGCGACCCACCACGGCACGAACAGCGTGGACAGGTACACGAGTTGCTGCGGCACGAGCAGGACGCGGTTCTCGGCTCCGTCGTCCGCGCTGATGCCACGGGCCACGGTGAGCTGCGGCCTGTCGTGCGCCGTCGGCCACCAGAGAATCGGCGCTGCCAACGCGAGCCCCACCGCGCAACCGGCCACGAACCATGGATTGCGCAGCGTCGACCGCGGCCCCAGCCGATCGCCAGCTGCAGTACGCCGACGAGCAGCGCCACCAGGTACTTGTTCTGCACGCCGATCCCTGCGACGGCGCCCGCCGCGAGCCACCAGCGCCCGTCCCCGGTCCGCAGCATCCGCAGCACGAACCAGCTCACGGTCACCCACCCCAGCGGGTCGCACGTCGCCGTGGACACCATGTGTCCGACCGCGAGGACCTGCGCACCGAGCGCCGCGAGCACGGCCGCCAGGAGCTGGGCGCCGCCGCCCAGACTCCCTTGCCACCAGCGCCACTACGACCACACTCGAGGCCGCGGCGAGCGACGCGACCACCCGCTGCCCGACCAAGCTGTTCCCGAAAACGGCGGTCGAGGCGCGGGCCGGCACAGGAGTGGGCGGCGGCTGATCCACGTAGCCCCAGTCGAGGCGGCGCCCTGCGGCGACGAAGTACAACTCGTCGCGGTGGTAGCCGTATCGGGCCGAGAGCAGGGTCGGTGTCGCGGCGTACGCGGCCGCGACGCACAGCAGCGGCCGCCATGCCGTCGGCGCGAGTGGCGCCCTGTCCCGCTCCGCTCGCGCCGCGCCCTCGCTCATGCCCCCGCCTTCCCCCGGTACGCCGGGAGCGTACCGGCGGCACGGGAAACGGCCGAGGCCCCGCGTGCTCCGCGCCCCTTGCGGATCAGCCGCGGCGGCCGTCCTGCGCGGCCGGCCGGGTCGCGCGCTCCAGCTCCATCAGCACGGAGTGGTAGGAGCGGCCCGTCGCGTGGTCCATGCCCACCTCGCACATCCGGTTCGCCGACAGATGCGCGTCGTAGGCGCGGGAGGTCACCTCCGCGGCCTCCTTGCGGGTCGCGGACTCGGTCAGCTCCTTGTGAAGCATGCCGCGGTCGCCGGCGAAGGCACAGCACCCCGCGTCGTCCGGGATCACCACCTCGTCGGCGCAGGCCTCGGCGACCGCCTTCAACTGGTCCACGTCACCGAGGTGTTCCATGGAACACGTGGGGTGCAGCACGGCCGAGCCGATCGTGCGTTCGATCGTGAGACGCGGCAGCAGCTCCTCGGCCGCCCAGACGAGGGAGTCGACGACGGTCAGCTCCGCGTGCAACTCCCGGTTGGCGTCGGTGAGATACGGCACCACCTCGTGCGCGATGCCGAGGGTGCAGGACGACGCGTCGACGACGAGCGGGAGGCGGCCGCCCGCGGTCCAGCCCCAGGCCGCCTCGACGATCCGGTTCGCCATGATCGTGTTGGCCTCGTTGTAGCCCTTGGAGTGCCAGATCGTGGCGCAGCACGTGCCCGCGACGTCACCCGGGATCCATACCGGTCTGCCCGCGCGCGCGGAGACCGCGACGACGGCCTCGGGGAGTGACACATCGCCAGGGGTGCCGAAGATGCGGTTCACGCACGCCGGGTAGTACACGGCCGTGGCGCCCCCGCGCGCGGTGCGGGGCAGTTTCCGTGCGGCCGCGCCCGGGATCTCCGGCAGCCACTCCGGCACCAGATCGGGCCGGACCGCCTTACGGGCCGTCTTCGTCACGGAGGTGAGCAACCGGTCGCCGATCTTGTCCGCGGCGGCCACGGCGAGACGCGCGGACGCCTCGACGGTCTTGAAGCGGGACGCGGTGAGCGCGGCCACCTTCTCCTCGCGCGGCGAGTGGCGCGCGTGCCGGAAGCCCTTCATGAAGGCCCCCGTGTCGATGCCCACCGGACAGGCCAGCTTGCACGTGGAGTCCCCGGCGCAGGTGTCCACCGCGTCGTATCCGTACGCGTCGATCAGCGCTTCCTCGACCGGCGAACCGGACGGCTGGCGCATCATCTCGCGCCGCAGCACGATGCGTTGGCGTGGCGTCGTGGTCACGTCCTCGCTGGGGCAGGTGTCCTCACAGAAGCCGCACTCGATGCACGGGTCGGCGATCAGCTCCACCTTGGGAATGGTCTTCAGGCCACGCAGATGAGCCTTCGGATCACGGTCGAGGACGATACGGGGTGCGAGGACACCGTCCGGGTCCATGATGCGCTTCGTGCGCCACATCAACTCCGTGGCCTTGGGCCCCCATTCCAGTTCGAGGAAGGGCGCGATGTTCCGGCCGGTGGCGTGCTCCGCCTTCAGGGAACCGTCGAACCGCTCCACTGTCAGGCGGCAGAAATCGTCCATGAAGGCCGCGTACCGGTCCACATCCGCCGGCAGGGCCGCGTCGAAGGCAAGGAGGAAGTGCAGATTGCCGTGGGCGGCATGACCGGCCACGGCGGCGTCGAAACCGTGCCGCGTCTGCAGGTCGAGGAGCGCTTCGCAGGCCTCCGCGAGCCGTGACGGCGGCACCGCGAAGTCCTCGGTGATGAGCGTCGTGCCCGAAGGGCGCGAGCCGCCGACCGCCGTCACGAACGCCTTGCGGGCCTTCCAGTAGCCCCCGATCGTCTTCGCGTCGCGCGTGAAGGCATTGGTCACCGAGGCCACGGGCGCGACGAGTTCGAGCCCTTCGAGTGCCTTCGCGGCCGCCTCCTCGTAGGCGGCCCGCCGCTCCTCGTCGGGCGCCCGGAACTCCACGAGGAGCGCTGTGGTCGCCTTCGGCAGCTCGGCCCAGTCCTGCGGCACCCCCTGCACGCTGACCGACGCCCGCAACGTGTTGCCGTCCATCAGCTCCACGGCCCGCGCGCCCGCCGCGTTGAAGAGGGGCACCGCCGCGGCCGCCGCGGGCAGCGAGGGGAAGAAGAGCAGCGCCGTCGACACGAACCGGTCCAACGGCAGTGTCTCGAAGACGACTTCGGAGATGAACCCGAAGGTGCCCTCCGAGCCGACCATCAGGCCGCGCAGGATCTCGACCGGTGTGCCGCCGTCGAGGAAAGCGTCCAGCCGGTATCCGTTCGTGTTCTTGATCTCGTACTTGGCGCGGATCCGCCGGGTCAGCTCCGCGTCCGCCTCGATCTCCCGCTTGATCGCCAACAGGCCCTCGCACAGTGCCGGTTCGGCGTGTGCGAGCTCCTCGTCGGCTGCCGGATCCGCGGTGTCCACGACCGTGCCGGACGGCAGGACGACGGTGAGCGAGGCCACCGTCCGGTACGAGTTCCGGGTGGTGCCGGCCGTCATCCCCGACGCGTTGTTCGCCACCACGCCGCCGATCGTGCAGGCGATGGCGCTCGCCGGGTCCGGGCCGAGCACACGGCCGTGCCGGGCCAGCGTCGCGTTGGCCCGCACGATGGTCGTGCCGGGGCCGATCCGGGCGCGGGAGCCGTCACCGATCACCTCGACGCCCGACCAGAACTTGCGGACGTCCACCAGGATGTCCTCGCCCTGCGCCTGCCCGTTCAACGACGTGCCCGCCGCGCGGAAGACGACCTCGCGGCCCTTGCCGTGCGCGTACGACAGCACGGCCGACACGTCGTCGATGTCCTCGGCGACCAGCACGACCTGCGGCACGAATCGATAGGGGCTCGCGTCCGAGGCGTACCGCACCAGGTCCGAGATCTTCGTGAGGACCTTGTCCGCGCCGAGCAACCGCGCCAGCTCCGAGCGCAGCGGCTCCGGCGTGCCGCCCGCCTGCCCGTCCGCGACCCGGTCGGGCGCCGGTCCCGACGGACGGGACCCAGGACGCAGGGCTTCCGGCTTCGGCTCCAGCAGCGGCATGGCCTCTCGCTCTCCTCGTTCTGCCAGGGTGGCTCGAACCGATCGTGCCGTTGTGTTCCGTCGGAGTCGGCTCGATCCGACGGGTGGTCCGATCAGTTCTCGTGGTCGCGCGCGGACTCGGCTCTTATGTCGCGCGGAGCCTCGAACAGCGCGTTCAGCAACACCGTCAGCTGGGCGCGCTGCTGCACGTCCAGTGGGGCCAGGATCTCCTCTGCCGCCGCGCGGCGCGCGCTGCGCAGCTCCCGCAGTGCGGCCCGGCCCTTCTCGGTCAGCTCGATCCGGATGACCCGGCGATTGGTGGGGTCGGGCACCCGGCGCACCAGATCGCCGGTCTCCAGCCCGTCCACGACGCTGGTCACGGCGCGCGGTACGACCTCCAGGCGCTGGGCCAGATCGGCCATCCGGGGCGGCGTCTCGTAATGCACCAGCGTGCGCAGCAGACGGGACTGCGCGGGTGTGATCCCGACCGGCTCCAGCTGGCGCTTCTGGATACGGTGCAGGCGGCGGGTGAGTCGCAGCAGCTGCTCGGCGAGGAAGCCGTCGGCGTCCGGGGTACTCATGCCGGGAACATTAGCAGGACTTTGTGCATTGTGAGTATAGGTAACAATGAGCTATGCTCCTCAAAGTCGAGTCCGGCCCCTGTCTGCCGGGCTCTCCCTGTGCCTAGGAGGCCCATGCCCCGCGACGAAATCACCTGGACGCCGCCGCCCGATGCCCAGGCATCGGACCAGCCGCGACAGATCCGCCGCATCCTGTCCCTCTTCCGCCCCTACCGTGCCCGGCTCGCGCTCGTCGGCCTGCTCGTCGGCGCCGCCTCGCTGGTCACCGTGGCCACCCCGTTCCTGCTCAAGGAAATTCTCGACGTCGCCATCCCGCAGGGCCGCACCGGACTGCTCAGTCTGCTCGCCCTCGGCATGATCGTCAGCGCCGTCGTCACCAGTGTCTTCGGCGTGCTGCAGACCCTGATCTCGACGACCGTCGGGCAGCGCGTCATGCACGACCTGCGCACGGCCGTCTACGGGCGGCTGCAGAGCATGTCGCTCGCCTTCTTCACCAGGACCCGCACCGGCGAGGTCCAGTCCCGCATCGCCAATGACATCGGCGGCATGCAGGCGACCGTGACCTCCACCGCGACGAGCCTCGTCTCGAACCTGACGAGTGTCATCGCCACGGTCGTCGCCATGATCGCCCTCGACTGGCGCCTCACGATCGTCTCCCTGCTTCTGCTGCCGGTCTTCGTGTGGATAGCCCGCCGGGTCGGCCGCGAGCGCAAGAAGATCGCCACCCAGCGCCAGAAGCAGATGGCCGCGATGGCCGCGACCGTCACCGAATCGCTCTCCGTGAGCGGCATCCTGCTGGGCCGCACCATGGGCCGCGCCGACTCGCTCACGAAGTCCTTCTCCGACGAGTCGGACCAGCTGGTCGACCTCGAGGTCCGGTCGAACATGGCGGGGCGCTGGCGCATGGCCGTGATCAGCATCGTCATGGCCGCCATGCCCGCGGTCATCTACTGGGCGGCCGGCATCGCGTTCCAGCTCGGCGGTCAGAGCGTCTCCATCGGCACGCTCGTCGCATTCGTCTCGCTCCAGCAAGGGCTGTTCCGGCCGACGGTGAGCCTGCTGCAGACCGGCGTCCAGATCCAGACCTCGCTCGCCCTGTTCCAGCGCATCTTCGAGTATCTCGACCTCCCCGTCGACATCACCGAGCGCAAGGACGCGATCCACCTGGACACCGTCAAGGGTGAGATCCGCTTCGAGGACGTGGAGTTCCGTTACGACGCCGACGACCGGCGGGGCCCGATCCTCGACGGCATCGACGTCACCGTCCCGGCCGGCGGCAGCCTCGCCGTCGTCGGACCCACCGGCTCCGGCAAGTCCACGCTCAGCTATCTCGTCCCACGCCTGTACGACGTCACGGGCGGCCGGGTCACGGTCGACGGGGTCGACGTGCGCGACCTGGACTTCGACACCCTCGCGCGGGCCGTCGGGGTCGTCTCGCAGGAGACGTACCTCTTCCACGCCTCGGTCGCCGACAACCTCCGGTTCGCCAAGCCCGGCGCCACCGACGAGGAGCTGCACGCGGCAGCCAGAGCCGCCCAGATCCATGACCACATAGCCGGCCTGCCCGACGGTTACGACACCGTGGTCGGCGAGCGCGGCCACCGCTTCTCCGGAGGCGAGAAACAGCGCCTGGCCATCGCCCGCACCATCCTGCGGGACCCGCCGATCCTCATCCTCGACGAGGCGACGAGCGCCCTGGACACCCGTACCGAGCACGCGGTGCAGGAAGCCATCGACGCCCTGTCCGCCGACCGCACCACGCTCACGATCGCGCACCGGCTCTCCACGATCCGAGGCGCCGATCAGATCGTGGTCCTCGACGGGGGCCGGATCGCCGAGCGCGGTACGCACGAGGAGCTGCTCGACAGCGAAGGGCGGTACGCGGCTCTGGTCCGGCGTGACGCCCAGTTGGAGACGGCGGCGTGAGAAGCGGTGTGCGGGTGCTCTGAGCCGGGTGGTCACGCCGCCGCTTCGTGCGCTGGACCAGCCGGGTCCGGAGCCCACTCCGACATGAAAATATGCCAGGAATGTCCCGGTGTGCGGGTTACCGTTCCGGCATGGTGAACGAGACTCCGCCACGGAGCACGATGCGACTCACGCGCAGAGGGCGCGTCGCCCTGATCGCGACCGGGGCCGTCGCGGCGGCCACTGCCGTCGCGGTACCGCTGGCACTGTCCGGGGACGACGAGGCGCGGCCGACCGCCCTGACCATTCCGGAGGGCTGGCGTTCCGGTCAGGTCTACGACGCCGTCGACAAGGCCCTCGAACTTCCGGCCGGCACCACCAAGAAGGCCGTGCCCAAGGCGGGCCTCAAGCTTCCGGGGGACGCGGGCGGCAACCCGGAGGGGTACCTCTTCCCGGCGACCTACCCCCTCGACGCGAAGTCGACCCCGCAGTCCGTGCTGTCGTACATGGTCAATACGGCCACCAAGAAGTTCAACGGCAGCCAGTCCACGGCGGGCGCCGACCGGAACGCGATGAACCTCTACCAGACGATCACCATCGCCAGCATCATCGAGGCGGAGGCCGACAACAAGCAGGACATGGGCAGGGTCGCCCGCGTCATCTACAACCGGCTCGACCACGGCATGCCGCTGCAGATGGACTCGACCATCAACTACGCGCTCGGCCGCTCCACGCTGGACACCACCACCAGGGAGACCAAGACCGACAACCCGTACAACACCTACGCGCGCATGGGTCTGCCGCCCTCACCGATCGGGAACCCGGGCGACAACGCCCTGAAGGCCGCGATCAGCCCGGCCCAGGGGGACTGGCTGTACTTCGTGACGGTCAAGCCGGGCGACACCCGCTTCACCGCCGACTACGCCGAGCAGCAGAGGAACGTCGCGGAGTTCAACAAGAACCGGGGCGAGGCCAAGAAGGACGGCTGAGCGCCCGGACACCGGACCGGGGCAGCCTGTCGTCGCCCCCGGGCCGACGTACATCGGCCGACGTACAGCGGCAGACGTTCAAGGGCAGGCTTTCAGGCCGCGACCGGCGTGCCCCGGGCGAGGAGCCGCTGGATGTCCCGCACCGCCGCCCGGCCCGCACGGTTCGCGCCGATGGTGCTCGCCGACGGCCCATACCCCACCAGATGCACCCGCGGATCCAGCGCCGCGCGGGTGCCCTCCATCCGGATCCCGCCGCCGGGCTCCCGCAGTTTCAGCGGTGCCAGATGGTCGATCGCCGCGCGGAACCCGGTGGCCCAAAGGATCACGTCGGCCTCGACCTCGCGCCCGTCGTTCCAGGCCACTCCCGTCGGGGTGATCCGGTCGAACATGGGCAGGCGATCGAGGACGCCGTTCGCCCGGGCCTCGCGGATCGCGTCGTTCACCGGCAGCCCCGTCACCGAGACGACGCTCAAAGGCGCCAGCCCCTGCCGCACCCGCTCCTCGACCATCGCCACCGCGGCCCGCCCGAGGTTCTCGTCGAAGGGGCCCTCCCGGAAGACCGGCGGGCGACGCGTCACCCAGGTCGTCGCGGCGGCGTACGGAGCGATCTCCATGAGGTGCTGCGTCCCGGACGCCCCGCCGCCCACCACGACGACCCGCTGCCCCGCGAACTCCTCGGGACCCGCGTACCGCGCGGTGTGCAACTGCCGCCCCCGGAACGTCTCCTGGCCGGGATAGCGCGGCCAGAACGGCCGGTCCCACGTCCCCGTCGCGTTGATCAGCGCCCGCGTCGCCCAGGCCCCGTCCGAGGTCTCGACGAGCAGCCGCCCCCCGTCGCCCTCGCGGACCCGCTGCACCTCGACCGGGCGCCGAACGCGCAGGTCGAACGTCTTCTCGTACGACTCGAAGTATTCGCCGATGACCTCCGACGAGGGCCGCGCGGGGTCGGCGCCCGTCAGTTCCATGCCCGGCAGCGCGTGCATGCCGTGCACCTTGCCGTACGTGAGCGAGGGCCAGCGGAACTGCCAGGCGCCACCGGGCCGCGGCGCGTGGTCGAGGACGACGAAGTCCCGCTCCGGCTCGAACCCCACCCGCCGCAGATGATGGGCGGCGGACAGCCCGGCCTGCCCGGCGCCGATGACCACCACGTCGACCTGCCGCGCGTCCGCCGCGGCGGCGCCCTCTCCTGCCCCGATCCCGTTCACCTTTCTGCCAACTCGACCGGGGCCCGAGATCTTCCCGTCCGGCGGCCGGCGCTCAGCGCCCGCCCGCGACCAGCAGTGGTGCGCCACCCCCGACCGGCGCACCCGCGGGCAGCAGCCCGCGCGCCGCGAGATCGGGGATCACGCCCTCGCCGAACCAGTACGCCTCCTCCAGGTGCGGATAGCCGGAGAGCACGAAGTGCTCGATGCCGAGCGCGTGGTACTCCTCGATCCGGTCGGCGACCTCCGCATGGCTGCCCACCAGGGCGGTTCCGGCGCCGCCGCGCACCAGGCCGACACCGGCCCACAGGTTCGGCGAGATCTCCAGCCCCTCGCGCGTGCCGCCGTGCAGCGCCAGCATCCGCTGCTGCCCCACCGACTCGCTGCGGCCGAGCGCGGCCTGCGCAGCGGCGACCGTCTCGGGGGAGAGGTCGTCGATCAGCCGGTTCGCCGTGGCCCACGCGTCCTGCGCGGAGTCGCGCGAGATCGTGTGCAGCCGGATCCCGAACCGCACCGTGCGCCCCTCCTTCTCGGCGAGCCCGCGAATCCAGTCGATCTTCTCCTTGACCTGCTGCGGCGGCTCTCCCCAGGTCAGATACACATCGGTGTGGCGCGCCGCGACCGGCCCGGCGGCCGCGGACGAACCACCGAAGAAGATCTGCGGCTGCGGGTCCGGCGGCAGCGCCGTGAACCCGCCGTCGACCTGGTAGTGCTCGCCGTCGAAGTCGTACGGCTTCCCGCCCCACACCCCGCGGACCACGGAGAGGAACTCGTCGGTACGGGCGTAGCGGCGATCGTGGTCGAGGTGATCGCCGTAGCGCCGCTGCTCGGCCGAGTCCCCGCCGGTGACGACGTTGAGCAACAGCCGCCCCTGCGTGAGGCGTTGATACGTCGACGCCATCTGGGCGGCGAGCACGGGGGAGATCACGCCGGGCCGGAACGCCACGAGGAACTTGAGCCGTTGGGTGTGCTGGGCGAGCGCGACGGTCGTCAACCACGCGTCCTCGCACCACGTCCCGGTCGGCGTCAGAACGGCCTCGAAGCCCAACTGCTCGGCCGCCTTGGCTATTTGGACGAGGTAATCGAGGCTGGGCGCACGCACCCCGGCGATCGACTGTCCGGGCTTGCGTTCCAGTGCGCCCTGGCTGAAGGCGTGCCGGTCCACGAGAGTGCGGCCGTCGCCGCCGGTCGGCAGGAACCAGTGCAGGTGAACGGTCATGGGGTCAGGACTCCTTGCCGTAGGTGCGGGGTGCGGTGGTGGAGGCGGGCAGTTCGCCGTTGAAGCGGGGGTCGACGAAGGAGGAGAAGTCGATCTTGCCCGGGATCAGCTTCAACTGCGTGAAGACGTCGGCGATCTGCTGCTCCGAGGCGATCGCGCCCTTGTCGACGGCGACGGTCACGCGGGTGCCGTTCGTGCGCTTCACCGCGTCGAGTGCGACCTCGTAGGGGAGCCCCGTGTCCTTCGCCCAGACCTTTGCCCACTCCTCGGGGTGCTTGTAGACCCAGTCCTGGGCGCGTCGCAGCCGGTCGAGGTAGTCCTTGATCGCGGCGGTCTTCTTCCGGTCGGCGAGGGCGGTGGGGGAGGCGACCTGGAACGCGAGGCCGTTGGTGAGCCCGTCGCCGTCGGTCAGCACCCGTCCCTGCTTGCCGCGCAGCACCTGCGAGGTGTACGGGTCCCAGACGGCCCACGCGTCGACCTTGCCGCTGGTGAACGCGGCCAGGGCGTCGGCCGGTT
The DNA here is from genome assembly GCF_040655895.1 of Streptomyces sp. NPDC050264. Classification (NCBI taxonomy): domain Bacteria; kingdom Bacillati; phylum Actinomycetota; class Actinomycetes; order Kitasatosporales; family Streptomycetaceae; genus Streptomyces; species Streptomyces sp. NPDC050264. The sequence goes on from NZ_JBFAKV010000008.1 coordinate 213,021, forward strand.
GGAGGTACTTGACCTTGACGTCCTTCAGACCGAGCCCCACCTTCCTGAGCGAGGCGACGAGTTGGTAGTGCGCCGACGAGCCCTGGGCGACGGCGACCGACTTGTCCTTCAGCTGCGCCGGGCTCTTCAGCGAGGAGTCGTCGGGGACGAGGATCGTGTCGCCCTTCGCGGTGCCGTGGCTGGCCGCTACGACCTTGATCTTCGAGTGGGCGCCGGCCGCGAAGACGGGCGGTGTGTTGCCGACCCCACCGATGTCCACGGCCTTGGCGTTGACGGCTTCCAGCAGTGGTGGGCCCGAGGTGAAGGTGGACCAGCGGATCTTGTAGTGGAGGTTGTCGAGTTCCCCGGCGGCCCGCAGCACCGCTTCCGAACCGCCCTTCTGGTCACCGACGTTGAGGGTCAGCGACCCTTTCCCGTCCGTGCCGCCGCCGGAGCCGGCCGTCGATGTGCTGGCGGAGGTGGTGCCGGAGCAGGCGGTCAGGAGCAGGCCGAGGGGTACCAGGAGAGCGGGGAGTACGGGGATGAGCGGGCGTCGCATGGCAATTCCGTTCAGGGGAGGGGCGGTTGAGAACTGCGAGTCGGGGCGAGGGGTGGACACGCTCAGACAGATGGCTGCTTCTCGACGGGGGAACGCCGGTCCGTCGGGTCGGACGCGTCATCCGCATCCGCTCCGGACCTGTCGGTCTGGTCGGTCTGGTCGTCCTGGTCGACGCCGAGGCGTCGTAGCAGCTCGGCACGGAGTGCGGCGAAGCGCGGGTCGGTGAGGTCGCGCGGACGCTCCAGGTCGACACGGGTCTCGTACGCGATGACGCCGCCGTCCATCACCAGCACCCGGTCGGCCAGCAGTACGGCCTCCTCGACGTCGTGCGTGACCAGGAGGACGGCGCAGCCGCGCCGCTGCCACAACTCGCCCACCAGACGCTGGGCCTTGATCCGGGTCAGTGCGTCGAGCGCGCCGAACGGCTCGTCGAGCAGCAGCAGATCGGGCTCGCGCACCAGGGCGCGGGCCAGCGAGGCGCGCTGGGCCTCACCTCCGGACAGCGTCTTGGGCCAGGCGTTGGTCCGGTGCTCCAGACCGACCTCGTCCAACGCCCTTTCAGCCAGGGCTCGTTCAGGCCTGCCGGGCAGTCCGAGCAGCACATTGCGCCAGACCCGTTTCCACGGCATGAGCCGCGGCGCCTGGAACGCGACCGCTTTGCGGCGCGGCACGAGAACGGTGCCCGCGATGTCGCGGTCGAGTCCGGCGAGGATGCGCAGGAGGGTGGACTTGCCGCAGCCGCTGCGGCCGAGCAGTGCGACGAAATCGCCCGGCTGCACGTCGAGTTGGAGGTCCTCGATGACCGTACGCCCGTCGAAGGAGCGGGTCAGACCCGCCACGTGCACGGCGAGTCCTTCCGTCGGGGAGGCCGGGGAGGTCGGGGAAGACGGGGAGGTCACCGGCCGGTGAACGTCGGTCGCCATTGCAGCAGCAGCCTTTCGAGGGAACGGACGACGAAGTCGGCGAGCAGGCCGAGGAACGCGTAGACGATCAGGCACACGACGATGACGTCGGTGCGCAGGAAGTCCCGCGCCTGCACCATCAGGAAACCGATCCCCGCGTCCGCGTTGATCTGCTCGGCGAAGACCAGCGCGAGCCAGGCGATCCCGAGCGAGTACCGCAGGCCGGTCATCGCGCTGGGCAGCGCCCCCGGCAGCACGACGTGGCGTACGAGACCCCACCGGCTGAGTCCCAACGACTCCCCGGCCTCGACCAGTTGGGAGTCGACGCCGCGGATCCCCGCGTACACGTTCAGATACAGCGGGAAGGAGACTCCGAGGGTGATGATGGCGACCTTCGGTGCCTCGCCGATCCCGAACCAGATGATGAACAGCGGAATGAGCCCGACGAACGGCACGGTCCGCAGCATCTGCACGCTGGCGTCGACCAGGTCCTCACCGATCCGGAACAGCCCGGACACGAGCGCCAGGCCGACCCCGACGACGACGCCGAACAGGAGCCCTACGGCGACGCGTTGCAGGGAGACGCCCATCGCGCCGGTCAGTGAGCCGTCGGCGACGAGATCGCGGCCGACCCGGGCGATCGTGCCCGGCGAAGCCAGCACATCGGGCGTCAACACGCCTGCGGAGCTGAGGAGTTGCCAGGCGAGCAGCAACAGAAGCGGGCCGGAGGTGCGGCGCAGCCAGCGCGGGACGCGGGTGCGACGGGTCGAGGAGGGGACGAGAGGTACGAGCTCCGGCGCACGAGTCACGGTGTCCGACGTAACGGATATGTCAGGCGAAGGGGCCTCGGGCGGGGCATGGCTGATGCTCATGGCACTCCACGGCAGGGGAGGGCGTGCCCCGGCGTCAGCGGGCGCGCGTCAACGGCGCGCCGGCGCAGAGGGAAGCCGGTGCGGCAAGGGGAGGAGGGTGAAGCGAGAGGGCGTCAGTGACCGCGGCGACACGCGGCGGAGGTCACCCGCAGCAGGTCGATGTGACCGCGCGTGGTGAGCAGGACTGAACGCAACATGCGCCAGAACGTAGCCAGCTTGTCGACACACGGTCAATACCGTCTCACCGTGTGGACCGGCGGTTCCACCCTTCGGGCGTTCGGCGGGCGTCCGGCGCGGCGGCCCTGGTCGTGCCGCGAGCGGGCGAGAGGCGGCTCAGGGGGACAATGGCCCCATGCCAGACGCCTTCACGACCCGAATCCTGAACATCACCACCGGCTCCGACGAGCGAGTCGTCGACCTCACCCGCGACTGCGAGTCCTTCCTGCGCGAAGCCGCCCGGGGCCGCGACGGCCTGCTCAACATCTTCGTGCCGCACGCCACGGCAGGCATCGCCGTCCTGGAGACGGGCGCAGGCAGCGACGACGACCTCCTCTCGACCCTGCACACCCTGCTGCCCGCGGACGACCGCTGGCAGCACCGCCACGGCAGCCCCGGCCACGGCCGCGACCACGTACTCCCGGCGCTCGTGCCGCCTCATGCGACGTTGCCGGTGGTCGGGGGAGCGCTGGAGCTGGGGACGTGGCAGTCGGTGTGTCTGGTCGATACCAACGTTGATAACAACAACCGTCACGTTCGGTTGAGCTTCTTTGGTGGGTGAGCCGAGCTGGCTGCAGGATAGTCGGGAAGTCCGGCCGCACCGACTGGACGATCGAGCCGCGTACCGGATGCTGCCGCCCAAGCCTGCACCAGCCCTGCTGGGCGTTTCTCTGTCGGGGGCGGGAATTGAACCCACGACCACTTCGTCCCGAATGAGGATCGGGCAAGATCGACACCGGGTGGTTTGGTGTTTTGCCTGGTCAGGTTGTTGGTGTGAGGTGGTCTCGGGCGGTGCCGGAAGGGCTCGGGGAGCGGGTCGGCTCCCAGATGGCTCCCAGAGCCCAGCATGGCGCCGACGCCCCACGTCTGACGCGACAGGTCGTCCACCGGAAGGTCGAGAGCGGCCTCCTCATGGAGCGTGACGCCAAGGGTGGTCATGGCAGGGGGAGATCCGGGTCGGACCTTGACCTCTTCCTCAAGTTTCGCCACTGCTTTGGCCTGATCGCCCCTTTCGTCTCTCCGTTCCGGCTGCCATGATCCGTCTTCGGCCAACGGCGAAGATCGTGTGGTCCAACGTCATTCGGTCGCGGAGAGTGTTGCCACCATGTCGCACCGTCGGCCCCCTCGCGGCGCGAAATGCAGGTGAGGCGGGGATCTTTGGCCTGAACTCGTCTCGTCGATCACCCGTGGCCGCATGAGGTGGATCGTGAGGACGAGGCACTGTTCCTGAAGGCTGGCGCGTTGACGATGTCAACGCATTGGCAGTTGTTTGAATTCCGAATCCCGTGTACGTTCTTCTGTGGGTGTTCTCGTCTGTCACGATGAGCGCGCCCGCCATATGGGGAAAACGCGTGCCCTCTCGGCGGGGCCGCACGGGGAGGCAGAAGCATGAGCGAAGGTTCCGAGACGGTCGCAGGGCGGTTCCGCCTGCTGAGCTATGTCGACTCGGGAAACATGGGTGAGGTTCACCGCGCCGAGGACCTGGATGAGGCCGAGGACTCTCCCGACCGCGTCGTCGCCCTCAAGCTCATCCGCCGCCGCCGCTCGGGCACGCTGGTGGAGACCCGCACCGACCCCAAGGCGGTGGAGCGTTTCGCGCGCGAGGTGCGCATCATGCATCTGCTGAGCCACCCCAACCTGCCCCGCACGATTGACGGTGGGGTGGACGAGACCAACGGCGACCTTCCCTTTCTGGTCATGGAATTCTTGGACGGGCATCCGCTCGCCGACCTCGTGGCGGAGGAAGGGCAGCTTCCGGTGCCCTGGGCCGCCGCCCTCGGGGCACAGATGGCGGACGCCCTGGCCGCCGCTCACGTTGCCGGCGTGGTCCACCGGGACCTCAAGCCCCGCAACGTGATGCTCACCCGTGGCGGCGCCGTAAAAGTCCTCGACTTCGGTATCGGCCGGATTGTCGACGATCCCGACGGCACCAAGCTGACCAGCACAGGAGTGACGGTCGGCACGGCCCGCTACATGGCGCCGGAACAGTTCGAGGGCAGCCTCGTCACCCAAGCCGCCGATCTGTACGCCCTTGGGTGCATGCTGCACGAGATGCTCCTGGGGAACCCGCCCTTCATGGGCAACACAGCCTTCGATTTCCGTGACAAGCACGTCAATCAGGAGCCGACGCCGGTGCGTTTGCTCCGTTCGGATGTGCCGGAGGCGCTGGCCCGCCTTGTGGACCGCCTCCTTGCGAAAAACCCTGCCGACCGTCCGGCCGACGCGGTCGCCGTCCGCGACGCGCTGCTTCCCTTTGTGGCGGAGGGCAGCACTCTTCCTGCCTGGCAAGTTTTCGACCCGGTGAAGTGGCTGCAGCGGTCGGCCGACGAGGGTGCTTCGGTCACCGAGCACCGACCTTCCGACCCTGCGGCACCGGAGCCCGCGAAGCGTTCTCTGTCCGGCTCCGGCATGGACGTCTTCGGTGTGCACGAGCAGCTCATCAAGGACTACCGCTCGTTCACCGAGGGCGGCACCGTGATCCGCGACGAGCGCATCAAGGACTTCGTGAAGAAGGACCTCGACGACAAGTCGCAGTGGCCCAACCCCTGGCTGTCGCTCAACCCCTTCTTCGCTTCCGCCGGAACGGTCGCGGAACTCGCCGCGCAGAAGGTCCTGCACGATGAGTGCGCGAAGATCTTCCAGGCGAGGAAGTCCGAGAACGCCACCGTGTGCGACGGCCGCTCGCTCACTCTGCACCGTCACCAGCGTGCGGCGATCGACGCGGCGGCAGCCGGCGTCTCCTACGTCCTGACCACCGGCACCGGTTCCGGTAAGTCCCTTGCCTACATGGTCCCGATCGTCGACCGGGTCCTAAAAGAGCGGCAGCAGGCCGGTCCCGACGCGCCCAAGCGAGTGCGGGCCATCATCGTCTACCCGATGAACGCCCTCGCCAACAGCCAGCTCAAGGAGCTGGAGAAGTACCTGCGCAATGGTTACGGCGCTGGCAACGAGCCGGTTACCTTCGCCCGCTACACGGGCCAGGAGGACGACGAGACCCGCAGGAAGATCCGCAAGAACCCGCCGGACATCCTGCTCACCAACTACGTGATGCTGGAGCTGATGCTCACCCGGCCCGACGACCGCGACAGTCTCGTGGCCATGGCCGAGGGACTGCAGTTCCTCGTCTTCGACGAACTGCACACCTACCGGGGCCGGCAGGGCGCGGACGTTGCCTTCCTGATCCGCCGGGTGCGCGACGCCTGCCGCGCAGACGGCGTGCAGTGCATCGGCACCTCCGCGACGATGTCGACCGAAGGCAGCCTGGAGGAACAGAAGAACGAGGTGGCCGACATGGCGACCAAGCTCTTCGGCACGAAGGTCGGCCTCGAGCACATCATCGGCGAGACCCTGGTCCGCGCCACCGGCGAGACCCCGACCGTCGTCCCCGCCGAGCGTCTTACGGACATCGCCGCCCCGCGTGCCTATGCCGACCTCAAAATCGATCCTCTCGCGCGCTGGATCGAGACGTACTTCGGCCTCGGCACCGACGAGGCCACGGGGCAGCTCGTGCGCCAGAAACCCCGGAAGATCGAGGAGGCTGCCGCCGAACTTGCGGGGCAGAGCGGGGTGCCGGAGAAGCAGTGCGCGGATGCCCTTCGGGCCACGCTGGAGGCGGGCTCGCAGGCGTACCATCCAGTCACCGAACGCCCCTTGTTCGCTTTCAGGCTGCACCAGTTCCTGTCCAAGGGCGACACCGTCTACGTCACCCTGGAGAACAAGGCCGACCGCTACCCCACCCGTGACTACCAGCGGGTCCGGCCGGGCACCGACGGACATGTCCTGATGCCACTCGCTTTCTGCCGTGAGTGCGGTCAGGAGTACCTCACCGTGTGGCGCACGGAGAAGGACGGGGAGGTCCGCTACGAGCCGCGCCGCGACACCGCTGCCACGGGAGGCAGAGCCGGCGACGGCTACCTCTACCTCGACACGGACCGTTACCCGCACACCCCTCCCTGGCCCCACACCCCGGAAGAGGCCATCGCCGACCGGCGGCTGCCCGAGTCCTGGCTGGAGATCGACGACAGGGGCCAGGAGGTCGTCAAGAAGTCCTACCGGGACCGGCTCCCGCGGGCGGTCACCGTCGATCCGCACGGAAGCGAGTCCAAGGGCGAACTGCATGCGGCGTTCATCCCCGCCCCGTTCCTGTTCTGCCTGCACTGCTCGGTCTCCTACGAGCAGACCCGCGGGAAGGACTTCGCCAAGCTCGCCACCTTGGACCAGGAAGGCCGCTCCTCGGCGACCTCGCTGATCTCCGCATCCATCGTGCGCTCGCTGGACAGCGTGCCGGAGGCGGCGCTCCCCAAGGCGGCACGCAAGCTCCTCACGTTCGTCGACAACCGGCAGGACGCCTCCCTCCAGGCCGGCCACTTCAACGACTTCGTCCAGATCACCGAATTGCGAGGGGCGCTGTACCGCGCTGCCGTCGACGCGGGCCCGGACGGTATCCCGCATGAAGAGCTGACCTCGCGGGTCTCCAACGCCCTCGCCCTGGAGCCCGTCGTGTACACGGGCGAGTCCGACCTGCCACCACGGCTGGCCGCCGCCGCGGCCAGAACCCTGCGGGATGTGATCGCCTTCCGGCTCTACCTCGACCTGGAGCGCGGCTGGCGCGTCACCATGCCGAACCTGGAGCAGACAGGGCTCTTGGAGATCGACTACGCCGACCTCCAGTGGGTCGCCGAACGCCAGGAGCGCTGGGAGCAGGCGCACCCCTCCTTGCGTGAGGCCGACGCCTCCTTGCGTGCCGAGATCATGAAGGCGCTGCTCGACGAGATGCGCCGGTCGCTCGCCATCGACGTGCAGTACTTCCGTGACGACTTCGACTCGCTCCAGAGCGCCAGCGAGGAGAGGCTGGTCGACCCGTGGGTGCTCTCCAAGAGCGACACCCCCAAGGTCGCCACTGCCTACCCCCAGTCCTCGAAGCCCGGGATGGACCGCGCGGGACTGTTCCTGTCCGCGCGCGGCAAGTACGGGAAGTACCTGCGCCGCACACATCGCGGCTTCCGCGAGGGCCTGGACAACACCGATCTCCAGACAGTCATAGAGGATCTGCTGAAGGTCCTCAGGAAGGCCGGCCTCGTGACCGAGGTGTCCGTGGCCCCACAGAAGGCCGGGCGCTTCCGCAGGCCGTCGACGACCGCCACCGGCTACCGGGTGTCGGCCGCCTCCATCATCTGGCGGGCCGGCAAGGGCGAGACCGGCGCTCACGATCCCCTCACCCGTACGTACGCCAGTGGTGACGGCCCGCGCGTCAACGCCTTCTTCCGGCAGCTCTACCGCGAAACGGCCGACGGCCTGTCCGGCCTGTTCGCGCGCGAGCACACCGCGCAGGTCGACCCCGAGGACCGGCGGAAGCGGGAGGATGCCTTCAGCAAGGCCGAGCTCAAGCTGCTCTACTGTTCCCCGACGATGGAGCTGGGCGTCGACATCTCCTCGCTCAACGCCGTCATGATGCGCAACGTCCCTCCCACTCCGGCCAACTACGCCCAGCGCAGCGGCCGTGCCGGGCGCAGCGGCCAGCCCGCCCTGGTCACCACCTACTGCGCCACCGGCAACAGCCACGACCAGTACTACTTCCGCCGCTCCGCCCGCATGGTGGCCGGTGCCGTGGCCCCGCCGCGCCTGGACCTGGCCAACGAGGACCTGGTCCGCTCGCACCTCCAGGGCATCTGGCTCGCCGAGGCCGGACTCACGCTGGGGCGGGCCGTCCCGCAGATCCTCGACATCGCCCACGGCGAGACCTCCGGCAGCCCGGCTCCTGGCCTCGCCCTCCGCGACGACATCCGGGCCGCCTCCCACGACCCCGGTGCGCAGGACCGCACCGTGGCCGCCGCCCGGCGCATCCTCGGCCCGCTGCTCCCCCAGTTCGGTGAGACCACCTGGTGGGACGAGCGGTGGATCGAGGACGCCGTGCACAAGACGCCGCGTAACTTCGACCGGGCCTTCGACCGCTGGCGCGACCTGTACAAGGCGGCCCTCGTCGACCAGTACATCCAGAACAAGCGGGTCCTCGACCACACTCTGACCGAGGGCGACCGGCGGCAGGCTTTCCGGCGCCGCACGCAGGCCGAGACCCAGCTCAACCTGCTCAAGAACGAGAGCCCGGACAACCGATCCATCCTGTCCGACTTCAACCCCTACCGCTACCTGGCGTCCGAGGGCTTCCTGCCCGGCTACTCCTTTCCCAGGCTGCCACTGGCCGCTTTCATTCCCATTCGGGGCGGTCGTCAGGGCGACGGGGACTACCTCCAGAGGCCCCGCTTCCTCGCGATCCGCGAGTTCGGTCCCGGCGCCCTCATCTACCACGAGGGCGCCCGCTACCAGGTCACCCGTATCCAGTTGCCGCCCGATTCCTCCGGCGACATCTCCACCAGCGAGGCCCGCCGCTGCGCCCACTGCGGCTACCTCGACGAACCCGAGCAGCGCCGGGACAAGTGCGAGATGTGCAACGAGCAGTTGGGTGCGCCCACCTACGGTCTGCTGCACCTGCACACCGTCTACACCCAGCGCCGGGAGCGCATCTCCTCCGACGAGGAGGAGCGCCGCCGGGCCGGTTTCCGGCTGGAGACGTCGTACCGCTTCAGGCGGCACGGCACGCGCAGGGGGCGGCAGGACGCCCGGGTCGCGGACGCCGCCAGCCCGCTCGCCACGCTCACCTACGGCGACTCCGCCACCGTCCGCATCACCAACGTCGGGAGGCTGCGCGCCAAGGACAACGAGCCGCCCGGCTACTGGCTCGACCCCGCCGACGGGCGGTGGATGAACGAGCGGGACGCGTCCGACGCCTCCGGCGACTCCGGAGAGTTGCCTGTCATCGACGAGGACGGCAAGGAGAAGCGCCGCAAGAAGCGGGTGATCCCGTTCGTGGAGGACCGCCGCAACATCCTCGTCGTCACCCTTGACGAGCCGCTGCCCGAACCGGTCGCCCTGACGTTGATGTACGCCCTGGAGCGCGGCATCGAGACGGCCTTCGAGCTGGAGGACTCCGAGCTGACCAGCGAGCTGCTGCCGCCGGCCGACGGACCGCGCGACCGGCTGCTGTTCACCGAGGCCGCCGAGGGAGGCGCGGGCGTCCTGCGGCGACTCCAGGCCGAACCGCGGGCTCTGGCCAAGGCGGCCGGGCAGGCTCTCGCCGTCTGCCACTTCGACGAGGACGGCGAGGACGAGAAGGGCCCGCACCCCGACCGGCCCTGTGCGCGAGGCTGCTACGAGTGCCTGCTGACCTACGGCAATCAGCTCCACCATGGAGTGATCAACCGCCATTCGGTCACCGCCCTCCTGCTGCGGCTTGCCTCTGCCGAGGTGACGAGCGAGAAGCGCGGCGAGACGACCACGGATCAGCACCGCAGGCTGGTGGCGGCGTCCGCTCCCGGCTCAGCCGCAGACCAGACCTCCCAGCGCACTTCGGTGGAGGCGGAGTTCCTGACCTGGCTCAGGGAGCATGGCCTCCGGCTGCCCGACGAGGTGGGGACCATGGTCCCCGAGGCTGACGCCCGCCCCGACTTCGTCTACCGGATGCCCGGGGTCAACCTCGCCGTCTTCCTCGGCGGCGCGGACGCCGAGGAAGACGCGGCGCGAGACGAGGACGCCGAGGAGCGGCTGTACCTCGCCCGGTGGGACGTCATCCGCTTCCCGCAAGGCAGCGACTGGGATGCCATCGCCGCCGAGCACACTCGTTACTTCGGCCTCGGCCCGTCCTCATGACGGCCCGCCCGCACCGTCCGCCCCGCCCGGCCGTGGAACCGGCTGACACCTCCGCGAGGAAGCCCCGATGACGCACACCTACACCCCCGGCTCCCTGGTCACCGCCCGTGGCCGCGAATGGGTCGTCCTTCCCGACAGCGAGCCCGACCTGCTGGTGCTGCGTCCCCTGGGCGGCTCCGACGACGACATCTCGGCCGTCTTCCCCGCGTTCGAGCAGGTGGAGGACGCTCAGTTCGCGCCCCCGTCCCCGGCCGACCTCGGTGATCAGCGGGCGGCCGGCCTGCTGCGTTCCTCCCTGCGGATCGGCTTCCGCTCCGGCGCCGGACCGTTCCGCTCCCTCGCCGGCATCGCCGTGGAGCCCCGCGCCTACCAGCTCGTGCCTCTCCTGATGGCTCTGCGGCAGCAGACCGTACGGATGCTGATCTCCGACGACGTCGGTATCGGCAAGACCATCGAGGCGGGCCTGATCGCGAAGGAGCTCCTGGCCCAGGGCGAGGCGAAGGGCCTGGCCGTGCTCTGTTCGCCCGCCCTGGCCGAGCAGTGGCAGGAGGAGCTGCGGACCAAGTTCGGCATCGACGCCGAACTCGTCCTCGCCTCCACGGTCTCCCGCCTCGAACGCGGCTTGGACCTCGGACAGTCGCTGTTCGACCGGTACCCGCACGTCATCGTCTCCACGGACTACATCAAGTCCACCCGGCACCGGGACGACTTCGTACGGCACTGTCCCGACCTCGTCATCGTCGACGAGGCCCACACCTGCGTCGCCGCCGACGACACCGTCTCGACCCAGAACCAGCTCCGCTACGAGCTGCTGCGGCGCGTCGCGGAGGACACCGAACGACACCTGCTGCTGGTCACCGCGACCCCGCACAGCGGCAAGGAGTCCGGCTTCCGCAATCTTCTCGGCTTGGTGCGTCCGGAGCTGGTCGACGTGGACCTGGAGACGGACCGCGGACGACGGCTCCTCGCCCAGCACTTCGTGCAGCGCAAGCGTGCCGACGTACGCCAGTACCTCACCAAGGAGAGCGGGCTCGCCGACAACAGTCTGGCCGAGGAGACCGCGTTCCCCTCCGACCGTGAGTCCAAGGACGAGAAGTACAAGCTGTCCCCGGCCTACCGGGCGCTGCTCGACGACGCCATCGCCTACGCGAGCGAGCGCGTCCAGGCGGCGGGTGAACAGGGGCGGCGCGAGGCGCGTATCGCCTGGTGGTCCGCGATCGCCCTGCTGCGCTCCCTGGTCTCCTCGCCCCGGGCCGCCTCCCAGACCCTCTCGACCCGCTCGGCCGCGGCCGTCGCCGCCAGCGCCGAGGAGGCCGACCGGCTTGCCGCCCCGCTGACCCGTGACTCCGCCGACAGCGACGCCCTGGAGGGCCTGGACGCGGCTCCCGGCGCGGAGACCGACGGCGCCGGAGCCCGGCTGGCCGAGCTCGCCGAACGGGCCGCCGCCCTGGAGGGCCCGGAAGGCGACCTCAAACTCGCCGCCCTCGTCCGGCATCTCAAGGCGCTCCTGAAGGACGGCTACCACCCGATCGTCTTCTGCCGGTACATCCCGACCGCCGAGTACGTCGCCGAGCACCTGGAGAAGAAGCTCGGCTCCAAGACGGTCGTCAAGGCCGTCACCGGCACCCTCTCCCCGCAGCAGCGCCTCACCCGCATCGAGGAGCTGGCGACACTCGCGGGAGACGACCCCGCCGCCCGCCGCGTCCTCGTCGCCACCGACTGCCTCTCCGAAGGCGTCAACCTCCAGCACCACTTCGATGCCGTCGTCCACTACGACCTCGCATGGAACCCCACCCGCCACGACCAGCGCGAAGGCCGCGTGGACCGGTACGGGCAGAAGCGCGACAAGGTCCGCGTCATCACCCTGTACGGCATCGACAACGGCATCGACGGCAAGGTCCTCGAAGTCCTCATCGCCAAGCACCGCCAGATCCGCAAGGACCTCGGTATCTCGGTCTCCGTCCCCGACGAGGCGTCCTCCGGCGTGACCGACGCCATCGTCGAATGGCTCCTCATGCGCAGCCAGCAGCCGCAGCAGGAAGGGCTGTTCGGCGTCGAAGCGCTGAAAACCGTGGACACCAGGGCCGCCGCGCTGGAGAGCGAGTGGAACTCCGCCGCGGAACGCGAGACGACCTCCCGCTCCCGTTTCGCCCAGCGCGCCATCCACCCGGAGGAAGTCGCCCGCGAGGTCGCCGCCATCCGCGACACCCTGGGTCGTGCGGACGAGGTGAGCGGCTTCGTCCACCACGCACTGACCGCCCTCGAAGCACACGTGGTCGAAGCCGTCGATGGATCGGGCGACTTCACCGCCGAGGTCAGCGGCGTCCCGGCCGGACTGCGCGACGCCCTCGCTCCCGTCGCGGGCGCCGAGGCGGTCGAGTCCGGGCGGCCCATCCCGTTCCGCACCACGGCGGCCGTGGCCCGGGGCGAAGCCGCCCTCGTCCGTACCGACCCCGTCGTCGGAGCGGTCGCGGCCCACGTCCTCAACGCGGCCCTCGACACCGAGGCGGTGGGCCGTCGCCCCGCCCGGCGCTGCGGGGTGGTCTCCACGGAGGCCGTGACCGTCCCCACGACTCTGCTCCTGGTCCGCTACCGCTTCCACCTCACCCTGCCCTCCCGGCAGGGCACACGCCGGATCGTCGCCGAGGACGCCCGCCTCCTTGCCTACCAGGGCTCGGCGAAGAACCCGGTCTGGCTCCCCGAGGAACAGGCCCTGGACCTGCTCACCGCTGAGGCCGCCGAGAACACGGACGACTACTTCCAGGAACGGACGATGCGCCGCACCCTCGGACAACTGGACGCGGTACAGCCCCACATGACGGCTTACGGCGAAGAACTCGCCGCAGAGCTGCACGAGTCCCACCGGCGGGTCAGGCGCGCGTCCGACGAAATCGTCCAGGGCCTGAAGGTGACCGCCCAGCAGCCCGCCGACATCCTCGGCGTCTACGTCTACCTGCCCCCGATCACCGCAGACGGAGAGGCCGCCTGATGTCCGCCACCACCCGCAACCAGGTCTTCTCCGCCGTCCACACCGTCGGCGGGCTACTCCCCGCCGACATGCTCGTCCGCATCTCGGAGAGCAAGGAGGGCAAGGACGTCCCGGGTTCCGGCCCCGCCGACTACCACGTGATCGGCCCCCGGCGGTCCGTCCGCGACGAGGCCGAGCGCCACTGGGACTACCTCAAGGCCGTCTGGCGCGAACTCCGAGAGAAGCTGCCGGTCAGCGCCGAGGCCGACCTGCCCGCCGACCCGACCGGCCTCGCCGCCGACCAGTGGCTGGAACCGCTCTTCAACGAGCTGGGCTTCGGCCGGCTCACCACGGTCGCGGCCGGCGAGTACCGCGCCGACAGCGACCCGGACCGCGTCTTCCCCATCAGCCACCGCTGGCACCACGTGCCCGTCCACATGGCCGCCTGGAACGCCCTCCTCGACAAACGGCCCGGCGGCGTGGGCACCGTACCCCCGCACTCCCTCCTCCAGGAGTGCCTGAACCGGCGAGAAGCCCACCTGTGGGGCGTCCTCACCAACGGCCGACAGCTGCGCCTGCTGCGCGACTCGAATGCCCTGGCCACCGCCTCGTACGTCGAGTTCGACCTCGAAGCCATCTTCGACGGCGAGCTGTTCAGCGAGTTCGTCCTGCTCTACCGGCTGCTGCACGTCTCCCGCTTCGAGATCGGGGAAGCGGGGGCCCCGTCCGCGTGCTGGCTGGAGCAGTGGCGTACGGAGGCGATCGCCTCGGGCACCCGGGCGCTCGACCACCACCGCGACGGGGTCCAGCGGGCCATCACCACCCTCGGTACGGGCTTCCTGCGCCACCCGGCCAACACGGACCTGCGCGACAACCTGGACGCCGACCACTTCCACAAGGCGCTGCTGCGCCTCGCCTACCGGATGATCTTCCTCTTCGTCGCCGAGGACCGCGAAGCCCTACACGACCCCAAGGCGAGCGACGACGCCCGCAAGCGGTACGCCAAGTACTTCAGCTCCGCCCGCCTGCGTCGTCACGCCCTGCGTCGCCAGGGCACCGCGCACGCCGACCAGTACGCGTCCCTGCGCATCGTCCTGGACGCCCTGGGCCGTGAGGACGGCCGGCCCGAGCTGGGCCTGCCCGGCCTCGGCGGCCTCTTCGACGACGGCCCGGCCGACGCCCCCCTGCGTAACTGCACCCTGTCCAACGCCTCACTCCTGGAAGCGGTGCGGCACCTCGCCCGCGTGCGCGACGAGAAGACCGCGCGCTGGCGTCCGGTGGACTACCGCAACATGGGTTCGGAGGAACTCGGCTCCATCTACGAGTCCCTGCTGGAGCTGGTTCCCAAGCACAGTGCCACCGAGCGCTCCTTCGAACTGGTCAACCGGCTCGGCAACGACCGCAAGAAGACCGGCTCCTACTACACCCCCAGCTCGCTCATCGAGACCCTGCTCGACTCCACGCTCGACCCGGTGATAGACGATGCCCAGAAGCGCGGCGAGCAGGCCGCCACGGCGGCGGGCGGGCCGGACTCGTCGGAGGCGATCGTCCGGGAGCTGCTGTCGCTGACGGTCTGCGACCCGGCCTGCGGTTCGGGCCACTTCCTCGTCGCGGCGGCCCGCCGCATCGCCAAGCGGGTGGCGGCGGTACGCGAGAGCAACCCGGAGCCGCCCCCCGTCGCCGTACGCGCCGCCCTGCACGAGGTCGTCGCCCGCTGTGTCTACGGCGTGGACCTCAACCCGATGGCGGTAGAACTGGCCAAGGTGTCCCTGTGGTTGGAGGCCCTGGAGCCGGGAAAGGCGCTGGGCTTCCTGGACGCGCACATCAAGCACGGGAACGGCCTGGTGGGCACGACGCCCACACTGATGCTCGACGGCATCCCGAACAAGGCGTTCAAGGCGGTCGAGGGCGACGACGAGAAGTACGCCAAGTTCCTGGAGAAGCAGAACGACCAGGAGCGCAAGGGCCAGAGCGGCCTCTTCGAGGTGGTCGTCGAGACGAAGGTCTCCAACACCGCCTTCGCCTCGGGCCTCCGCCGGATCATCGCGGCCCCGTCGGGCAACCTGCGGCAGGTGCACGCCCAGCAGGAGGCGTACGAGAAGTTGCGGGACGAGAAGGAGTACGTCCACGCCCGCCACATCGCCGACGCCTGGTGCGCCGCGTTCATGTGGCGCAAGACCAAGGACGCCCCGGCCCCCGTCACCCACGAGGTGTTCCAGGCCCTGCGGGACCCCAAGGCTCGGTCGGCCTCGAAGGCGACCCACGACGAGATCGACGAGCTGTGCGACCTGTACCGCTTCTTCCACTGGCATCTGGAGTTCCCGGAGGTCTTTACGGTCCCGGAGAGGGCTGACGGGGCGACGGGCGACGCCGTTGACCCGGCTACGGGGTGGGCGGGCGGCTTCTCTTGTGTGGTGGGCAACCCGCCGTGGGACAAGGTCGACTTCAAAGACCAGGAGTACTTCAGTGTGGTCGAGCCCGCGATTGCGAAGATCTCGGGTGTCGCTCGGCGGGAGCGGATTGAGCAGTGGGCTAACGAGAACTCTGAGCAAGGCGAGCGGTATCGGGCGGCGCGTCGACGGGTGAAGTCATCGTTCCTGTTTCTAGGGCAGTCGGGGGCCTTCCCGTTGTGCGGGAAGGGGCTCACAGTCAAGGGCGTCAACTCGCTCCAGACTGATCAGCTCTTCGCCGAGCGTTTCGCGACGATCGCCGCGCCCAGGAGCCGCTTCGGGTGCATCCTCCCTACGGCTATCGCGACGGGCGCGGGCGCGCAGCACTTGTTCAGCGACTTCACTCGGCGGGGGGTTGTCGCGGCGCTGTACGACTTCGAAAACCGTAAGCCGCTCTTTGTGGGGGTACACGCCAGTTACAGGTTCTGCCTGCTCACACTGTCTGGCCGCGACCTGCGCGAACGCGCAGCTCGATTCGCATTTTTCCTTTCCGATCCTACTGAACTTGATGATGCGGATAGAGTGTTTTCTCTCAGCCCTGAGGAGATTGCTCTCATCAACCCGAACACAGGAACGCTGCCGATCTTTTCAAGTCGTCGTGACGCCGACTTGACTACGTCTATTTACCGTCGCGTGCCGGTTCTGCGGAATGACTCAAAGATTGATGGGAATCTCTGGAATATTAATTTCCGGCGTCTCTTCGATATGACTGATGACTCCGGTCTATTTAATGACCGCAAGGAGGCAGAGGCTGACGGGTGGGAGCTTTGTGGAAACGTATTTGTCCGAGGGGTGGAGCGAATGTTGCCGCTACATGAGGGGCGCATGGGGCATCAATTCACGCACCGGTATGCAGATTCTGTTGGCTCTCGGGAGGTGTCCCTGCAAGATCTACGGGATGCGGATTTCACTGTACTTCCGGAATACTGGGTCTCCGAATCAATTGTAAATCAACGTCTGGAAAAGCGTGGAGTCGGCGATTCTGTAGCGCTGCTTGGTCACCGGAGGGTGGCGCGAAATACTGATGAAAGAACATCGATCTCAGCCATCATCCCATGGGGTCCAGCTTCTTATGGGTGGATTATTTCTGTTGGACCGACAGTGGATCAAATTCCTCTCCTGGGAGCGGCCTTCAACTCATTCATCTATGACTACACCCTGCGTAATAGCCTCACTCAGCCGAGTGTTCCTCAGAGCACATCCGAGCAACTGCCAGTCCCGCTGCCCGATGTCCTGTCCCGACACTCAGATTTCATCACGTGCCGCGTGCTCGAATTGTCCTACACGGCCAACGACATGCTCGCCTTTGCCCGTAGCCTTGGCGATACAGGTAATGCTTTCCGTTGGGACGAGGGGAGGCGAACTCTCATGCGCGCGGAGTTGGATGCTCTTTTCTTCCATCTTTACGAGATCTCCCGCGAGGACGCGTCCTACATCCTCGAATCCTTCCCGCTTGTCAAGCGGAAGGATGAGGCCAAGTACGGCCACTACCGCACTAAGGATCTCGTCCTCGCCGAGTACGACCGCATGGCGGCAGCCGGCGTAAGCCTTACCGCGCCCCTCGTGGACGGCGGGAACTACACCTCCACGCTCACTCCGCCGCCCGGTCACGGCCCGCGTCACCCCGCCGAGCCTGAGCCTGCCTGACGAGGGCGGTCCGGGTTGCAAGAGGTGGTCGCCTTGACGGCCTTGAGGTCTCGGATCAGGGTCCGCAGGGCGTCATGTGTGTCCGTGAGGTAGGTCTGCTCCTGCCCCGCGACCGTGATGTAGGCGTTTCCCATTGGGCGCGGTTCTCGGTTACGGGGCGCGCTGGACATGCGAGCGCCCCGGCTCCGGCGGGAGGAAGCAGGGGCGCGGTTGGTGGGAGTCGGTGTCAGTCGCGGAACTCGCGGCGGTTGACCGCTCCTATGAACTCCCGCCAGCCGTCGCGGCTGAACAGGAGTACGGGGCTGTTGAGGTCCTTGCTGTCGCGTGAGGCGATCGTGTTGGGCAGGGCGGCGACCTCTATGCACGCGCCCTGGCCGCTGCTGTGGGTGCTCTTGAACCAGTCCGCGTTGGTGAGGTCGGGGCTGTTCATGCTGTCTCCAGTTCGTGGCTGAACTCGCGCTCCGCCTCTGCGATGAGAGCGAGCGAGTCACGGGTATTGAGTGCTGCTGCCTGTAGGGCGGCGAAGATTTCGGAGTAATGCTCGGCGTCTTGTTCGGAGTCGAGCAGTGCGTCACCGGCCATGCCGTCGATGTACACGACCGCCGGTTCGCTGGCTTTGGTGAAGGTGGCCAGTGCGAAGGAGCCGGGCATCCCTGGATGCGCGCCGACGTCCCAGGGGATGACGTGCAGGGTGACGTGCGGCTGTTCGGCGATCGCTTGCAGGTGGCGCATCTGCTCGGCCATGACACGCGGTCCGCCGACGGCCCTTCGTAGGGCGGCCTGGTCGATGACGGCGTTGAGCGTCAACGGCTTGGGCCTTGCAAGAACTGCCTGTCGCTCAATGCGCGCCTGTACGTGGTGTTCGAGGTCGGTGCTGGTCGCGGACGGCCACACACCTTGGATGACGGCGGCAGCGTAGTCGCGGGTCTGTACGAGGCCGGGGATGAACGAGGACTCGTAGCTTCGGACTTGCGCCGCGACATCCTCGCAGGCGATCCACGCCTTGTAGTCACGGCGCAGGTCGGAGTGGAAGGGCCGCAGGAAGTCCTGCCTGCCGGCCTCCTCCCACAGGGCATCGATCTCTGCGCGCGTGGCGGGGTCGGCCCCGTAGCGCGTGAGGAGGTGATACAAGGTGCTGCGGTTGGGCCGGGCCTCGGCGCTCTCAGCGCGCCGTAGCGTGCTCTTGCTGACTGGGCCCTCTGCGATCACGTCCTCGCGTGACATCCCGGCGGTTTCGCGGAGCCGACGTAGCGCGAGCGCAAGGCTCCGTAGGCCCGGCGTCTTCTCGGTCACGGCATCCCCTCCCTGGGTCATGGGCGTATCCCCGCCGAGTTTGGCGCACGTGGGGCCGTCTGGCCAAGCTCGATTTCAAATGAACCAGTTCATTTGAACTGATTGCATATGACCCAGTTCATTGCCATGCTGGGCCCCGGAACGGCCACCCACTGTGACAAGTCGGTAGCCGTGAGTTGACTGCGCCCTGTGGGGCCGGGGCTCGCGCCTTCGGGGCGTCGTGGCCGTGATCGATTGGGAGGACCGACCCATGACCCTCGTGATCTATGTCCTTGCGCTGCTGCTGCCCGCCACCGGCCGCCGCAGACTCCCCGCTGGTCCGCGACACCGGAAGGGAGGCCCGGCATGGACGGTGTGACGTACTGGTTCCGGCACTCGGCAGAGCCTAGGGCGGTGCCGTTGGGGCGGCGGTTCGCGGTGAACGGTCTCAGGGACTGGGGACTTGAGCACATGAGTGAGTCCGTGACGCTGATCGCTTCCGAGCTGTTGACCAACGCCGTGGAGGCCACCGGGACCACGAAGGCCGGGCTGAGCCGTGGCGAGCGCGAGACGTTACCGCTGGTCGCGGTGCGGCTGCGCGTGTGCAGCCGGACGCTGACGGTCGAGGTCTGGGACACCAGTCGGACGCTGCCCCGGATGCGAACGCCCGATGCGGACGCCGAGAACGGCCGGGGCCTGCCGATAGTGACGCTGTTGTGCGAGCGCTGGGACTCCTACCGCCATCCCTCGGGCGGCAAGGTCGTCTACGCGATGCTACCTCTCGTGCGACCGACGGTGGTGATCGCGCGAGAGATGGCCGACGGAGCCGGAGGCGCCGTCGAGCCGGACCCGCGAGCCGCGCGGGCGCTCTCGCCCACGAACTCGCGGCGCGTATCTACTGATTCACCGGGGTGGAACGGATGATCCATCGCCCGCCGCGAACTCCGTCGGCGCCGAAGGCGGTGGGGTGGCCGAGGGGGTCAGCCGTCGTCCCGCCGCCGCTCGTCCGCACACGCGAGCCACAGCGCATAGGAGTGCCGCAGTTCGGCGAGGGCCTCCTCGTTCAGCGCCGGGTCGGAGAGCGAGACGTTGGCCAGGCGCACGACGATCTCCGCCATGTGTCCGGCGACGACGGCTGAGCGGCGGGCGTGCGCGGTGGCGCGCTGGGCAGCGATCTTTTCCCGGGCGGCCATCATGTCGGTCAACGTGCCGTAACCGGGCTGTTCGGCGTCGTACAGGGAGGGCACCCGAGGCAGCCCGGCCGCGGTGAGCGTGGGTACGGGATCGCGGTCGTCCGCCGGCGTCCGCGCGCTCCCTGTCTCGGCGTCCGCCATACCCAGGATGCGCAGAACGACCTGCCGTTCAGCCTCGGAAACGGCCACCCTGGCCGCCAGGGCGTCGAGTTCGTCGAGGAGGCCGGGCACGGCACCGGAGTTCCCCTCGGTGAGACGGCCTTCGAGTTCTTGCGCGAGGGCGTGCGCACGCTCGGAGGTCGTGTCGAGCAGAGTGTTGCATGCGGCGATCTCGGCGAAGGCGCGCTGGGCCGTCTGTAAAGCCATGTCGAGGACATCGCCGGGCTCACCCCTCAGCATCCGGGCGTGGTGGAGCAGGGCACCTACGTGCGTACGCGCCGTCTCCAGCGGATCGTGCTCCAGATCCGCCTCCACCTCCTGCCATTCATCGTCCGTGAGTACGTCCGTCCCGTTCGGTCGGGTGGGCTGCACTGGTGGATCCCTTCTTGTACTTCGGTTCAGACGGGCTGTGTTCACGGGTTCCGGGCGAGTGGTCCGTCGGCGGTACCCCGTGGGGATTTACCGTACACGTTTTCGACCAGGCGTACACGCGATTATCTGTTGACATCGCCAACGTGCATCCTGGAAGATCAGAGGGTCAACAGCGCGGCGGTCCCGTCGTGCTCTCCGCCTGATCGTGCAAGGAGCACCGCCATGACCGACGACACCCCTCTGCGCCAGCTGCTCGACGACCGCCTCACCGCGGGCCTCGCCGCGTCCGAACTGGCCCCGGAGGCGGCCGACCTGCTGCGGGGGATGCTTCCCGAGCCGACGCCGGAGAGGACCGGACGCGCCGGGCCCGTGTACCTGCGCTCCATCACGGCGGCGGGCTGGCGGGGCGTCGGCCCCGAGACCACGCTCGACCTTCCGCCCGGCCCCGGGCTGACCGTCGTCGCGGGTCGCAACGGCACCGGCAAGTCGAGCTTCGCCGAAGCCGCCGAGATGGCGCTGACGGGCCTCAACACCCGCTGGGACGGGAGCAACGGCAAGGCTCGTACGGCGGTGTGGAAGGAAGGGTGGCGCAACCTGCACGACTCCACGGTCCCGGCCGTCTCCGTGCGGCTCACCCTGGACGACACCGCCGAGCCGGTCACCGTGCGCCGCACGTGGTACGGGGCGAAGGTGGACGAGGCGCGCACGACGGTGGAGCGGGCGGACGGCACGCAGCAGAAGCTGGAGGAGAGCATCGACGCCTCGACGCTCTCCCTCTACCGCCCGTTCCTGCCGTACAGCGAGCTGGGCTCGATGGTCGACGGGACGCTCAGCGCCCTGCACAACACCCTGGCCCGGTTCGTCGGACTCGGCCAGCTCGGCGACATCGACGACCTGCTCGCGGCCCGCGTCAAGGCGTGCAAGGACGTCGAGAAGCGGCCCGGTGTCCTGAAGACCGCCGCCACCGACGCCCTTGCCGGACTCGACGACCAGCGTGCCGTCGAAGCGGCTCGGGCGCTCGGCGGACGTACGCCCGATGTGGACGCCGTTCGTGCCCTGCTCGACCGTGACGTGGTCACCGCCGCCGGTGCGGACGTCCGCCTCCGGGCGCTCGCCACCCTGTCCGGCCCGGACGAGCAGGAGGTCGCCGGCGCGCTGGCGCGGCTGCGGGAGGCGGTTGCCGCGGCCGAGGACGTACGGCACTCCGACGCCGAGGACGCGCGGCGGCTCGCCGGGCTGCTGGAAAGCGCCCTCGAACACCGGCGCCGTTCCCAGAACGCCGACTGCCCCGTCTGCGGCACCGCGGACCGTCTGGACCCGGCCTGGGCGGAAGGCGCGCGGGCGGAGATCGAGCGGCTCCAGTCGCAGGCGGCCGGGGCCGAAGCGGCTCGCCAGGCGCTTGGCGCCGCGCGGCGGGCTGTCCATGACCTGGTGCAGCCGGTGCCCGAACTGCTGCGGGCGGAGGAGTCGGAACTGGCGGGCCTCTGGCGCGAATGGGCCCTGTGCCGCAGCCTGACCGACCCCGCCGAGCTGGCGAACCGCGTCGAACGCGTCGCACCGACGCTGGGCGCGGCATGCCGGCAGGTGAGCGAGGAGGCCGCCCGCAAGCTCACCGACCGCAACACCGCCTGGCGGCCCGCGGCCGTTCGGCTCGCCGAGTGGCTCGACGCGACGGAGAAGGCCGCGGAGGCGAAGGACCGGCGCAAGAAGGCCGAAGCGGCCCGCTCCTGGCTCAGGACGCAGACGGACGAGCTGAGGGCAGAACGGATGGCGAAGTTCGAGAAGCAGTCGCAGGACGTGTGGAACAAGCTCTGCGAGAGCAGCAGTGTGTCGCTCGGGTCCATCACGCTGAAGGGCGTGGCCGCGCGGGGGAGCGTACATCTCGGCGTCTCCGTGGACGACCAGGAGGCACCCGCGTACAGCGTGATGAGCCAGGGTGAACTGCACTCGCTCGCCCTGTCGCTGTTCATTCCGCGTGCGACGCACGACGACAGCCCGTTCGGCTTCCTCGTCATCGACGACCCGGTGCAGTCGATGGACACGCAGAAGGTGGAAGGGCTGGCCGCGGTCCTGAACGAGTGCGCCCGTCACCGGCAGGTGGTCGTCTTCACCCACGACACCCGCCTGGAGCAGGCCATCTCCCACCTCGGCATCGAGGCGACGATCCTCCACATCTCCCGCGAGAGCGACTCCGTCGTCTCCGTCGAGAGGCGGAGTGATCCCGTCAAGCAGGCGTTCGCGGAGGCCCGTGCCCTCTCCTACGATCAGCGTCTGCCCCAGACCGTCGCCGACCGGGTGATCCCGGCCATGTGCCGGCTCGCCCTCGAAATCGCCTGCACGGAGGCCGCACGCCGTACGCTGCGGGACGATCACGGCCTTGGCCTCGCGGAGATCGAGGAGCGTGTCGCCCCGCTGGAACGGACCAAGGAGTACGTGGCCCTGGCCCTGCTCGGAGATTCCTCCGGAGAGCCGCAGGCGGACGTCGAGAGCCTGTACGCCGGGGGATGGGCGCTGATCAACGAGCTCAACGCGAGCTCCCACCACCCGGGACTGCCGACCGTGGACGACCGCAAGCAGCTCGTGGCACGTACGGAGAGGCTGGCCACGGCGATCCGACGGGGCCGCGGAACGGGCCTGTCGCAGGGCGGTGCCCGATGACGGACAACACCCGCGAACTCGTCTCCGCTGCCGAGGCCCTGCTGCGGCCTCCGGGGGGCACGGCGGGAGCGCTCAGCCCCGGGACACGGGCCCGAGCCGCCGCCATGCTGCTGCGTCTCGCTCTCGACCAGCGGCTGGACGACTTCTGGCTCGGTGTGACTCCTGCGATGACGCGCACCGCCAAGCACCGCATGCTGTGCCTGGAGGCGTACACGGACCGGGGGACCGCCCGGCGCTGGCGCCTCACGTGGTCCGCGCTCAGCGGCGTCTGCCACCACCGCGTGCCCGAGCTGCCTCCCATGCCCGCCGAGATCCAGGCGCGTCTGCTGGAGGTGAACGCCCTGCTGGAGGAACTCGACGGGGCGGCCGTCGCGACGGCCGCCGTGGTCATCCCGGCTCCGGCTCCCCCGGCCGGCCGGACCACGGTGCTGACCGCGACTCCCGCCGTACCCCTGGCGGCGGGCCTGCGGGCGGGCCGTCCCGTACCGAAACCGGGACCGCCGCCGGGACAGCGCGCCGAACCTCCGGTCGTCGGCGGTCCGTGAACGTAGAGGGAGCCTTCCGGGTCGTCGACGGCTACGACCGGACGAGATCCGGCAGCCAGCCGATGTGGCGCAGTGTCGGCGCGATTCGGCTGAGCAGGAAGAACACGACCGGTGCCTCGTCATCGTCCGGCGGGAAGAAGAGAGCGTGCTGAACGGAATCCGTGTCCTGCGGCTCGTCCAGGTCGACGAGCAGCGGGTCCGGCCGTTCGAAGGCCAGGTCGAGCACCACCCCGGGGCGAGCGGTCAGCTCAAGCAGATCGTCGAGACCGCACAAGTCGACGAAGTCGGCAGTGGTGAACGTCTTCTTGAAGCTTGGGCGGTCACCGGGAACGGCGACCCAACCCATGATCCGCAGTTCGCCAACGCGTAACCCGGACTCCTGGATACCGGCACGCCGCCGGTTGTGCAGGTTGGACAGCGGAGCAGGCATCTCCGGCACGACGGCGGGTTGGTACAGGACGAGATCACGCTCCCCGTTCTCCCACCGCGTGTCGTGGACCGTCAGACCGGGCCGGCCGTCCAACTGCACCCGCCACACCCCCGCCACGCCCCTGGACTGCGCGCCGGAGCATGTGGCCGCGTAGCCCTTCGGCGTCGTGCCGTCCCGTCGCAATGTGAGCTGATCCATGATGGCCATGGCGACTGTGTCCCTCCACCCGTGGGGTGACACACGCCGTGCTCCCCTGGCGGGAGATTATGCGCTTAACTACGCCGAAAAATAGGGTTATTGGGAAAGGCGGCACTGCCTGTGCCGCCCGGAACGGGGGAGCGGACATGACCGAGGCCGAAGACGGGACTCCCGGCTCGGGGGAGCCGCCGCAGTTCGTGCTGCGACTACCGGGGGCGAACGGCGTCGATCGGGCACGAGGGGTGCTGCTGGACGAGGTGGGGACCAACGGAAGCCGGAAGTTCCGCATCCTGGCGGGATCGCCCGCCCGGGACCACGAGATGCCGTCTTTCTCCAAGCACTTCTCCGCCACGGCCAGAGTGCGGGAGATGATGAAGAAGACGGGCGTGCTGCGTCCGTCCACCCGCTGGCCCGGGTGGCTGGAACTGACGGAGGACGCCGACTGCGGGTCCCCGTCCTTCGCCGCGGGCATTCTGGTCGGGGCGCCGCGAAACGGCTGGGTCGACTGGAAGACGGAAAAGGGGGCGCCGCTCTCGGACTTCATGGAGGGGGTCTGGTCAGGTCCTGCCAGGGCTTGGCTCGTCCGGGGCTCCAACGTGTCCGGGGCCGATCTCGTCCAGAAGCTGTGGCTTCCCGAAAAGCGGGTCTCTCTCGCCGCCCCTCGCCTGCGCCAGGGGATCGGCCAGGGAACCAGCAAGGAGACCCTGCGCACGGTTGTCGAAGAGGACTGGGGCACCACGGCCACGTACAACCAGAAGCTGGAACTCGTCGAGGAACTCCACGCGTTCCTGTCCAGGATGAAGCCCGGCGACACCGTGTGCACACTCTCCGGCGGACGGTTCTACGTCGGAGAGATCACCGGCCCCGCCGAGCAGACCGTCTCCGACAACGGCAGGTCCAATCTGCGGCGGCCCGTCGAGTGGCAGAGCACCGGCCACCCGTACGACGTGCTGCCCGAGGAGATCCAGCAGCGGCTGTCCGTCCAGCACGACGTCGTGGACCTCACCGCGGTCCAGCCGCTCATCGAGGGGCTCGGCCTCTCCGACGAGGAGCTGGCCGACGAGGCCGAGGTGATAGAGCACGACCCCAGCGGCACGACACCCGCCCTCGCCGCTCGCCGCGAGCTGGAACTCCCCGTGCCGGAACAGCCCCTCGCCGACAAACTGCTGGTGCACGACGTGGCATGGCTGCGGGACATCCGCGAACTGCTGTGGGATGAACGGCAGCTGATCCTCTATGGCCCGCCCGGAACCGGCAAGACGTACATGGCCCTCGAACTGGCCGAGTACCTCGGCGGCGGGCCCGAGCAGGTGAAACTCGTACAGTTCCACCCCTCTTACGCCTACGAGGACTTTTTCGAGGGGTTCCGCCCTCGCGAGGACCCGGATACGAGGGAGGTCGCCTTCCGCCTCACCGCCGGCCCACTGCGTGAACTTGCCGACCTGGCGTCCCGCGAGGGCAACTGGCACATCCCGTACTTCCTGATCATCGACGAGATCAACCGGGCCAACCTGGCCAAGGTCTTCGGAGAGCTGTACTTCCTCCTGGAGTACCGCAAGAAGTCGGTACGTCTCACCTACTCCGGTGACGACTTCCGACTGCCGCCGAACCTCTTCGTCATCGGCACGATGAACACCGCCGACCGGTCGATCGCCCTGGTGGACGCGGCGATGCGCAGGCGCTTCGCCTTCGTCGAGCTGTCACCCCGCACCGAACCCACCAGCGGCCTGCTACGGCGCTGGCTCGACCGGGAAGGGTTCGGCAGCCGGGCCGCGGACCTTCTGGACGCGCTCAACTCCCGTATCGAGGAAGCGGACTTCCGTATCGGCCCCTCCTACCTGATGAAGAAGGAGGTCCACCGGCAGGGCGGTCTGGAGCGCACCTGGCGGACCAAGATCCTGCCGCTGCTGGAGGAGCACCATTACGGTGAGTCCTTCGACATCGAGAAACGCTACGGTCTCGACGCCCTGGCCCGGTCCATCGGCGACGGCGACGGCGAATCGTACGAGCCCTCGCCGTGACGACTGTCGAGTTGACCGAGTACGGCCCGCCCGTCACCGTGCCTCTCCCGGACGAAGTCGGGCGCTCGCTCGCCGGCTCCAGGATCGTCGAGGCCGCCCCCGATCCCTACCGTTCGGGCTGCTGGCGACTGCGCGCCGGCGGCAAGGTCGGCGCGGTGGCCTTCAGGCCACCGGGGCACAGTCCCATCACCCTCCGCATCGTTCCCAAGGTGCCGGTGGCGCGGCTGTTCTTCCTCATCGGTTACGCATCGAACCCTCACGTCCACCGGGACGGGGAGGTGAGCGTTGCCGAGCAGGAAGAACTGATTCCCGCGCTGGCGCAGGGATTCGAGCGATCTCTCGAACGTGCCCTGCGTCAGGGAGTGCTCCAGGGATACCGGCACACGGAAGAGACCGCACCGGTCGTCCAAGGACGTATCAAGGAAGCGGATCAGGTCAGGCGGCACCATGGGCGGGCGTTCCCGGTCGAGGTCGCCTACGACGACTACGTGACCGACATCGCGGAGAACCGGCTGCTGCGCGCTGCCACGGAGCGGCTGCTGACCCTGCCCAGGGTCCCCGACAGCGTACGTCGCCGGCTGCGCCAC
This sequence comes from Streptomyces sp. NPDC050264, assembly GCF_040655895.1. Lineage (NCBI taxonomy): Bacteria > Bacillati > Actinomycetota > Actinomycetes > Kitasatosporales > Streptomycetaceae > Streptomyces > Streptomyces sp. NPDC050264. The sequence goes on from NZ_JBFAKV010000008.1 coordinate 239,753, forward strand.
CACCGTGGCCGGTTGCTGGACGCACAGCCGCTGATTCCCGGCAGCCGTGATCTGCCGCAGTGGAGGGGGAGTCGGCTCAACCTCCGCTACCAGCCCGCGCTACGGCTGGCCGAGACGGTGCTGCGCGGCTTGTCCGTCGAGCACATGAGCGGCCGGATCACCATCGACGGATACCTCTTCGACACGCACAAAATCTTCGAGGACTTCGTCTGCACCGCACTGCGCGAGGCGCTGGCGGGATACGGAGGGCGTAGCGCACTTCAGGCGCAGGGCGTGCACCTCGATGAGGCGGAGGCTGTTCGGATGCGTCCGGACCTGGTCTGGTACGGCAACCATGGCATCCCACGAGCTGTCGCGGACGCCAAGTACAAGGCGGAGAAGCCCGAAGGATTTCCGGACGCCGACCTCTACCAGATGCTCGCCTACTGCACGGCGCTCGGACTCAGCGACGGTCATCTCGTCTATGCGCGAGGCTACGAGCCGAGCGCGACGCATCGGGTGCGGCACGCAGGAATCCGCCTCCACCAACACGCCTTGGATCTGGAACAGGCGCCCGCCGAACTGTTGGCCGCGATCACGTCCATCGCCCACTTGATGGCGGAAGGCGCGGTCGCGATGTGACTTCCCCGGTAATCCGTCAGTCACCGTCCTCAAGAGGCAGAAGTGCCCCGTTGGTGAGGCCGTCTCGGGCAAGTGCGCTGACTTGTTCTGCCAGCCGGGTCACTTCGCCGATGCGCTCCTCGAATTCCTTGAGCGAACGGAAGGCGGCACCGTAACGGCGTTGCTCCTCCACCGCCATCTGCGGGATCCGTGCCCCCTTGACGTCGAGACGATAGGAGCCGCTGCCGCTCGTCGAACGACGATTGTTGGACGCACTGCGCAGGAACCCCCGTAGATACTCGGTGTCCAACTGCTCACTGGTAGAGGTTGGTCCAGCGTCGGCGAGGTCGACGAGCCCAGCACGGGAGAGGTCGGCCAGACTGATCGTCGCGCTGTCCAGCGTCCCCGGCCCTTCGCCTGCTGTGAGGGCGGGCAGCAATGCGGCCAATCGGTTGAGCCGCTCCTCGATGCCCCGTTGCAAGGCGTGGTACTCGGCGGGGAAGTCCTGCCGGGAAGCGTCCACGTGCGCGCTCGGCGTGAGATCGACAGAGTCGTTCAGGAGATCGATCAGCGGTACGTCGACGACTTGCTCGGCTGTCGGCTCCATGGGGCCATCGGGCGCGTTGGCGGTGAGGTCCACCATCCGCACTGAGGCCGCGCTGTCAGAGGGGCCGCTCGGGCGGTGCAGCATCCACAGATGTACCGGTTGAGCGTGTGATGCCACCATGCCGGTCGGCAGTGCGACGATCTCGGTAAGGAGGCCGCGCCGGACGATCTCGGCCCGGATGCGCCTGCCTGCCTTGCGATAGGCGACGGAAGCGGGCATGACGACGATGGCCCGACCGCCTGGAGCGGTATGGGCGTAGCAGTGCTGGAGCCAGGCCAGATCGCCCTCCGCCTTGGAAGGCGTGCCCAGTTCCCAACGGGCATCGAGGAGCAACTCCTCCCGGCCCCAGTCCGGGCCGGCTGCTGGGGGGTCGCACAGGACAAGGTCGGCGCGCAGATCGGGCCAGCGGTCCTTGCGGAGAGAGTCCCCTGCCTTGATGACGGTGTCCTGGGGCCCTGTGAGCTCCGCTCGTGCCTGTGCCAACTCCCCGGCCGCTGGATCGATCTCCTGCCCCCGGCGTACAGGCCCTTCGGTGCGGCCGACGGAGAGAAGGAGCGTGCCGATGCCGCAGGCCGGATCGAGGATGACGGAGTCCTCGGGTACTGGTCCCACGAAGTGACTCACGGCTCTGACAAGCCGCAATGACGTGACCTGGTCGGAGCCGGCACGTCGAGAGGAGTCCAGGAAACGTTCGATCAGTTCGTCGAGTACTTGGGCTGCTGATTCCTTCGCCGCCGACCTCGCAGCCAGATTGGCCAGGTTGTCGTCCAGCCTGGAAACGTCATCATGTGCGAGGAACCGGGCAACGCCCGCGATGCCTGAGACCATGTCGTCGCCGAAGGCGCCCCGCAGTGCTTGCCACAGGCGAACGTCATCCGAAAAATCGGTGCCCTTCTGCTGCTTGGCCAGCCAGGAACGGACTTCGCTCAGCGAAAAGAGAGGCGTGCTCGCGCCACCGTCGGCAGGTGCCGGGAAGTCGCTGTACCGCCGCCTCCAGTTGGAGACAGCGGCACGTGTCACCCCCGCCAGCCTGGCAATCTCTGCACCGGTGATCAGTGAGTCGGAAGCCGGGGGAGTCGATTCCTTCATGGCTCTACCGTACACGCAATCGGGATAGAATCCGATAGTGTATGTGTTGGCGATGTCAACAAATCGGCGGGGTGGCTGGATAGGTGGCGCTCGCCGCAGCCGTTACGGCTGTCGGGTGGCGTCGTGTGCGCGACTTCCTGGGTCTTTTTCCCGGCCTGTAGGCACCTTCGCTACAACGGTCCGCTGCTGGCTACGGCGAGATGATTCGCTGTTGCGCAGGACTGAGGTCCGGTCGGTGTCGGTCTCAGCGCCCCGCGTCAGCACCGAAGTGAGAGATGCTCCGCCAAGATCTTCTCCCAGAATTCTCCCAAACGATCACCTGAGATGCAGGAAGGGCCTGATCCTCAATGAGGATCAGGCCCTTGACCTGGTGTTTCAGCTGTCGGGGTGGCGGGATTTGAACCCACGACCACTTCGTCCCGAACAAGGTCCGGGGAAGATCGAGACCAGACCACGACGATGTTCATGCTGGTCAGGCCGTTGGTATCAGTCGGTATGCCTGAGTGTTTGCAAGTCTTCGGGAGAAGGTCTTCTCCCAGGTTTTCCCAGCCCAGTAGATGGAGCAGCACCTGCCAAGCGCCTGCGCCCGGGGGGGCGGGCCCTTTATAGTCAGCATCGCGGCGGAGCACCACGTGGGGGTAGGCATGGGGATACCTGGGCGGACACGACGGCTGGCCCTTGGGTATGTGTCAGCTCGCCGTTCAGCGATGCGATGAGCCCGCGGATCCGCAGCGCCCGGAGCGCGGGCCTCACCGCGTCCGCGATCGGCACCGGAGCGGTCTCAGGAGCGCTGGCGGCGGGTGCCAACTTCGTCACTGTGCCGTGGGCGGCCGGGCTCGGTGCCTCGGCCGGCGCCGTAGCCCTCTACAGCGGACTGGCGTGGCAGCGGCGCGTCGATCTGCGCGAGGCTGGCCGGGCCTGGCACGAAGCGGTCGCGCCGGGGCCCGACGGTAGCGGTCCGGATGATTCGGCGGCGCGAGGAAGTAGCGTTTTGGCCGCGCTGAACCCCGACCGCGAGGTGGTGCCGTACTCCCCGCTGCACGGGTCGCACCTGCGGGAGGTGGTCCGCTGGTGCGGCGAGACCGGCCGGGGCCCGGTGTGGCGCGTGGCGGGACCGGCTGGCGCGGGCAAAACCCGGCTGCTGATCGAAGCCGCGCGCCAGCTGAAGCAGGAGGGCTGGGCCTGTGGATGGGTACGTCGTGGCCGGGCGGCCGACGCCGTCGCGGCGGCCGGACTTCGGCCCGGCGGAGTCCTGCTGATCGTCGACGACGCCGACACCCTGCCCGACCACGGTGACCTCGCGGCCATGCTCACCGACGCGGTCCGCGGTGACTACCCGCTTCTACGTATCGTGCTGGGCGGCCGGGACTTCGGCGGTTGGTGGCGCGATCTGCGTGCCGGCCTCGACCCCGCCGTCCACGCGGCCGTCACACCCTCCGGCCCCACTTGGCTGACCGGTCTGACCGGCGCGTCCGCAGACCGGCAGCAACTGTTCGCTAACGCGGCCCGCCGCTACGCCGCCTTCTTGGACCGGCCGGTGCCGTCCACCACCCTCACCGGCCCGCACGCCGGAGCGACATTCGCCGAGCTCCACGCCGCTGCGGCGGCCGCCGCTGAACGGGGCCTGACCGGTGCCTTCGACCTCAGTACCGCCCTGGACCATCTCTTCTCCGTCGAGGAGTCCTGGTGGGCTGCCAACGCCGCCGACGCGGGAATCACCCACCCGCCGGCCGTATTGCACGCCGCGGTTACTGTGGCCACCCTCCTTGGGGCCAGAGACTGCGAGCAGACGGCGCGCCGCCTGGCTTGCCTGCCCGGACTCACCACGACCCCCTTCGAACGGCTGACGGAACTCGCTTTGTGGCTGCGCCAGTTGTACGCCCAGCGCAGCGGAACGTGGCTCGACCCGCATCTCCCCGCCCGCATCGCGGAGCGCTACGCCGCCCGCTGCGCCGCACGGCAGCCGGGACTGCCCTCCGCCCTCGCCACCGCCGCACTGACCGCCTGACCCCGGGAGCACCCTTGCCCAGTACGACGGCGGCCACCCGCCTCCTCGTCAGCCTCGCCCGGGCGGCCCGGCACGTCCCGGACACGACGACCACGATCACCGAGGTCGTGGGGGTCAGTCCTCGCACGCTGCTGCCCGCAGTTATGGACGTGGCACGGGGTGGACACGGGCCCATCGACGACGCGGTCGCCGCCGCCGTCCCCGAGGCCACACTCGACCACGACGACCTCCGCGTATTGGTGGCGCGCATTCCGTTCTCCACCACCGCCTTGCCCCGTACCGCGCTGGCCGTTGCACGGCGGCTGCTGGACTCCGCGCCCGACGCCGCCGCCCGTGCGTCCGCCGCGCTGGAGCTGGCAAACCGGCTGGACGGTGTGGGGGCGTGGACAGATGCGGTCGTCGCAGCCGAGGAATCCGTACGGCTGCACCGCGAGCTGGACTCGCGCGGCCCCGGCCTGGCCCGCGCGCTGGACGTCCTCGGCGGCCAGCTGGCAGAGGCCGGACGGAGCGACGACGCGGTGAGCGCCGCCGAGGAGGCAGTAGCGCTGTACCGCGAACTGGGCCCGAACTCAGGCGGGCCCGGCCTCGCGCGGGCCCTGAAGAACCTCGGGGTCAATTTGGCCCAGGTAAAGCGGTCCGGGGAGGCGGCAGACGCCGCCGAGGAGTCCGTACGGCTCTACCGCGAGCTGGCCCGCACCGACCCGGACGCCCACGCCTCGGGCCTGGCCCTTGCTCTGACGCAGCTATCGAACCAGCTGGATAGGGTGGGCCGCTGGACGGAGTCCCTGGACGCGGCCAAGGCGGCGGTACGGATCCACTGCGACCTGATGCGTACCGATCCGGACGCCCACACCCGCGACCTGGCCGACGCCCTGGACGTCCTGGGCAACCGCACGGGCGAGCTGGGCCGACGGGCGGACGCGGTGCCCTTGGTGGCGGAGGCCGTGGCCCTCTACCGCGACCTGGCCGAAGGGGAGCCGGAGGCATACCGGTTTGACCTCGCCCATGCCTTGAGTCTGCTGGGCAACCACCTCTCGGCCACCGGCCGCGCGATCGACGCCCTCGATACCACGCGGGAGGCCGAACGCGCATTCCGCGACTTGACGGCGGTGCGGCCGGAGAAATCGTCCTGCCTGGCACACACCTTGGTCACGCTGGCGATTGTGCTGAAACCCGGGCGATCTAAGGAGGCGCTCGCAGCCTTGGAAGAGGCGGTGGGGCTTTACGAAAGGTGGCCCGACCTCCAGCATGACAACCATGCCTCCAACCACGCGATCGCGGTCGGCCACCTCGCCGACGCCCTGGGCCTCACCGGCCGGCGCACCGAGGCACTGGCGGTGGCCGAGGAGGCTGTACAGATGTGGCGGGAACTGGTCGAGGCGGAACCGGCCCGGCACTTGCTCGGCCTCGCCCATGCCCTGCATGCACTCGGCCATAAACTGGCAGTCGTGGGCCGAAGGGATGATGAGCTTGCGGCGCTGCGCGAGTCCGTACGGCTCTACGAAGAGGCCGATCGGCGGCTGCCTGGCATGTTCACCGACGAGTTGTCCAATACTCAGCTGCATCTGCGCCGTATCGAGCCTGCCCCCTGATGCCGGAGGCTGTCCGGAGTGAGGCCGTGCACTCCTGAAAGCCGAGCAGTCCGGCGGCGATGCGCCCGCGGCTGTCTTGACCTCTTCGTCCCGAAGCAATAGGGGACGTTCGCTGCCCTTGGCTGCTGTGCCTGTCACCTGCGCTGATGGTCCGCTGACGTCCACGTTTGTTCGCGGGTGTGCGTCGCGGTTGTCACGCAGTTAGCCACTCCGCCCGGACGCGCCTGGTTGTGTTCGTCAGCTCTGCAAGTGTCGCTCCCACGCAGCCTTCATCTGCTCTCCCTGCTCGGCCGTGATGACCCCAGCGTCTACCGCCACGGCCACGAGGTCGGTGCCGGCGCCAGCTTCATGGCGGTGAAGGCTTCGTTCATGCGATCCGAGTTTCGTGGCGTCCCGACATGCCCAGGCTCCAAGTCACCGGGGAGGAAGTTCGCCACCTCGCCGTCGTTGTGCTCGAACGCTGCTTTGTCCATCTTTACATGGACCCGCTTGGTGTCGATCGTGACGACGGTCCCGTGTGACCCGTCGTGAGAAAAGGACCTATCGCTTGGCGCTCTGACCGTGACCTTGTCTCCGACCTTGAAGCTACTCAAGGTCTTTCCGCTGCCGAACATGTGAGTCCCCCCTCTGGGACATCGATCAAAAGGCCCTTCCTGCTGGACCTGTCTTCTTGTACACATATGGCCTACGAAACTTGGCGGGTTCAGTCCTCAAGAGCGCAGCGGCTGATCCGGAGCGCCCTAACGGCCCCTCGGTGCGGCCGACTTCAAGACTGCCGTTCCCCGTGGTTCCCCGGCCGACCTGGCTCGTCGGTGTCAGAGGCGGGGAGGATGGCCGCCAGATCTTCCGATAGGTCAAGCTTGTAGCGGGCCGCGATGACGCCAAGCTGGATCCCGAAAATGGCACGCAGCTCACCCAGGGCTGCACCAAAGGTTGCGGTCTCGAAGTGCCCGCGAACCTGCCTCGAGTGATTAGAGCCCACGGAGTCCAGGAACCGCCGGCATGCGGCTCGCATCGCCTTGAGGTTCTCCGTGAGGCCGTCTCCGGTGTCAGGGTCCATCAAGAGTTGCGTCAGCGTTTCCCGGATCTGAAGTACCGAAGCGATGCAGTGATCTGCTTCCTGCACCGCGTGCGCAACGCCCCGGGGCATCGTGAGGACCCTCCGATCCTCCAGGTATACGACGACCTTCTCGGCGATAGCCCGTTGCGGAAGTGGCAAGTCCCAGTCCACTCCACCCAGAGGAGTACTGAAGCCCTTGATCCGCCGCATGATCTCCAGAACCTTCATGCCCGGATCCTAGGACTTCTCACGTTGGGGTACTGGGCGCACGTGACTAGACCAGAGGGATGCACTCAGGTGCTGGCCCAGGTCTGCAGAGTGCCGAGCTTGGGAACTCGGCTGATCTAGGGGGCAGTTGGGGCACTTAACTGCGGGTCAAGCGTGAGACGCAGTGTTGTCAGTGGTGGCGGCTGCCGTAGTCAGGCCAACTTCATCGGAGTGGAGGGTCTCTTGTCGCAGGCTGTATCTGGCAGCGAATTCGTACGACGGCACGCCGTAACCCCCGCCGAGCCCGGTCTCCGAAGTGTTGTCAGGCGCGAACTGAACGGCGACTTGATCGAACGGAATGCCATCGACTTTCCAGTCGCGGTGCAGTGCGCGGTGCGGGTAAGCGCCTCGGCCATCGTCGTCGAAGGTCAGCTCGAACCGAGGGCTCCACGGCGTCTCAGCCGAGTTCGCGTCCCAGTGAGGCGGGATGCGTAAAGTCGGTGGGTCACTCCAGACGCGGCGAGGACTTCGTTAAGGCGGGGTACCGGTTCGTGTAAGCCGGGCAGGCCGCAGGATTGGGGCCTCCAGCGCGACCCAGCCCATGGCCTCCAGCGTCGTGGAGGGCATGACCAGCAGGTCGTGCTCGGCGAAGGCTTTCCACAGCCGTGGACGTCGGAGCCAGCCGAGATATCGCGGTCGTACCCAACCCGTTTCAGGAGCGGAGCCATGGTGCGGAATTGGGCTCTGGGAGGGCGATGCTCAGTGGTTGATCCGGCATTACCCTCCTCCGCTCCGTCCAGCTCAGAGTCAAATCTGGCGATCTGGTGGACGATCGGAGACTGACCGTGCAGAGTCGTGGTTGTGGCTGCCGGGGCGGGCGGCAGGCGCAGAGCCTCCGGAAAGTCGAAGGCGGGGCATGGACAGCAGCGAGTACGACGAGTACGAGGCCGTGGTCAGGGTTCCGAAGGGCGCACGTTTCGCGCGGTCGAGGAAAACTGAAGGCGCTTACCGCGGCATCACTGACCCCGGCACCGCCCAGATGGATCACGCCGAGCTCTTCCTGAAGGAGAAGAACGGGCCGGATCCAGTGGCAGCGCACCCACAGGATTGGCCTGACTCTGACCGCCACGAACGGGAGGCGCTAGAGCAGGAGCGCCGAGAGACCGCGGAGTTCGTCGCCGAGGTGCTCGTGCAGGTCGGCCTCAGAGTGGCGGAGAAGGCTGCTCCGGCCGTGAGGAAGTGGTGGTTTGAACATGTGCTCCCTGCAGTGAAGACGAAGTGGAACGACCGGTCGCCCCTGTCCCTTGAGTCGAAGTGGGGCAGAGTCACACGACGTCGCCTGAACGAGCGTCGGTCCGAGGCCGAGGAGGACCTGCAGGATGCTGGCGTTGTTCCAGACGATCAGCGGCCGACCCTGAACAGCACGGAAGCGCAGAAGCGACTTAAGGCGGCTCTGATAGCCAGGCTGTTCAGCGATGAGCAGCTACGGTTCGTGCGCAACGCCCGGGTTGTTCACGAGGACGGTCCGGTGGAGCTGCGGGCGACGAATGAGCTCACTCCACAGCGCATCGGGGAATACATCGCGTTGGTGCTCGAGGCGAACCCTTCGCTGTTGGGCCAGGACAGCCTTGCCGAACTTGGGATGCTCATCGCCGAAGTTCGTGTCGCTGGCGATGACATTGTCCGTCTTGGAGTGGAGGCCGCGGTACCGCACGACTACGGGGATGGGCGAGGGCCATCCCGGGCTACCTGAGCGGTGGCCGGCGAGTCGGATCCTTGTCTCGTCCTGAGCCCGGCAGGTCTGTAACGCCTGGAGGAGATGTCCTGTGTGGGGGCGGGCGCGCTTCGAATCTGGCTCTGACGGGAGTTCCCTCCATAATGGCCGGTCGCAGAAGAAGCGCCGCACACGCAGTCTGATCTGCAATTTCTTGCGGGTCAGAGGACGCTCTTCCCAATCGCGTTCGTAAGTGGAGTGCACCTACCAGGCTCTGGCCCGGGGACCCGGACATCCAGCCCCGGGAACAGAACATCATCCAACGAGCAGCCTTCCATGCCGAAGAGATCCCCCGCCGGATCGGTTCGTTCCCGCAATCCTCCGCCGACCTGCGCATGCACGGGACTTCGGTCCGAGCCTTGGATCTCCTCACCGGGTGGGGCAGCGCACCATGTTCGTCGGTTCGATGAGCGGGATCGTGCACCTGTTGCGGATAGTGGCTGGAAACCGTCGCTTACGTCTGGCCATCCACGGTTCAAGCTGGCGATGTTGCCCGTGTCCTTGGCATCGAGGCCCGCCTCCTTGAGGACGCTCTGCGAGGTCAGCGCGAGCGCCGAGGTGAGGGTGGTGACCATCAGGACGGAGCGCGAGAAGAGCGAGCCGACGACGGTCGGGACGACACCCGCGTAGATACCGGCGACCGGATTGAAGCCGCCGATCGCCGCGTACGCCATGCCTTCGGGGATGGAGAAGAGCCCGGTGACGAGCCCGGCGGACACGTCGGACGGCCGCGGCTTGCCCAGCCGCGGCAGCCGCAGCGAACGCCGACGTGTCACGAAGCGAGACCGCTGATCGCGTCACCGACATACTTTGCGCCGAGCACGACCAGGACCACCGTCATGATCGCCGAGTTGTGCTCACCCATCCACGTCTTCCAACTGCCCAGCACGTGTGCGGATTTGGCGCCGCCGAAGACGTACACGAGGAGCGGCAGCAGCACGCACAGCGAGCCGATCACCACGAACAGGACTCCGGCGACCGCCTTGCCGCCGCTGCTCGCCGAACTGCTCGCGATGGAGGCGGCGCCGCCGATGGCGAGGACCAGGTTCTTCGGGTTGGCGCCGGACAGCAGCGCGGCGAGCCCGGCCGCCTTGCCGGGCGTGAAGGTGTCGATCGCCTTCATCCAGCCTGGCAGCCGATGCTCCTGCCCTTCTCTCGGTCGGTCCTTCCACTGCTTGGCGCCCAGGAGCAGGAACAGCACACCGAGGGCCAGCTTCAGCCAGTACGTCCAGGTGGCGGGGGAGTCGCCGTCGTCCGCGCCCGCCCCCGACCCGGCCGCCACGACGACGGTCGTGATCACACCGAGCGTGACCATCCACCCGAGCGTGAAAGCGGTGCCGTTCGCCCTGCCGCGCGGCGTGGCCAGCATCAGCACGACCGCGATCAGCGGTAGGGGGCTGATGGCGATGCCGACCGCGGAGGCCAGCATCTGTCCGATGGCGTCGCCCATGGCTGCCGACCCGCCTTCAGCTCTGGACCGTCAACGGAGGCAGGGCCCAACTGCCGTCCAGGACAGCCGGGTCGGGCCCGTACATGCGGATGATGACGGAGAAGGGGCCGTCCGGCGCGGGCAGCCAGTTGGCGGCCTGCGCGGGGCCGGCGGGCCGGTCCTTCTGTACGTGGAGGGTGAGGCCGCCGTCGGCGTCGTAGTGGAGGCCGGGGGTGCGGTCGCCGATGGAGTAGCGGTCGATGGGGTTGGCGACGAGCAGGCGCTCCGGGAGCCGGTACATGGTGGCCGACCAGAAGAAGCGGGCGGGCGGCAGGGCGTCGGCGGGGAAGTGGATCGTGTAGTCGCGCCCGGAGGCGTCCGGCGGCCGGTTTCCTTCGCTGTCGACGGCCCAGCCGCCGTACCACGCCTCCTCGGCGGGCAGCCCGTAGATGCCCTTGTCGACGCCGACCGCGCGCGTGAGGAAGTCGGTGCCGAGCTGCTCGCGGGTACCGAAGAGGCCGACGGACTTCACCGCGTGCCGGTTGGCCTCGTCCAGGCGCCCGCGCCCCTCGGCGATGCCCTGCTCGATGGCGGCGCGCACCTCGTCGGGGAGCGCGCCCGGCTCGAAGGTGCCGGTGCCGTCGACACCGAGCGCGGCGAGCCGCTCGCGCAGCTCCCGCACGTCGTCGCGTACGGGGAAGAAGGGCAGCAGGAAGTCGAGTACGGCGAAGAACTCAGGCGAGTCCATGCAGTCCTCGCGCCAGATCGGCCAGGCCGGTTCGGCGGCGGGCTCGGGTGCGGCGGTACCGGCGTACTCGGACAGCGGCCGCAGCACGTACTGCTCCTGGATCCCCTTCAGCGTGCTCACGTCGTCGGGCCCGGCGAGATAGGTGCGCCCGAGGATCCCGACGAACTGGGTCGCGGCCCGCACCACACCGCTGATCCCGTCCGGCACGGCCCCGGTCCACTCCGGGCCGGCGATCAGGTAGTCACCGGCGTCCTGCCCCGTGGTGCGGGCGCCGACGAATCCCGCGTAGACCGTGTCGAGGTCGTGGAAGGGCAGCACGTAGTAGCGGTCGCCCATGGCGGGCACGGACACCACCCACGGTTCGGCGCGCAGATCGAGCCAGCCCCAGGAGTACGGGGTGTCGTTGTTCGGCGTGACGATGTCCGTGTTGTCGGGAGTGAAGGGCTGCGGGTAGTGCCGGAAGCGCCCGAATCCGCCGGTGTACCGGGGGTCGTCGGAGTCGACGGCCTGCGGGTACAGGGTGCGGTAGTTCTGCAGGGGCGCGAAGCCCCAGATCCAGCCGTCGGCGGCGGTGGCGCGCACGGTGTCGGGTGAGGGGTACTCCACGTGGGGCTCCTGAGGTACGGGAACGGACGAGGTCACGCGGGGCTGATGCCGTCGAGCCGCCAACTGCGGTCGACGGCGGAGTCCTCCGGGGTGCCGTGACTGCCACCAAACTCCCCAAACCGCCCCATATCACCCATGGGTAGAAGCTAAGCCCCTACCCGGACGGGCGCATGTCAGGCGCGGCGGCGTCTCACGATGCCCCACACCGTGGCCCCGGCCGCGACAAGCAGGAGCGCGGCGACGGTCAGCGCCTGTGCGTACCGGTCGAACCCCGTGTCCGCCAGGGACCCGGAGCCGGAGCCATGACCCGTAGGAGAAGGAACGGGGACCGGAGTGCCTGAAGCCGTGGGAGTGGGACTGGGGGGCGGGCTCGGCGGTGTGCTGTCGGGGGTGACGGTCCACCGCCCCTGGGTGTCGTTGTCGGTCGCGGACTCGCCGGTGTCGGTGGCGAGGGTCGGGACGACCAGGGGGCTGCGGTACTCCTTGATGACGTCCGCGTAACCGTCACCGTCGAGGTCGGTGGAGTCCCCGGGGGCCAGCGGGGCCACATAGGCGACGTTCTTCATCGTCACGTCCCTGGCCGCCTCGGCTGTGATGCGCACGGTGACCTTGAGCGCCGGTCCTTCGGCGTCTGCCGCAAGGGCGTCGGTGGCGGTGGCTGTGAGGCCGTCGACCGTGTAGCCCTTGCCGGCGAGGGAGACGAGTTCGACGCCGTCCGGCAGGAGCTGGGTGACGCTCCAGCCCGCGGGGGCCGGGCGCAGACCGCTGTTGCGCGGCGTCAGGGTCCAGGTGACGAGGTCACCGGTGCGGAAGGTGGCGTCGGGCCCGGAATCGAGGTCTTCCGTGAGGGAGAGTTCGATGCAGTCGGTCGGGTAGAGGGCCCGCGCCGAGGTCAGCTCACGGACCGCCGCGCCCCCGCCGTCGTAGACCAGGCCGTCGTCGAGGTAGCCGGTCGCCCGGCAGGCCGATCCCCAGTCGTTGGGGTTGTCGTAGTCGCGGGCGTCCACCGCGACGGGATCGGCCGCGGCGCGGCCACGGGAGCGGGGGGCCGGGGCGTCGTCGCCGGTGAGTGCGTTGGGGAAGTTCCGGACGGCGGTGGAGGCGGCGGGGAAGGTGTTGCCGGTGACCAGGACGGCGTCGCGCAGGGCGCGGCGCTGCGCGTCGGGCGCCGACTGATCGGCGGAGCCGGCCTGAACGAAGGTGCCCTCGCCGCGGAAGGTGTTGTCGCGCACCGTGATGCCGGACGATGAGTACGAGCCCGTGCGGGCCGCGTCCTCGTAGAGCGGGGTGACCATGACGGCGGCCTGTCCCTCGGCTCCGGCCTGGGTGACGGTGTTGTCCGCGACGGTGACGTCGTGAGCGGGTGCGGCGACGACCGTGGACGGCTGCCCGGAGACCGTGTTCTTCGTGAACCGGACGTCGCGCGTACCGGAGTTCAGGCGCAGGCCGCCGCCGTTCCCGCTCATGACGGTGTCGTGGATGTCGATGTCCTCGCTCACGCCGGTGGCCGCGTCCAGGGCGCTCAGCATGCCGACGGCCCCCATGTCGGCGAACCGTGACGCGCCCACGTCGAGGTTCGTGACGCTGCGGCCGTGGATGCCGTACTCCGAGATGTTCGCGACCTGCGTGTTGGTGATCGTCATGCCGTCGGTGTCGCGGAGGTAGAAGCCGTACGACCCTGCCTGGATCGAGGACGTGTCGACGGAGACGTTCCGTGTCTCGTACGCCTTGAGGATCGCGGCGCCCGAGGTGGGCGTGGGTCCGTCGTGGCCGGTGACGGTCAGTCTGCGCACATCGACGCCCGCGGAGTCGTGCAGCACGACACCGCCGCCGGTCACGTCGGCGCGGACGTCGGAGATGGTGGCGTTCACCGCGCCGAGCAGGGAGATACCGGTGGAAGCGTTCGGGACACCGGTGATCCGCAGGTCGGTGAGCGAGTAGTCGTCACGCCGGGAGGTGCCGTCCATGGAACTCTGTGTGGAGATACCGGTCCCGAAGCCGGTGATGGTGCCGCCCGAGACGCTCGCCTTCCCGGAGTTCACGAGGCCGATGCCGCTGCTGGACGCGGTGCCGTCGCCGCTGATCGTGGGATCAGTGATGCGTGCGCCCTGCGTCGATCCCAGGGTGATGCCGCCGGTCGACACCTCGGAGATCTGCGGACTGACGATCTTCGGTCCGGCTCCGGCGTCGGCGAAGTTGGTGACGACCCCGGAGCTGAAGTGCGAGACGCGGACCCGGTCGAGGACGGCCGCGGTGGCCTTGTAGAGCTGGATCCCGGCCGAGGTGGCGGCGTCGGTACCGGTGATCTGCGGGGTCGTGACGCGTGCCCCGTCGGTCGAGCCCAGGGAGATTCCCTCGCGGCCGACGCGGGTGACGACCGCGTCGGTGATGTCGGGTCCCGCCGCCGTGCTCGTGTTGGTGGTCCCGATGCCGCGGGAGAAGTCGCTCACGGACGGCGAAGTGACTTTGGCGCCACTGGAGTTCGCCAGGTCGATGCCCGTGCCCGCGTTGCCGGGGCCGCTCACGGTGACGCCGGCGACGGCGGGAGCGGTGGTCGCGCCGAGCCCGATACCGGTCAGGGATGCCTGGATCGAACCGCCCACCACGGCGACTCCGCCGGCAGTCGACGTGCCGGTGACGCCGACGCCGGTCGCCACACCGCTGATCGCGGTGTCCGCGACCCGGGCGGACCCGGTCGTCAGATTGATGCCGAAGGACGAAGCCTGGTCCCCGCCGTCCATCGTGAAGCGGTCGATGACCACGCCCGTCGCCGCAGCGGCGAGCTGGATGCCGGTCGGCCGCGCGACAGCGTTGGGGTTGACGACCTTGAGGCGCCGCAGCGTGGCCCCGGCGGTGTTCACAGTCACCGTCGCGCCCGTCGCCGACACCCCGAAGGCGACGTTGCCGTCCGCGGCGCTCAGCCCGCCACCGGTCACGGTGAACCGGGCGAAGACGACCGAAGGACCCGACGTCGCCAGGGTCACCTCGCGGGGAACGGTGAGCCGGTTGGCGAAGACGTAGTCCTCCGGATCGAAGGAGACCGTCTGCCCCGCGGCGGCGGCGTTGAGCGCGGCCTGGAGCGTGAGCAGCCCGGAGTCGGCCGGCCGCGCGTCGGGCGTCCCCACCCACGCCATGCGCACGGTGTCGGCGTTGTCCACGACGGCCTCGGCGGAAGCCCGCCCGGCGGTGAGCGGCGACGCGGGCCACGCCGTCCCCGCCGAGCACACCACGCCTGCGACGACCAGAGCGGCCGCCCCTCTCGCCCGTAGGCCCCGGCTTCCCGCTCGCCTGTCACCGCCCACGATGGTCCCCATGCTGTCCTCGCACGTCCATGGGCACGAAGCCCTCATCACGAAGGGGCGGCGCACGTCCCCGCCCTTCCCATGGGCGTAGCTTTGTCATAAATTCCGATGAAATACGGCTGCCACGCCGCGCGGGGCGGGTATCGACGGGAGGGCTCACGCCGGTGAGCCGAGGGGCCTGGATGCCGCATCCGAGGAACAGATCGATGACGCGACACCAGTCGTGCACCGGGAGTACCTGTGACAGGCGGGAGTGGGCGCCACCGTGGCCCTCGTCATGGTGGGGGCCTCGTTCGCGGGAGTGCCGGAGGGCGCGCTCACTGCGCTCTGGCGGCCGTTGCGCAGGAGGAACGGGGTTTCGGAAGTACGGACGATTGAGCCCGCGACCTCTTCGTCCCGAAGGGAGTCCCGTGAGGTCGTCCCCAGTTCATGGCTACGCTGACGGTTGTCTTAACGGAGTTTCGCGGATACGAACAAGGACAATCCTCGTCGGCAGGTTCGGTTGTCGTTTCTTGCGTGACGAGGGTGCCGACAGTAGGTCTGAATATCGGCCGTGCCAAACATCGAGCCCCAGATGAGGCCGGCCGGATTCGTCCGATCTCCGTTGGCTGGCTTGCTCTCACACGCGGCCACCTCTGCCGCGTGCACGGGCTTGGATCACTACGGCAAATCTCGCCGGCGTCCAGGACTGCTCCTCAACCCAGCCAGGAGCGGTCGGTCCCGCATGCAACTCGGCTTCCAGCTGCAGAAGTTACTCCAGGGGCAGCCTGTAATGGGCGCCACCGGCCCCTTCGAGACCAACGCCTGGCGACCGCCTCCGCGCAGAACCTGACACCAGCGATACACCGACATCCGCGTCACCCGATCCAGCACCCCCACTTTGGGCGGATGCCCAGCGCCACCGCTGTCGCGGATTCGTCAGTCGCTCTCGTCGCTGGGCGGCGGGTACGCCTCGTCGATGACCCAGTGTTCGCCGCCCTCGGTAGAAATTGCGCAAAGCCGTGAGCCGTCCAGTGAGCGAGTGAGGAACTCGATACCGCCGTAGGGGTCCGCGAGCTGGGTGAGATCGGTGCCGGCTGTGGATGCTTCTGCGGCCAGGAGGCAGCAGTCAGATTGCCCGCGAGGTCATAGGCATGCGACTCCGTCCAGTTGCAGGCTTCCACGCTGGTCACGCGGCCGATCGCGTCGAGATCGAAACGTTGCGTGCCGGACGTGAGGTCCTCGACGCCAAGAAGATGGCCGTCTGCGCGATAGGTGTACGCACGCTGCTGGACGCATCGGCCACCGTCAGACGCGATGATGGACTGTGTGGTGAGGCGTCCCAGGTCGTCGAAGACGTTGGCCAGGGAGAGAGACGCGCCGATGCGGCGATTGGTCTCGTGCCCGGCGGAGTCGTACGCGAAGCCCACGTCTCGTCCCGCGGTTTGCAGCTGCACGCTGCGCCCGGTCACGTCGTAGCTCCATCTGGCCTCGACTCCGCTGGGTGTTGTCCGCCCGGTTCGCCTGCCCAACTCGTCGTAACGGAATGTCATTATCCGTCCGTCGACGTTCTCCGAACGTACGCGTCCAAAGCGGTCCCTGAGGATGGTGCTGGAGCCGTCCGGACCATCGGTCTGTGCGAGCCTCCCGGTGAGGTCGTAGGCGAATGTGGTGGTTCCCGCAGGTGTCTCCTTCTCCACCACCCTGCCAAGTTGGTCGTAGGCGTCATGCACGGTCTGACCGAGGGCGTTGGTCCGGGCTACCACTCGCCCGGCTGCGTCACGCTCATAGTGGACGCGGCGTCCGTCGAAGTCGGTCTCCCGGACCAGCCACCCCGCGGTGTCGTACTCGTATTGCCAGGTGAACCCCTGGGGGTTCGTCACTTGGGTGAGGCGCAGTTCCGAGTCATGCGTGAACGCGTGCTGTGCTCCGTCCGGAGTGGTGCGCGTGGTCATGAGGTCGAAGTGCGTGTAGGTGCTGCGCGTCACGTTGCCGATGGCGTCGGTGTGGGCGGTGCAGTTTCCTTCCCCGTCGTACGACCACGTCTCGCTGCTGTTGTCGGGGGCGATGCGGCGGACGAGCTGTCCCTCGACGCTCCATTCCAGGAGCGTCGTCGAACCGAGCGGGTCCCTGACGACAACAGGCCGACCGAAGGCATCACGTTCGTACGTAGTGGTTGCACCGAGCGGATCCGTGACCTGAATTGGCAGACCCGCGCGATCGCAGCGAACGATCGTGCGTCCGGGCGCGGATCCGCGAGGAGCCCGGAGTTGAAGACACCACCTGCCACGACGGACACACCCCGGCGCAGGGCCTGCGGGAGCAGGTCGGTGCGCGCGCTCTGGTCGAGCACGGTGTAACGGCCGGCGAGGAGGACCACGTCGATGTCGGTGTCCCGAACGAAGCGGGTGGGCAGGGCGGACTGGTTCACGCCGACGCCGATGGCCTTGACGACGCCTTCGGTGCGAAGCCGCTCCAGCGCCGGGTAGGCCTCGTCGAGGGTCTGTCGCTCGTGGTGGTCCGGGTCGTGCAGGTAGACGATGTCGACGCGATCCAGGCCGAGTCGGCCCAGGCTGTCCTCCAAACTGCGGCGTAAGCGGTCTGCACTGAAGTCCCATCGGCGCCACTGGGTGGCCTGCACGGCGAAGCCGTTGGCGAGGTCGTCGCCGTGCGGACCGGGGATCGGCTCAAGGATCCGGCCGACCTTCGGGGCTGCGCACGGCGTCGCGGCCGGTCCACATCGCGGGACCGCAACGTCGGCTCCGGCAGGGGCAGGGGCAGGGGCAGGGGCGCGAGGCGCGCCGGTGCGGCGGTGAGTCATCCGTCGGCCCATCCGTCCGCGCGGGCGCGACGAAGCCCCGTGCCCGGGTGTTGGGTCGCGCACGAAGCACCGCCCTCCTGGCCGAGGTCGTCGGGTGAGACCTCCGGGCGAGAGATCCTGGTATAGACCACTAACATCCATACCTTAACTCGCGCTGTCAAGACCCGAGTTGGCTCGCCCGGAAAGGCTGCGTGACGTGCGGGTGTCGAGAGTGGTGTGTCGGTGTCGCGGCGGCGTCCAGTGTTGACAGCTTCAGTTGGTCTAGTCCAAATTGAGAGGGCGCCGGTCGCCGACAGGCGGGATCGATGCTCTGTCGCGACCGCCTTGTGCCGTCGCCCCCGCGAGCTTTCCGAGGCGAAGGTCACCGGTCGCCTTGCCCGCGATCGCACCCCGCTGTCGCCCTCTCGCTCGACGCCACCACTCCACCGGACAACACCAGTTCGCCAGTTGGCCCACCCAGGCACCCGCTCAGATCACTTAAATCACTCAGACCTCATTAGTCCCACCAGCCTCAGAACCATGTACCTCCAATACCTGTCGGTCTCGCGGCCGACGCGGTTGCACCGAAGGATCGAGCCTTGGAACACCCCGTTTCACCCACCGCCCCCTATCTCCACCGCGCCCCCGGCGACGTCCCGTACCTCAGTGCGGACGGCGAGACCTATCTGGCCCAGACCCAGCTGCGCCATCTGGACAAGAGCCGGCCGCTCAGAGTGCTGTCGCCGGAGGACTTCGCCTTCTGGCAGACGTATGGATACGTCGTGGTGAAGCAGGCGATACCGAGGGCTGCCGCACGCCAACTTCTCGACTTCACCTGGGAGTTCCAGGGGCTTGATCCCGACCGGCCCGAAACCTGGTACCAGGAAAGGAAGTTCCGTACGGACCTGGACCGGGACCTGCACGTCTATGGCTTTGTCGAGGCGTACCACCACCAGCTCCTGTGGGACAGCCGACAGGCCCAGCGCGTGTACGACGCGTTCGTCGACGTATGGGACAGCGAGGAGTTGTGGGTCACCCTCGACCGGCTCAACCTCAACCCGCCGAACGTCAGGAACCGTTCCCGTGAGCTGATCGCGCCCACGGAAGAGGGGTTCGACATCGAGCTCCACTGGGATGTCGACACCACGTCCAGCGTGCTGCCGCAGCGCGTCCAGGGGATCATCGCGCTGAACGACACCAGCGCCGAGACCGGCGGTTTCCAGTGCTGTCCCGAGCTGTTCCGCCGCTTCGACCGGTGGGCCGCGCTGCAGCCGGAGGGCCGGGACCCGATCCGGCCGCGCATCGACCGGGATGAAATGCCGGTCGTTCGGCCCGAGTTGGAAGCCGGGGACCTGCTGATCTTCAACGGGATGCTGGCGCACGGCGTGGCGCCGAACTCCTCCGAGTCCGCCGTCCGGGCCGTCCAGTACCTGTCGATGATGCCGGCCCTGGAAACCCACGAGACGCTGCGCCGCTCCCGCGTCGACTCCTGGCGCACCCTCAGCACCCCCGACTGGAACCCGACCCTCCTCGGCGACGCGGACCGGCCCGAAGCGCTCCGGTACGGCACGGCCGACCTCACCGATCTGGGCGCCAGGCTGCTCGGCCTGGAGTCCTGGAAGGGGCGGCAGCGGGGCGCGGGCCAGGAGGAGGCGGCATGCGCCGTATCTGTCTGACGCTGCCGACCAACAGACCCTGCGCCGACACCCTTTCGGCCCTCGGCGAGGAGGCTGCCTACGCCGCCGAGACCTTCGATGTCGAAGTGCGGCTGCTGGTCCTGGACTCCGCCGACGCGCCCGCGCGCGAGCAGCACCGTGCCGTCCTGCGGAGCCTGCCCGCCGATCCGCGGATCGCCGTCCATCACCTCGACGAGGCGGAGCAGCGCGACTTCCTGCGCCGGGCGATCGCCCGGGCCGACACCCCCAAGCCCGACCTCCTGCTCGACCTCATGCTCCCGGACCGCGTCTCCTACGGAGCCTGCACCAACCGGGCGTTCCTCATCGCGGCCGCCCTCGGCTGCGACTCCGTGCACCGCAGGGACTCGGACAGCCGCTACCAGAGCGTCGACGGGCGTCCCGTCTTCCCCGTCCATCACGAACTGCGCACCCTCGGCCGACGGGCCGTGGACGCCGCGGCCATGGTCGACGAGACGGTCCTGGCCACCGCGCACCAGGGCAGGAGCGTCGCGATGGTCGGCGGCTCCTTCGTAGGCGAACTCTCCGTCGACATCGCCGAGATCAAGGCCCTCGACCCGGACGTCTACGCCGACATCGTCGGCCTGTGGGCTCCCGGGCACTGGTCGGACGAGCAGCGAAAGGACCTCGCCGCCGAGTCGTTCCTCGGCGCCGGCGTCGAGCCGTTCGCGCACGATCGCTCGCTGCTCACCCTCGTCGACCCGATGCGCGTCGACATGTGCAACATCGCCTTCCACGGCGTGCACGAACGCGTCCCGCTGCCGCCCGCCACCGACACCATCGGCAGCGACTACTTCCTCATCCACCTCGTCCACGACGCCGCGCTGCCGGGTGTGCTGCACAACCGCGACATCGTCAACTTCTATACAGGTGAACGCCGGACGCACGCCGGTTTCCTCGCGTACCAGCTGCGCTTCGCCAAGTTCCTGCTGTCGATGCTGTATCTGCACCACGTCTACGAGCGGATGGCCGAAGCGGGCGAGACGCTCCTGGACGGCCGAGGGCAGGTGCGCGCCGATCTTGTCGCCCGCCTCATTCGCGAGAGCGCCGGCCTCGACCGGGCGGAGAACGTACGGCGGCTCGACGTCCTGGACGCCGCCTACCGACAACTGGGCGATAAATACGAGGAGTTGGTCGACGATCTCGCTGTCCGGCGCGAGCGGCTGCTCGACGAGGCGCGCCGCGACATGGAGGACTTCGCCCTGCTGACGGAGGGCTGGGAGACGTTGGTCCACGCGGCCCGCGTCACGCCCGTGCTCAGTCACGCGCCCAGCGCGGAGGCGGTCCGATGACCGACGTCACCGCACTCCACGGCGCGCTGGCCGCCACCGCGGAGGACCGGCTCGTGTACGACCTCGACGGGATCGGCGACCGCTGCGACGAGCTGCTGCGCGAACTCCCCGGTATACGCGTCCGGTTCGCCCTGAAGGCCTGCCCCGTGGACGAAGTCCTCGGGTATCTCGCGGAGCGCGGGGTCGGGGTCGACGCGGCCGGTCCCCAAGAGGTCGCGCAGGCGCTCCGGGCAGGCGTCCCGGTCGAGCGGATCCACTACGGCAGCACCGTGAAGTCCGACCAGAACATCGTGCACGCCCACCGCCTCGGCATCCGCGACTACGCCACCGACAGTCTCGAGGACGTCCGGGCCGTCGCCGCGCACGCGCCCGGCGCCCGCGTCTTCTGCCGGCTCGCCACCACCGGCGACGGAGCGCTGTGGGGCCTGAGTGAGAAGTTCGGGTGCACTCCCGACGACGCGGTTCAACTCATGCTGGAGGCTGCGGAGTCGGGCCTTGTCCCCGCTGGCCTGTCCGTGCATGTGGGGTCGCAGCAGATGACGGCGGACGCCTGGCAGGACGCGTTCGCCGACCTCGCCGAAACGATGACGGCCCTGGGCCGGCGCGGCCTGGTCCTCGACCACATCAACCTCGGCGGCGGGCTGCCCGCACGCGGCTACGCCGACCGGCACGGCACGCCCCTCGACCCGCCGCTCGACAAGATCTTCGCCGTACTCCGCGACGGCATGCAGCATCTCAGGGACCTCCACGAAGACCTGGACGGACACCTCCACGGCGGGCGTCTCGCCTTCGTCGTGGAGCCGGGCCGTCACCTAGTCGCCGACCACGGTGCCGTCCGCGCCCGCGTGGTGCGCCTGACCCGGCGCCGCGGCCCCGACGGCGAGCAGCGGAACTGGCTGTATCTGAGCGTCGGACGGTTCAACGGCCTGTACGAGACGGACGCCCTGCAGTACCCCCTCCACTTCCCGGAGCACCCGGAGCACCCGGAGCACTCAGGGCGGTCCGACACCGAGCACGTCCTCGCGCGTGTCGCGGGCCCCACCTGCGACAGCGACGACGCCTTTCCCGGCCTGGTACGGGTACCGAAGGACCTCAGGTCCGGCGATCCCGTCTGGGTGCTGTCCAGCGGCGCCTACGCGGCCAGCTACATGACCCGCGGATTCAACGGCTTCGCCCCGCTCCCGCACACCTGCGTCGGCGGCCGCCCATGAACGACGCCGTCCGCGTCCGCGCCATCGCCGAACGCGACTGGAGCGCCATCACGGCGCTGGAGTCCCGGGCGTACTCCAAGCTCGGCCTGTCGGAGGGGCAGGCCGCCTTGCGTGCCCGGCGTGACACCTCGCCCGACACCTGCTTCGCCCTGCATGTCGAAGGCCGACTCGCGGGCTACGTACTGGCGTTGCCCTATCCGCACGGCGCCTACCCCGACCTGCGCCGCGTGCGGCGGGCGGCCGC
The DNA here is from genome assembly GCF_040655895.1 of Streptomyces sp. NPDC050264. Classification (NCBI taxonomy): domain Bacteria; kingdom Bacillati; phylum Actinomycetota; class Actinomycetes; order Kitasatosporales; family Streptomycetaceae; genus Streptomyces; species Streptomyces sp. NPDC050264. Next base: position 261,995 of record NZ_JBFAKV010000008.1, read on the forward strand.
GCCGACGCGCAATCTGCACCTCCACGACCTCGTGATCGCGCCGGAACTGCGCCGCCGAGGTCTCGCCCGCCACCTCTTGAACCACCTCTGCGCGGCCGCGCGCTCCAGCGCGTACGAACGGCTCTCCCTGGTCTCCGTCGGTGGCACGGAGGCGTTCTGGTCGGCGCGCGGCTTCACCCCGCATCCCGGGGTCCTGGCCCCGGGCGAGTACGGGGAGAACGCCGTCTACATGTCCCTGCCCCTTGAAGTGAGTGGTGTTGTGCGTGTCCCCTGTCTCTGACGGTGTCTCCGGTACCTCCGGCGCCTTCCGCCGCCACCAGTGGGCGATCGCCGCACTGTTCTGCTCCCTCGGCTTCCAGTACGCCACCTGGGCCTCGCGCATCCCCGCCCTCAAGGACGACCTCGGCCTCACCGCGGCCGAGGTGGGCTTCCTGCTGATGGCCGCGGGGATCGGCGCGGTCATCTCCTTCCCGCTGGTCAATCCGCTCATGACGCGGTTCGGCTCGCGGCGGCTCGCCCTGCTGTCGGCGCTCGGGCTCACGCTGCTGCTCTTCGCGCTGGCCGCCGCGCCGAACTACCCGGTCGCACTCCTCGTCCTGGGCGTCGACGGCGTCCTGGTCGGCTGCCTGAACGTCGCCATGAACGCCCAGGGAGCCGCGCTGGAGGCCCGGTTCGAGCGCACCACCATGGCCCGCCTGCATGCCACGTTCAGCGGCGGCTCCCTGCTCGCCGCCCTGCTCGCCTCCCGTATGAACGCGATGACGTCGTCGGTGTCCGCCCACTTCGCCGTCGCCGCCGTACTCCTCCTGCTGTTCTGCGTGTACGCCCGGACCGGGCTTCTCACCGACGACGCGTCCGAGCAGCAGACCTCGGAGCAGACCTCGCAGAAGAAGGAGGAGGAGAACGAGAAGGCGAAGGAGAAGAAGAAGCAGTGGTCCATGCCCTCCGGCGTGGTGCTGTGGATGTGCGTCGCCATGGCGTTCGGCACGGTCACCGAAGGTGCCATGAACGACTGGTCGACGCTCTATATGCAGGAAGTCGCCGACGCCTCGCACCAGTTGGCGCCGCTCGGCATCGCCGTGATCTCCGCGATGATGGTGCTCGCCCGGATCTTCGCCGACGGCTGGCGCGGCCGCTTCGGCGACGGCCGGGTCGTCGTGGCCGGCAGCGCGCTGGCCACCGCGGGCCTGGCGTTCGCCCTGCTCGGTGGTGGCGTCGTGACGGCCCTGACGGGCTTCGCCTGCGTCGGCCTCGGCATCGCGGCCGTCACCCCGTGCGTCTACGTCGCCGCGGCCCGGCAGGGTTCCGACGCGCTGGCCCTTGTGGCCGCCATGGGGACGACGGGCCTGCTCGCGGGACCGCCCCTCATCGGGTTCGTCGCGAACGCGACCAGCCTGGTGTGGGGGCTCGGTGTCGTCGCGGGCGCGGCGGCCGTCGTCTGCCTGTGCGGTACGCGGATCCGGTGGCGGGACGTCCCGGAGGAGAGTTCTGTGACGTCGCCGGTGGAGGCCGTGCCGGGCAGCGGCACCGGGTGATGCGCGCGGCCGCTACTGCGTGGGCGGTCGGCAGCAGGTGCTAGCCGGCCCGCTCTGCGTGGCCTTCCAGGCGGCCGGGGCGCCCGCGCCGCTCCGGTCCGGCTGTCGCGGTACGGCGGGATACCGGACCAGTTCCGCGCGTACCGCGTCCGGGAGTTCGCCGGAACGTCCGTACTCGACGAGGTGCCGCGCGACCTGCGGCAGCGTGCTGCCGACGCGCATGGACATCTCGCGCAGCACGTCCCAGGCCTCGGCCGGTGTGCTCCGTCCCAGCGCGAGGAGCACGCCGACGGCCTGGTCCACGACGGCGCGGTGGCGCACCATCTGGCGGAGCCGGGCGACCTCGGCCTGCAGGGCCGCCCTCTCCTGAGTCGCAGCAGTCGCAGCAGTCACAGGTTCCTGGACCACAGGCGCGTTCTCGGGCGCACCGTGGTCCGGGCGCGGGTCGTGCGACGTCAACGAGCATTCCTCCGGGGGCTGAGAACTGGGGAGTGGGTTCGGGTGGCCGGGGCCGGGTTCAGTGTCCGGTCAGGGCGCGGCGGGGCGGCTGCCCGTAGGACGCACGGTAGAGGGACGCGAACCTGCCGGGGTGGTAGAACCCCCAGCCGGCCGCGATCGCCGTGACGGTGGCGCCGCTGGACGGATCGGCGGCCAGCAGCTCGTGGTGCGCGAGCGAGAGCCGGATCCGGCGCAGATGTGCGAGCGGCGTCGTGTCCAGGTGGCGGCGGAACGCGTACTGCAGGGCGCGGACCGTGATGTGCGCCGCGGCCGCGATCTCGGCCACGGTGAGAGGCTCGCGCGCGTGCTCCTCCATGAACGTGAGCGCGCGCCGCAGGGACCTGGGGTGCGCGTCGTTGCGGTCGCTCGCGGTCGGCTCGGTGAGCGCGGTGTGCGGGAACGCGGCCAGGACGGCGGCGGCCAGATGCTGCGCCGCGGTGGCGGCGACGAGCGGCTGGACCGCCACGTCGGGATCGGCCAGCACGTGATCGCGTACGTGGATGATCGTGCGCTTGAGGTGGCGGGCCGCCGGTTCCGAGACCGGCCGGTGCCCGGTGAGGCGGACCGGGCCGGGCTTCGCCGTCGGATCGGTGGCGGCGACCTGGTTCAGCAGTGCCGGGTCGAGCATCGTGATGTTGTAGCGGGCGCTGCAGATGCGGCCCTGGTAGGGCAGTTCGGGCGGGGCGAAGGACACCACGTCGCCGGGGCCGAAGGCGTCCTCGACCCGGGCGAAGCCGTGGTCCTGGATCGTGCCCTCGTGCACGACGCACAGGCAGATCTTGCCGAGGGGCGTGACCGAGTAGCTCATGTCGAAGTCGACGTCGAGCTCGTCGACGCTCACCCCGGTCATGGTGTCGCGGCGGACCTGCGCCCGGCTGGAGCCGGCCGTGCCGTTGCCGATGCGCATCCGCGCGTAGGCATGGCTGAGGAAGTCCTCGGTCACCGCGATGTCGCTGCTGTCGAAGTGCAAGGTCTGCAAGACGCCTCCCACCCGTGTTTTTTTGTCCGCGCTGCCCAACAAGGAGAGTACGGCTCCGGGACGGCGTGCTGTCACGCCGAGCAGGGAGTTCGGCCGGGACGGCTTCGTTTTGTGGATAGGTCGTGATGATGTGTTCGCTCGTGGTGCAGCGGCGGCGACGTGCGGACCGGCACTCTCACTGGGCGGGGCATGAACAGCGAGAGGTGGTGGACCGGCGATGGAGGAAGACCGGTCGGCCGAGAGCATCCCCTTGCTGCAGGCGGAGGTGCGCCAGCTGCACCAGGCCATCGCCTCGCACATGGTCGTCGACCAGGCGATCGGGGTCGTCATCGTGCTGGGCCGCCTCGCGCCGGAGCAGGGCTGGGACGTCCTGAAGGAAGTCTCGCAGCACACCAACACCAAGCTCCGGGCAGTCGCGGAGCAGGTCGTGGAGTCGATGCACGGCAAGGAGCTGCCCGCGAGCACCCGGGGCGCGCTGGACACGGCGCTCGCGCGGACGCGGCCTTAGGGTCTGGCTTCGAGCTCCCCTCTGCCCGGTGACGCCCGGCACGCGCTCTCGCCGCACCGGGCGCAAAGCCGAGTACGCCCGGTACGAGGCCCCGCACCCGGCCCGCCGAGAGCACGCACCGAACGCCGCCGGGCCGCCCTCCGGGCGACGAGGGAGTTTGAAGACACGCCCCAGGCGGTCCGGCCCCCGGCTCAGCTCAGCTGCAGTCGCATCAACGTCAGATCGAGCCAGCGCCCGAACTTCGTGCCCACCTCGCGGACCGTGCCCGCGTGCTCGAACCCGTGGCGCTCGTGGAGCCGGACCGACGCCGCGTTGCCCGCCTCGATCCCGGCGATCATGACGTGCAGGCCCGCCGTGGACGCGGACGTGACGAGCGTGCCGAGCAGGGCGGAGCCGATGCCCTTGCCGTGGTGGCCGTCCGTCACGTACACCGAGTTCTCGACCGTGTGCCGGAACCCGGAGTAGTCCTTCCAGGGGCCGTAGACCCCGAACCCGACGACCGTGCCGCCGACCTCGGCCACGTAGGCGGAGCCGCGCCCCAGGTGCGCGCCGAGCCAGGCCGCGCCCTCGGCACGCGACTGCGGTGTGTCCGTCCACAGCGCCGTCCCGTGCGCGATGGCGTGGTTGCGGATGGCGAGGACCGCGTCGAGGTCCTCGGAAAGTGCCGGGCGGACGGTCACCGCCCGCATCCCCGTCTCGTATGGTGGATTCATGTCCAACATCGTAGACCCCCTGGTCGAGCGGATCGGTGCCCGCATCAGGGCCGAGCGTGACCGGCGCCGCTGGACGCTGTCCGAGCTGGCCGAGGCGTCGGGGGTCTCGCGGGCGATGATCAACCGGATCGAGCGGGGCGAGAGCAATCCGACCGCCGTGGTCCTGGGCAAACTGTCGGCGGCGTTCCAGTTGGGTGTCGCCGTGCTGCTCGACCCGGACGCGGGCGCGGACCGGGTGCGGCGCGGCGACGCGGCACCGCGCTGGCTCGACCCGGAGACCGGGTACGCGCGCCGCCAGCTGTCGGGCCCCGGCTTCCCGGCCGACCTCGCCGAGATTCGGCTGCCCGCCGGGGCCCACGTCCCGTACCCGGCCGCCGCGTTCGCCTTCCACCGGCAGATCATCTGGGTCATCGACGGCCGGCTCACCTTCCACGAGGGCGACACGGTGCACGAACTGGACGCCGGTGACACCGTCGAACTGGGCCGGCCCGCGCCGTGCGTCTTCGTCAACTCCACGGACAGGGAGTGTCGTTACGCCGTCGTCCTGGTCCGCGGCGAGGCACCGTGAGCGGCCTGCACGAGGGAGCGGGGCCGCTGCGCCGCGGCGGCGTCGGGCTGCTCGCCTGCACCGCCGGGATCGCCCTCGCCAACAATTACGCCGTCCAGCCCGCGCTCGGCGACGTCGCCCACGACACCGGCACCTCCGCGGCCGCCGTCGGCCTCGTCACGACCGCCGCGCTCGCCGGCTGCATCGCGGGCTTCGCCTTCCTGCTGCCCCTCGCCGACCGCGTCGCGCCCCGCCGTCTCGTCACGGGACAGCTCGTCCTGCTCGCCACCGGCCTGGTGCTCGCGGCGCTCGCCCCCGGACTCGGCCTGCTGCTCGTCGCGTACGTGATCATCGGCGCGGGCGCGAGCGTCAGCGCGGGAGCCTCGACGATCGCCGGGCGCGGTGTGCCCAGCGAGCGGCGCGGGGCGGCTGTCGCGCTCGTCGCCGCCGGGATGTCCGCCGGGATCCTGCTCAGCCGCCTCGTCGGCGGAGCCCTCGCCGACGCGATCGGCTGGCGCGGCATGCTGCTCTCTTTCGCCGGGCTCGTCCTGCTGTGCGCCGCCGGGGCCCGACTGCGGCTGCCGGCCGAGCGGCCCGAGCCCACGGGAAGCTACCTCGCGACGCTGACGGCACTGCCCGGGCTCCTGCGGCGCCACCGGACGCTGCGCCGCGCCGTGCTCACCGGCAGCCTCTGGTACTTCGCGTTCAGTCTCATCTGGGTCGCGCTCACCGTGCGCCTCGCCCAGCCCCCGTACGCGCTCGACGCCGCCGCCATCGGCCTCTACAGCCTGGCCGGTGCGCTCGGCTTCGCCGCACTGCCCGTCGCCGGACGCCTCGGCGACCGGTTCGGGACGCGCGCGGTGATCTGCGCGAGCATGAGCGCGGCCGCGGCGGGGGCCGCGCTGCTCTGCACCGGCCTGGACACACCGGCCGTCACCGCGGCGGGCCTCGCCCTCGTCGACGCGGGCTGCTTCACCGCCCAGGCCGCCAACCAGGCCCGCATCCTCGGCATCGACCCCCGCCGCTCCGGCAGCCTCAGCGGCGTCTACCTGCTGCTCTACTTCCTCGCGGGCGTCGTCGGCTCCGCGCTCGCCGCACCCCTCATCGAGGCCGGCGGCTGGCCCGCCGCGTCCGGCGCGGTGCTCGGCGCCCTCGTACTCGCCGGGCTGCTGGCGCTGCGCTGCGACAGCGCTGACCCGGGGTACGCGGCAGAACGGCCGGGACGCGAACGTCCCGGCCGCCCCTCTCGTACAGGTTTCTAGTCCTCGGACCGCTGCGCGTGCTTCTCCGCCTGCTCGGCGTGCAGCTTCTTCACGCGGACGTTCTCCTTGCGGACCTCCGACTGCGTGGCCCGCTCCTTCCGCAGCCACGAGGGGTTCTCGTCCTTGAGGGCGTCGATCTGCTCGGTGGTGAGCGGCTCGGTGACACCGCCGCGGGCCAGGCCCGCGATGGAGACGCCCAGCTTCTCCGCGACGACCGGACGCGGGTGCGGGCCGCTCGCGCGCAGGTCGAGCAGCCACTGCGGCGGTTCGGCCTGCAGCGCGCTCAGCTCACCGCGCGAGACGACGCCCTCACGGAACTCGGCGGGCGTGGCATCGAGATACACGCCCAGCTTCTTCGCCGCCGTGGCGGGCTTCATGGTCTGGGCGTTCTGGTGCGAACTCATGAGGTCAAGGGTATCGAGCGCGGGGGACACGCCCGACCATGCCCGACCACGACGGGTAGCCTTACGGCGTGACAGGCACGGAAAAGACCCCCGCGGCGACCCCTTCGTTCCGGCTCGCGTACGTTCCCGGAGCGACCCCCGCCAAATGGGTCCGGATCTGGAACGAGCGACTGCCCGACTCCCCGCTCGCCCTCGTCCCGGTGGCCGCCGCCGAGGCGTCGGACGTCCTGCGGCGCGGTGACGCCGACGCGGGCCTGGTGCGCCTGCCCGTGGACCGTACGTTCTTCAGCGCGATCCCCCTCTACACCGAGACCACCGTCGTGCTGGTCCCCAAGGACCACGTCGTGGCCGCGGTGGAGGAGATCACCCTGCACGATCTCGCCGACGAGATCGTGCAGCACCCCCTGGACGACGTCATGGACTGGGAGCGCCCGCCCGGGCAGCCCGCCGTCGAGCGCCCCGCCACCACCGCCGACGCCGTCGAACTGGTCGCCGCGGGCGTGGGCCTGCTCGTCGTGCCGCAGTCGCTGGCCCGGCTGCACCACCGCCGTGACCTCACCTACCGGACGATCACGGACGCGCCGGGATCGGACATCGCGCTCGCCTGGCCCGAGGAGCGCACCACCGACCAGGTGGAGGACCTCATCGGGATCGTGCGCGGCCGGACGGTGAACAGCTCCCGGGGCCGTACCCAGACGCCGGCCCCGCAGGAGAAGAAGAAGCCCGCGCCCTCGGGCGCGCGGAAGGCGCCCGCACGGGGCGCGGCCCGCCCCAAGCCCGGCACCAAGCAGGTCGGCAAGGGCAAGCCCAAGCCGCAGAGCGGCAAGCGCGGGAAGCCCCGCAAGCGGTCGTAGGGTCCGGCCCCGCTAGTCGTCCGTCGCGGGTCCGGGTGCCCCGGCCCGCAATCCGTCCGTCACCAGGTCCAGCAGGCGTCCCGCGCGCGACTGCCAGTCGCTGTGCGGGTCGACCAGCCACAGGCCCGCGATCGCCAGCATGAAGTCGTCCGGGGTGACACCGGGCCGGATCGTGCCCGCTCGCGCGTTCGCATCGAGCAGCAGTGCGATCGCTCCGGTCAGCGGGCCGTGCGCCAGAGTCTTCATGGTGCCGCGGGCCGTCGTCGCCTCGCGCAGCGCGTCCGCGAGCCCCGCCTTGGCCATGGCGTACTGGGCGAGCCGGTCCATCCACTCGCGCAGCGCCACCTCCGGCGACCGGGTGCACAGCAACTGGGCCGCCGTGTCGGCGACCTGCTGCACCTCGTACCGGTACACCTCCAGGACCAGCGCCTCCCGGCTGGGGAAGTTGCGGTAGAAGGTGCCCTGTCCGACGCCGGCCTTCCGCGCGATCGCGCTCAGCGGCGCGTCGGCCGAGCGCGTCAGTTCGGCCAGGGCCACTTCGAGGATGCGCTCGCGGTTGCGCTGCGCGTCCGAGCGCAGTGCCGCCTGCTTCTTCGGATGCTGCACGCCTCCTCCTTCGGTCCGTGGCGCGGAAAGGTCCTTGCTGAACGGACAGCTGTCCACTACGTTCGTGACCACAGAGTGGACAGATGTCCGCTTCGTTGTCGATCCCACCATAGCGGCGACCGCGGTCACCTTCGGCGCCGCTGCCGCCCTCCCTCTCCGTACAGCGCTGATTCTCCTCGCACCGGATACGCGAAAGAAGGCTGCTCATGCCACCAGCGGGCATCTCCACGTCCAGCTCGATCACCTTGCACGTCAACGGAGAGAAGTACTCGCTGCCCGTCGACCACCGCACCACCCTGCTCGACGCCCTGCGCGAGCGGCTCGACCTGACCGGCACGAAGAAGGGCTGCGACCAGGGGCAGTGCGGCGCCTGCACCGTACTCGTCGACGGGCGCCGGACCGTGTCGTGCCTGCAGCTCGCGGTCGCCGCCGAGGGGCGCGAGATCACCACCATCGAAGGCGTCGCCGACGGCGACGAACTGCACCCGGTGCAGCAGGCGTTCGTCGAACTCGACGGATTCCAGTGCGGCTACTGCACCCCCGGCCAGATCTGTTCGGCCCTCGGCGTCCTCCAGGAGCACGCGGCCGGCTGGCCGAGCGCCGCGACCGAGGACGTGCGGCCCGAGGCCGGACCGCCACCCCTGACGCCCGAGGAGATCAGGGAGCGGATGAGCGGGAACCTGTGTCGCTGCGGCGCGTACGTGTCGATCGTACGGGCCGTCGCCCAGGCCGCCGAGAGCGCGAAGGAGCCGGTGGCGTGAAGGAGTTCGGATACGAGCGGGCCCTGGACGTACCGGGCGCCGTGGCGGTGCTCGGCGCCGACCCCGAGGCGCGCTTCCTCGGCGGCGGCACCAACCTCGTCGACCTGATGAAGGCCGGGGTGGAACGCCCCGCGCGCCTGGTCGACGTACGCGAACTGCCCCTGGACCGCGTCGAGTCCACCGAGGACGGCGGGCTGCGCATCGGAGCCACCGTCACCAACAGCGACCTCGCCGCGCACCCCGACGTACGGCGCCGCTACCCGGCGCTGACGCAGGCCGTGCTCGCCGGGGCGTCCGGACAACTGCGCAACATGGCCACTGTCGGCGGCAATCTGCTGCAGCGCACCCGCTGCGGCTACTTCACCGACGTCAGCAAGCCGTGCAACAAGCGGGTGCCCGGCAGCGGCTGCCCCGCGATCACGGGCGAGCACCGCAACCACGCGATCCTCGGCGCGAGCGAGGCGTGCGTGGCCGTGCACCCGTCCGACATGGGCGTGGCGCTCGCCGCCTTCGACGCGGTCGTGCACTACGAAACCGCCGCGGGTCGGGGCGAGTTGGCGCTCACCGACTTCTACCGGCCGGTCGGTGACACCCCGCACCTGGAGACCGCGCTGCCGCCCGGCGCGCTCATCACCGGGGTCACCCTGCCGCCCGCGCCCGTCGCCGCCCGCTCCCGCTACCGCAAGGTCCGCGAGCGCGCCTCGTACGCCTTCGCCATCGGGTCCGTGGCCGCCGCCCTCGACGTCCGCGACGGTGTCGTGCAGGACGTGCGCCTGGCCTTCGGCGCGGTCGCGTCCCGGCCGTGGCGGGCCCGCGCCGCGGAGCGCGCGCTGATCGGATCGCCCGCGGACGGGTCGGCGTTCGCCGCCGCGGCCGACGCCGAACTCGCCGCCGCCGAGCCGCTGCCGCACAACGCGTACAAGGTGCCGCTGCTGCGCAACCTCGTCGTGGCGATGCTCACCGAACTCACGCAGGAGGCGACCCGATGACGGTACAGACGACGCAGGCACAGTCCACTACCGCGTCCGGCGTCGCGCGTACCCGCGTGGAGGGCCGCGACAAGGTCACCGGTGCCGCCCGTTACGCCGGTGAGATCCCCTTCGCCGAACTCGCTTACGGCTGGCTGGTGTTGTCGACCGTGGCGCGCGGCCGCGTGCGGGCGATCGACGACGAGGCGGTCCGCGCCCTGCCCGGCGTCCTGGCCGTCCTGCACCACAAGAACGCGCCGCGGGTGAACGACGACGTCATCGGCGCGCTCGGCCGGCCGGACCCGATCGTCGAGGTCTTCCAGCACGACCGGGTGCCGCACGCGGGCTGGCCGGTCGCCCTGGTCGTCGCCGAGACGTCCGAGCAGGCCCGGGAGGCCGCGGAGGCGCTCGTCGTCGAGTACGACGAGGAGCCGCACGACGTCGCCTTCTACGCCGACCGGCCCGGCGTCTACACCCCGGCGGACATGGAGGTAGCCAAGGGTGACCTGGATGCCGAACTCGCCGCGTCCGCTGCCGTGTTGGATGCCTCCTACACGACGCCCGAGCAGCACCACGGCGCCATGGAACCGCATGCGGTGACGGTGCGCTGGGACGGCGGGCGCCTTGAGGTCTTCGACTCCAATCAGGGCAGCAAGTGGGTCGCCGACGACCTCGCGAACCTCTTCTCCCTCGACAAGGACGCCGTCCACGTGCGCTCCGAGCACGTCGGCGGCGCCTTCGGCTCCAAGGGGCTGAGGGCGCACCATGTCGCCGCGGTGATGGCCGCGACGGAGCTGCAGCGTCCGGTGCGCGTGGTATTGACGAGGCGTCAGGTGTTCGCGACGACCGGCTACCGCAGCCCCACCGCACAACGGGTGCGGCTCGGCGCCGACCCGGACGGGAGGCTGCGCGCCTTCGCGCACGACCACCAGAACCTCACCTCGAACCTGCGGGAGTTCGTCGAGGGCGGCGCCGGGTTCGGACGCAGCATGTACGACGCGGACGCGCACCACACCGTCAACCGGGTGGTGCCCGTGGACGTCGCGACACCCACATGGATGCGGGCGCCCGGCGAGGCACCGGGCTCGTTCGCCGTCGAGTCGGCGCTCGACGAGCTGGCCGAGCAGCTCGGCATGGACCCGATCGCGCTGCGCGCCCGCAACGAACCCACGGTCGGCCCCGTCTCCGGGCTGCCGTTCAGCAGCCGCAATCTGCTCGGCTGCTTCGAGGAGGGCGCGCGCCGGTTCGGCTGGGCGGACCGCGACCCGCGCCCGCGCGTGCGCCGGGAAGGCCGCTGGCTGCTCGGCACGGGCACCGCCGCGTCCACGTTCCAGGCGGCCGCCGCCCCCTCCACGGCGTCCGTGACCGCCGAGCCGGACGGCACCTTCACCGTCCGGATCACCGCGGCCGACGTCGGCACCGGGGCCCGTACGGCCCTCACCATCATCGCCGCCGACGCCCTCGAGGTGGCGCCCGAGCGGGTGCGGGTGCGGATCGCCGACAGCGACTTCGGCGCCGCCTGGGTCGCGGGCGGCTCGATGGGCACCAGGTCCTGGGGCTGGGCCGTCATCGCGGCCGCGCGCGACCTGCGGGAACGCCTGCCCCTGGCGCCCGGCGAGATCCCGGAGGGCGGGATCACCGCCACGACGGACACCGCCGAACTGATCGCCGCGCTCGCGAAGAAGGAGCGGTACGCGTTCGGGGCGCAGTTCGCCGAGGTCGCCGTGGACGTGACCACCGGCGAGGTGCGGGTACGGCGGATGCTGGGTGTCTTCGCGGCCGGCCGGATCATCAACCCGCTCACCGCCCGCAGCCAGTTCACCGGCGGCATGACGTGGGGCATCTCCATGGCGCTGCACGAGGAAGCGGTACGGGACGAGGCGTCCGGCGGGCACGTCGGCGCCGACTTCGCGGGCTACCACGTCGCCGCGCACGCCGACGTGCCGGAGCTGCAGGCGGAGTGGATCGACGACCCGGACCCCGACGACCCCGTCGGGATCAAGGGCATCGGCGAGATCGGCATCGTCGGCACGGCCGCCGCGATCGCCAACGCGGTGTGGCACGCGACCGGCGTCCGCCACCGCGATCTGCCGATCCGGCCCGACCGCGTGCTGCTCGCCGAGGCGCGCCGGGACGGACCGGATGCTTGATCTCGCCGCCGAGCTGAGCGAATGGGCCGCGCAGGGACGGGAGTTCGCCGTCGCCACCGTCGTATCGGTGAGCGGCAGCGCGCCCCGGCCGCCCGGCGCGGCCCTCGCCGTCGACGCCGCCGGGGAGGTCATCGGCTCCGTCTCCGGCGGCTGCGTGGAAGGCGCGGTCTACGAGCTGTGCGTGGATGCCCTGCGGGACGGGGAGGTGCGCCGTGAGCAGTTCGGCTACAGCGACGACGACGCGTTCGCGGTGGGGCTGACCTGCGGCGGTGCCGTGGAGGTGCATGTCGTCCCGGTACGCTCCGGGTCCGCGTCCCGTACGACGGTCGAGGCGGCGCTCACCGCCGCGGCGCGCGGCGAGGCGGTGGCGCTCGCCCGGGTCCTCGACGGGCCCGGTGAACTGGCGGGCGGGGGCGGCCTGTTGCTGGTCAGGCCCGACGGCTCGTACGAGAGCGGTCTGGGCTCGGGCGACGACCCCGGGCTCGCCGCGCAGACCCGCGCCCTGCTCGACCTCGGCACAACCGGCATCTGTGAAGTGCCGGAGAGCTCGGCGCGGTGCGGCGCCGACGTCACCCTGTTCGTCGAGTCGAGCGTGCCGCCCGCCCGGATGATCGTGTTCGGCGCGGTCGACTTCGCGGGCGCGCTGGTCCGGGTGGGCAAGCTCCTCGGCTTCCACGTCACGCTGTGCGACGCGCGGGGCGTGTTCGCGACGCGGACCCGTTTCCCCGAGGCGGACGAGGTGGTCGTGGAGTGGCCCGACCGTTACCTCCGCGCCACGGCCACGGACGAACGGACGGTGCTGTGCGTCCTCACGCACGACGCCAAGTTCGACGTGCCCCTGCTCGAAGTGGCGCTAAGGCTGCCCGCGGCGTACGTCGGCGCGATGGGCTCGCGCCGCACGCACGAGGACCGGCTGGACCGGCTCCGGGAGGCCGGGGTGACGGACGACGAACTGGCCCGGCTGCGCTCGCCGATCGGCCTCGACCTGGGCGGCCGCACACCGGAGGAGACGGCGATCTCGATCGGCGCGGAGATCGTCGCCGTGCGCCGGGGCGGCAGCGGGGCTCCGCTGGCCGGGGCGCGGGGGCCGATCCACGGCGGCGCCGGGGACTAGGGCCTGGCTTCAAACTCCCCTCGTCGCCCGGAGAGCGGCCCGGCGGTGTTCGGCGCGTGCTGTCGGCGGGCCGGGTGCAGGGTCTCGTACGGGGCGTACTCGGCTTTGCGCTCGGTGCGGCGGGAGCGCGTGCCGGGCGGCGCCGGGTAGAGGGGAGTTTGAAGACAGGCCCGAGGGGCGGATCCTGTCGCGGGCGCGGGGACCGGTCCGTACGACATGGATGTCGAGTACCGGCACAGGGGCCGAGGCACACCCCGGCCCGGTTCGCGGGCCGGGGGTGTGTCCGCGCACGACCCGGGCGAGCCGTCGGCGAGTGACGTACTAGGCAGACACCTCGGCAACCGGTTCAGGGCCGCGTACGCGCCGCGTGCCCTTCCCGTTGAACGCCAGGTTCAGCCCGAACGCCACCAACGTCGCACTGGTCACCGGCGATCCCAGCACGATCCCCACCCCTTCCGGGAACCGCGTGTACAGGTCGGGGGCCACCTCCGGGGCCATTCCGGCGCCGATCGACACCGCCACGATCAGCAGGTTGTGCGTGCCGTCGAAGTCCACCTTGCGCAGGGTGCCGATGCCGACGGCGGCGACCGTCGCGAACATCACCAGACCCGCGGCCCCGACCACGGGCTGGGGCAGCCCGGCGACCAGCGCGCCCAGTTTGGGGATCAGACCGAGGACCAGGAGCATGCAGCCCGCGACCGTCGCGACGTGCCGGCTGCGCACTTTCGTCATCGTCACCAGGCCGACGTTCTGCGCGAACACCGTGTCCAGGAAGGCGTTCATGACGCCGCCGAGGACGCCCGACAGGCCGTCCGCCGCCAGGCCCCGCGCCATGTCCGCGGTCGTCAGCTTCTTTCCGGTCAGTTCCGCGACCGCGAGGAGGTCCGCCGTCGACTCGGCGAAGAGCACGAGCATCACCACGCACATCGAGAGCACCGCGACCGCGGGGAACTGCGGCGCCCCGAAGTGAAACGGCGCGCTGACCCCGATCCAGTCCGCCGCCCGCGCGGCCGAGAGGTCGACCAGGCCGAGCGGCACCGCGATCGCCGTCCCCGCCAACAGCCCCAGGAGCACGCCGGTCTGGGCGAGGAAGCCCCGCCCGAAGCGGGCCACCAGGAGAATGACGATCACGACGAAGGCGGCGAGCGCGAGCCGCGACGGCGCGGCGTAGTCGTCGGCCTTCGGATCGTTGCCCACGACCAGGTTCACCCCGACCCCGATCAGGGCGAGCCCCACCACCGTGATCACCACGCCGCTCACCAGCGGCGGGAAGAAGCGCACCGCCTTCGCGAACGGATAGGCCACCAGCAGGCCGAAGACGCCGGCCGCCAGCATCGACCCGTACACGGCCTGCAGCCCGTACTCCCCGGCGATCAGGATCATCGGCGTCACCGCGGTGAACGCGGCGCCCGCCATCACCGGCATCCGGACTCCCAGGACGCGACCGACCCCGGCGCCCTGGATCACCGTGACGACGCCCGCGACGAGCAGATCGGCGTTGATGAGCACCGCGACCGTCGCGGCGTCGAGCCCCGCCGCCGCGCCGAACACCAACGGCACCGTCACACATCCCGTGTACATCACGAGCACATGCTGCAGACCGAGCACCGCGAGCCGTCCGAACCCCGCGCCCTTCGTGGACGTCGTCACGTCAACCACCCCTCTAGCGTGCGAAGTTGGCGGCGATCCGCTGCTGGATGTAATCGGCCGCCGTGATCGGCGGATAGCGGCCCGCGGGCCCCTCGATCACCACGTCACGATCGGCCTGCGCGAAGAACGCGATGCTGTGGCGGGCGGACCGGTCGTCGTCCGGACCCGGCGACCTGACCCGGTGGAAGTTCGACGGCAGCCGGTCGTCGCTCCACCGCATCAGCATGTCCCCGATGTTGCAGGTGATCACCGAGTCCGCCGGTTCGACCGGCGTCCACTCCTGCGCCTCGGCCTCCTTGCCCGGGCACACCTGCAGCCCGCCCTGCCCGTCCCGCTGGAACAGCAGCGTCAGGCAGTCGAAGTCCGTGTGCGCGCCCGCCCGCCAGACTTCCGCGGGGATCGCTGTGTTCTCGGAGGGCTCCGGCACGGCGAAGTAGTGCAGCATGCGCAGCGTCGACTGGTACTGCGCGCTCGCCGGATCGTGGGCGCGCGCGAAGAACCCGTCGGGCAGGCCCAGCTTGTCCGCGAAGCACGACAGGACCCGCATCGCCAGCTCCCGGCACCGCGCCTCGAACGCGAGCGCCCGCTCCCGGAACCCGGGCAGCGCGTCGTCCGGCCACAGCCCGTCCATGTGCGGCCGGGTCAGCTGGTACGACTCCTTCTGGTCCGGTGTTCCGATCGAAGGACGGACCTGGGTCATCGACTCCCAGCCCGAGTTGAGCCCCTTCTTCAGGCCGTGCCGCGCCTTCGTCTCCTCCGGCAGCGCGAAGAACCGCTCGGCATCGGCGAACGCCCCGTCGACCAGGTCCTGTTCGATGCCGTGGTGCACGAGCTGGAAGAAGCCGATGTCGGTGGCCGCCGCCCACAGTTCCTCGGTGATCTCGGCCCTGCGGGCGCCGAAGTCGCTGAGGTCGATCCGGCGGATCTCCCGGGTGGAGGTCTCCGTCCCGGCCCCGCCCATCCTGGTCTCCTTGGCCAACTCGGCCATGCTGTAAGTGGTTTCGGTCATCGCGGTGACGCTCCTCGAAGCGATCGTGGGTTGCCGGGATGCAGTCACCGCCCCTGCGATCCCCACCGCGGACACGCGCAGACCCGCGGGCACGGTCGCGACGGGCCCTTCGCGGGTCCGGCGCCGTGGTCTGGCACGGACCCCGGCGTGCTGTGTGCGCGGGGTCCGTACGCGATGCGTTCAGCCTGCCCGGAAGGTGTTTCGGCCGGGGATCACGGTGTTACGCGGCCGTAAAGCCGAGCCCCGCCACCAACTCCGCCGAGGAGAGCCGGACATGCTCCCCGTCGCGCACCAGGACCTCGCCGCCGACGAGGACCGCCGCCACGGTCCGGCCGCTCGCACACGTCAGCAGTGTGGCTCCGGGGTCGTGGACGGGGAGGCAGGCGTAGTCCCTCTCGAAGCGGTGCAGGACAAGGTCGGCCTGCATGCCGGCCCGCACTCCGTCCGGGCGTTCCTCCAGGCCGAGGACCCGGTTCGCGCCGTTCGCCGCGAGGTCGAACATCTCCGGGAACCCGAGCAGCTCCGCCGTGCGGTGCGCCGCCCGTTGCAGATACGCGCCGATGCGCAGCGCCTCCAGCATGTCCTGGGTGTCGTTGCTGGCCGCGCCGTCGACACCGAGCCCGACCCGCAGCCCGTCGGCCAGCATGTCCGGAACGGGCGCGATCCCGCTGCCGAGCCGCATGTTGCTGAGCGGGTTGTAGGACACACCGACGCCGTGCCGGGCGAGGGTGGCGCGGCCTGCCGCGTCCAGTTCCACGCAGTGCACCGCGAGCAGTCGCTCCCAGAGGAACCCGGCCCGTTCCAGGTAGGTGACGGCGCCGGCTCCCGTGTGTTCCCGGCACATCGTGTCGTCGGTCGTCGTCTCCAGCAGGTGCAGCGAGACCGGCAGCCCGCGCTCCTCGGCGTAGGCGCGTACGGCCGTCATCCCGTCGGGCGTCAGACACCGCGGGTTGGGCACGGCGACGCCGACCTCGACGCGGCTGCCGTGCGCCGCGGCGATCAGCTCGTCCGTGTGCGCGAGCGCCTCCTTCAGCGGCTGCATGAGGCGCGGGTCGAACCCCCACCTGCGGCTGCGGTCGGCGCGGTCGGCGACGCCCCGGCACAGCACGGCCCGTACGCCGCTGTCGCGCAGCGCCCGCAGTACCGCGTCGTGCACCGCGGGGGAGGGGTGCGGCCACATGTGCTCGACGAGCGTGGTGGTTCCGCTGCGCAGGGCCTCGGCCGCGGCGGCGGACGCGGTCGCGTAGGCCCGCTCGGGGGTGAGCAGTGCCGCCTCCTCGCCGACGGCGGTGAGCCACGCGAGCAGCGGCAGACCCTCGCCGATGCCGCGCAGGCCCGCCTGGAAGAGGTGCGTGTGCGTGTTCACCAGGCCGGGCGTGAGGTGACCGCGCGATCCGTCCAGGACCCTTTGCCCGTGCGGGAGTTCACCCGCCGGGACGACAGCGCTGATCCGGCCGCCGGCCAGGTGGACGTCCCTGCCCGCGTGCCAGCGACCCTCGCTGTAGACGGTGACGTCGGTGATCGTGTCGATGTCGGGCGTCGTCATCGGGCGGAGTCCTTCCGGGGGCGGGGCGCGTGGTGGAACAGCAGGTTCAGGGCGAAGGCGACGATCCCCGTGACGGCGATCCCGCTGTCCAGGACCGTGCGGACGTACGAGGGGAGCGGCGCGTAGAAGTCCGGGGCGCCGACCGGGATCATCCCGAGCCCGAAGGCGAGGGCCGCGGTCAGCAGGTTGCGGGAGTCGGTGAGGTCGGCGCGGGCCAGGATGCGCAGGCCGACCGCGCCGACCATGCCGAACATGACGAGCGAGACCCCGCCGAGGACCGGGCCCGGCACGGCGGCGACGGCCGCGCCGAGCACCGGAACGAAGGCGAGCACCACCATCAGCAGGCCGGACAGCGCCACGACATGACGGCTGCGCACCCGGGTCACGCTCACCAGGCCCACCGA
Source organism: Streptomyces sp. NPDC050264 (assembly GCF_040655895.1). Lineage (NCBI taxonomy): Bacteria > Bacillati > Actinomycetota > Actinomycetes > Kitasatosporales > Streptomycetaceae > Streptomyces > Streptomyces sp. NPDC050264. The sequence continues at coordinate 279,503 of NZ_JBFAKV010000008.1, forward strand.
CTGCCCGAACGTCACGACGGGGAAGGAGGCGAGCAGCCCCGACACGACGGTCGCCGCCCCGTCGGCGCGCAGCGCCCGGACCACCGTGGGCGCGTCGTCGCCGCGCCCGACGATCTGTCCGACGGCGAGGGTGTCGCCGACCGACTCGACCATGTTCACGAGTTGCACGACGAGCATCGCCGCGATCGCCGGGACGACGAACGTGGGCGCTCCGAAGGCGGTGGGGTCCGGGGCGGTCACGGTGCGCGCGTCCGTGACGCCCGAACCGTCGAACAGCCCGAGGGGCACGGCGAGTACGGTTCCCGCGACCATCGCGACGAGCACCGAGAACCGGGCGAGCGCGGGCGGCGCGAGGCGCTCCACCAGCACGACGAGCAGTACGGTCACCGCGGCCAGGGCGAGGCCGCGGCCGCCGCCGGCCCCGGGCCCGCCGGTGACGAGGCCGGCCGCGGACGGCACCAGCGAGAACCCGATGACGGCGATGACGGTTCCGGTGACCAGCGGGGGGAACAGGTGCAGCCACCGTCCGAACCACGGCGCGACGGCCACGGTCACCAGGCCGGAGACGATCGTCGCCCCGAACACGGCGGCGAGCCCGTGTTCCGCGCCGATCAGGACGGCGGGCGTGATGGCGGTGAACGTCGACCCCATCACGATCGGCAGTCGGGCGCCCAGCCACTTCACGCCGAGCGACTGCAGGAGCGTGGCGAGCCCGCTCACCAGCAGATTGGCGCTGATGAGCAGCCGCACGCGCTCCTCGGGCAGATGCAGCGCGGTGCCCACGAGGAGCGGCATCGTCGCCAGGCCCGCGTACGCGACGAGCAGATGCTGCAGGCTCAGCGGCACCAGGCGGCGCAGCGGCGGCCGGGCGTCCACGGGGTGCGGGGCCGGCGCGGGCGCGACGGCAGGTGTGACCACAGCCATCGTTCCTCCCTGAAAGCTAGGTGGAAGACGGCTGGTTAGCGCCGGCACGGTGAACGCCGCCGCGCACACCGGCCGTTGCAGCCATGACCGGTGTACGGGCGACCGTAGGGACGTGCTGTTTCGCGGGCGTTGCCACCACGATTCCGGAGCGGAACCCGGCCGGGACGCCACCCTTCCCCAATTGGTTCAGACCTATTGACGACAGGTCTGGACCTCTCTACCGTGCGACGTGCTCACGCCGACCCCACCCCACTTGGCGATCCTGCGGAGGCCCCCCATGTCCGGTCGCAGTCGTACCTCTCGTCTCCTCGGCGCCGCCCTCGCGGCCGCCGCCGCTCTGTCCACCGTTCTGGTCGCGGCCCCGGCCGCGCCCGCCGCCCCCGCCGCCGACACCTGCGCGACGAAGCAGAAACCGGCCGGAAAGGTCCTCCAGGGGTACTGGGAGAACTGGGACGGGGCGACCAACGGCGTGCATCCGCCGTTCGGTTGGACCCCGATCACCAACTCCGCGTTGTCCCAGCACGGGTACAACGTGATCGACGCGGCCTTCCCCGTGATCCGCTCCGACGGCACCGCGCTGTGGGAGGACGGCATGGACACGAACGTGAAGGTCGCGACCCCGGCCGAGATGTGCCAGGCCAAGAGCGCGGGCCAGACGATCCTCATGTCCATCGGCGGCGCGGCGGCGGGCATCGACCTCAACTCCACCGCCGTCGCGGACCGCTTCGTCGCGACGATCGTCCCGATCCTGAAGAAGTACAACTTCGACGGCATCGACATCGACATCGAGACGGGCCTCACCGGCAGCGGCAACATCAGCCAACTGTCCGCGTCCCAGGCCAATGTGATCCGCATCATCGACGGCATCCTCGCGCAGATGCCCGCCGGGTTCGGCCTGACGATGGCCCCCGAGACGGCGTACGTCACCGGGGGCAGCGTCACGTACGGGTCGATCTGGGGCGCGTACCTGCCCGTCATCAAGAAGTACGCGGACAACGGCCGTCTGTGGTGGCTCAACATGCAGTACTACAACGGCAGCATGTACGGCTGCTCCGGCGACTCCTACGAGGCCGGTACGGTCCAGGGCTTCACCGCCCAGACCGACTGCCTGAACAAGGGCCTCGTCGTCCAGGGCACCACCATCAAGGTCCCCTACGACAAGCAGGTCCCCGGGCTGCCCGCCCAAGCCGGCGCGGGCGGCGGCTACATGACGCCCGGTCAGGTGTTCCAGGCGTGGAACACGTACGGCGGCGCCCTCAAGGGGCTGATGACCTGGTCGATCAACTGGGACGGGTCGAAGGGCTGGACCTTCGGCGACAACGTGAAGAGCCTGCAGAAGCGCTGATCGCGCGACCCTAAGGGCGCGGTGGGGGCCCCGCCTGCCGGGCGAGGGAGCCGACCCCACCGCCCTCGGCCTTCGACGCGCCGTTCTGCGCCGCCGTCGACTGCCGTGCCAGTTCGGCCTCCAAGGACTGGATGCGCCGCAGATGGCGGAGATGAGAGGCGACCTTGACGCGCAGCAGCCAGGGGTCGAGAGGCTTGGTGATGATATCCGTCACGTGCAACGCATAGGCTTCCTCGGCGAGTTGGGCGTGCCGGAACAGGCCCGTCAGCAGCAGTACGGGGATGTCGGCCGTCTGGTCGAGACGCTGCAGGTGCCGGGCCACGTCGAGCCCTGTCATGCCCGGCATGACGACGTCCAGGATGATCAGGTCGATGCCGCCGCGCAGCACCGCCTTGAGCGCTTCGTCGCCGCTCTGCGCCCGTTCGGTGGGGCAGCCGAGCGGGGCCAGAGCGCCTTCCAGGGCGAAGAGGGATTCCTCGTGGTTGTCCACGAGAAGAACCGTGGGGTCCGTCGGCATGTCACCGTCCTTGGTGGGCTGCTTCACAGGATCTGCCCAGCGTGCGGGGGCAGGCCGTCGGATGCGGCCACGGCCGACTCGTTGCTGGTGCTGCGCATGGTTGACAGAGGGTGGGTGCGGCAAGAACCTCCACCCAAAGATGAAGTGTCCCGGCCGCGGTCCGACAGGGGCCGGATGGCCCCCGCCCGGTGAGCAGTGGCCCTTCGCGGAGCTGGCGACATGATCATCAGAGGGATAGCGTGCCCCCATGGGCGCGCGCGAGGAGGCTGGAGCATGACACAGACGGTGACCGCGGGTCTTGCCGCGATCAAGGACGACCTGGCCGCCCTCTACCGGGACCTGCACCAGCACCCGGAGCTGTCGCTCCAGGAGACCCGGACGGCCGGTTCTCTCGCCCGGCGGCTGCGCGCCGCGGGCTTCGACGAGGTGGCCGAGAAGATCGGCGGGACCGGCGTGGTCGGAGTGCTGCGCAACGGTGACGGGCCGGTCGTCATGGTCCGGGCCGACATCGACGCGCTGCCCGTCGAGGAGCGGACGGACCTGCCCTACGCGAGCCGGGCCCGGGGCGTCGACGACGAGGGCCGCGACGTCCCCGTCATGCACGCCTGCGGACACGACATGCACGCGGCCTGCCTGGTCGGCGCGGCCACCCTGCTCGCCCGGGCGCGCGAGCAGTGGTCGGGGACACTGCTCGTCGTGTTCCAGCCCGCGGAAGAACTCGCGTGCGGCGCCCGCGACATGATCGAGGCGGGTCTCTTCGAACGCTTTCCCAGGCCCGGGATCGTGCTGGGCCAGCACGTCGGCCCGCTCCCGGCCGGCGTCGTCGGCTTCGGCAGCGGCCCGGTCATGGCGGCCGCGGACCGCCTCAGCGTCACGCTGCACGGCCGCGGCGCGCACGGCTCGCGCCCGGAGGCGTCCGTGGACCCCGTGCTGATGGCCGCGAACGTCGTCACGCGGTTGCAGGGCATCGTCAGCCGTGAGGTGCCTCCCGCCGAGACGGCCGTGGTCACCGTCGGCCGTCTGCAGGCCGGTACGAAGGACAACATCATCCCGAGCACGGCCGAACTCGGCATCAACATCCGCACCTACACGCCGCAGGTCCGCACGCTGGTGCGCGAGGCCGTCGAGCGCGTCGTACGCGCGGAGTCGCAGGCGAGCGCCGCCGTCGCCGAGCCCACCCTGGAGTGGCTCCCCAGCGCGCCCGCCCTCGTGAGCGACCCCGAGAGCACCCGGACCACGGTGGCCGCGTTCGCCGCGCACTTCGGGCAGGAACGCCTGATGCCGATGCCGCAGGTCAACGCGAGCGAGGACGTCGGCGTGTTCGGCGAGGCCCTCGGAGTGCCGACGGTCTTCTGGTTCTGGGGCGGGCTCGACACACAAACGGTCGTCACCGCTCTGCGGGAGGGCCGCCTCGACGACCTGCCGAGCAACCACTCGCCCCACTTCGCGCCGCTCGTCGAGCCGACGCTGAGCACGGGCGTCGAAGCGCTCGTGGTCGCGGCCCTCACCTGGCTCGGCGCCGCCGAGTGAGGCGCTAGACCGGCAGCAACCGCCCGACCAGCGCGCTGAGTTGGCGCGCGGTGCGGCATTCGTGCATCGCCACGACGTCCGCGTACGCCCCGGCCGCCGAGTCGCCCGTGTCCCACAGGGAGCGCGGCTCGGGGTTGAGCCAGTGCACGCGGCGGGCCGAGCGGGCGATGCGGCGCAGGGCCGCGACGTTCGGGTCCAGCTGGTTGGTGCGGGCGTCCCCCAGGACGAACACCGAGGTGCGGGGGCCGACGGCGGATTCGTACCGCTCGACGAACTCGCCGAGGGCGCTGCCGTAGTCGCTGCTGCCGTGCCAGCCGGTGACCGTCGCCCCGGTGGTGATGCGGTCGCCGAGGCCCTCCGGGTCGGCGGTGCCGCGGGCGATGAGGTCGGTGACCTCGTCGGTCCTGTTGACGAAGGCGAAGACGCGGACCTTGCTGAACTCGTCGTGCAGCGCCTGCACCAACAGCATCGTGAAGTTCGCGAACCCCGCGACGGAACCCGACACGTCGCAGAGCAGGACGAGTTCGGGCCGGGCCGGGCGGCGCTTGCGCAGCACCGGGCGCATCGGGACGCCGCCCGTGGAGAGCGAGCCGCGCAGCGTACGGCGCAGGTCGATATGGCCGCGCGCGGCCCGGCGCCGACGGGCCGCGAGCCGCGTCGCCAGCTTGCGGGCCAGCGGGTGCACGGTCCTGCGCAACGCGGCGAGCTGGTCCTTGCCGGCGTACAGGAAGACCGTGCGGTCCGGGGTCTGTACCGGGATGCGGCGGGCCATCTCGTCGGTGCCGCGCCGCTCGGCGACCCGGCGGCGGGCCTCGGAGCGCACCTGCTCACGGAACTCCTCGATCCGGCGCCGGATCTCGTCGGCCTCGATGCGGTCGGTGAACGCGCCGGACCCGCCGCCCGCGCCCTGGCCGCCGGCCATGATCCCGGCGAGCAGGGTCTGCGGGCGCAGCCGGTCGAGGGTCTGCATCGACGAGAAGCCGTCCGCGTCGTACCGGCCGAGCGCGTCGACGGCCTCGGCGGCCAGCCGCGCCATCGCCGCACGGTCGCCCGCGGCCAGCGCCTCGGCGAGCCGTTCGCGCAGCTCGTCCCGGTCGAACGCGCCGTCCGTCCGCTCCGGGGCCCCGACCCCGCGCGGGAAGTACAGGTCGAAGACCGGGTCGAAGACGGCGCGCTGACCCTGGTCGTGCAGGAGCGCCGCGGCCAGCCCCTCGCGCAGGTGCTCGCGGCTGTCGAGGCCGAGTGCCGCCACGGCCTGCGCCGCGTCCACGCTCTCGCCCGTGCCGATCCGGATGCCGTGCGTGCGCAGCGCCCGGACCAGGGACGTCACCCGGTCCGCGACCGACGGCGTGCTCACACCGCGTCCAGGTCGAGCTTGGCGGTGGCGGTCGTCACGTCCTCCTGATGCTTGAGGACGACCCCGAGGGACTGTCGTACGACCTCTTCGTCCAGCCGGTCCGCACCGAGCGCGAGCAGGGTGTGCGCCCAGTCGACCGTCTCCGCCACCGACGGCACCTTGCGCAGGTCCATCGCGCGCAGCGCGCCCACCACCCGGACCAGGGACTCGGCGAGGACCGAGTCCAGCTCCGGAACCTTCAGCGCGACGATCCGGCGCTCCAACTCCTCCTCGGGGAAGCCGATGTGCAGGAACAGGCAGCGGCGGCGCAGCGCCTCCGACAGCTCACGGCTCGCGTTCGAGGTGAGGACGACGAAGGGGCGGCGTGTGGCGGTGATGGTCCCCAGCTCCGGGACCGTCACCTGGAAGTCGGAGAGCACCTCGAGGAGCAGCCCCTCCACCTCCACGTCGGCCTTGTCCATCTCGTCGATGAGCAGGACCTTCGCTTCGTCGCCGCGGATGGCGGCGAGGAGCGGGCGCGACAGCAGGAACTCCTCGCTGAAGATGTCCGTGCGCGTCTGGTCCCACGACTCGTCGCGGCCCGCCGTGATGCGCAGCAGTTGCTTGGCGTGGTTCCACTCGTACAGCGCGCGCGACTCGTCGACGCCCTCGTAGCACTGGAGACGGATGAGGCGCGCGTCGCTGATCGCGGCGACGGCCTTCGCGAGTTCCGTCTTGCCGACACCCGCCGGGCCCTCCACGAGCAGCGGCTTGCCGAGCCGGGCCGCCAGGAACACGGTGGTCGCGACCGCGGGCGAGGCCAGATAGCCGGTTTCGGCCAGGCGTGCGGTGACATCGTCCACGGAACGGAACAACGGGGCCTCCGGCTCGATGCGGTACGGACTTGCCAGCTGATCAGCTCCGCGCGGCCGCCACAACCGGCCGGCGCGGTTCATGGCGAACGTCACGTCCCGCCCGACCCCTGCCGCCGTCTGCTGGGTCTCGTACAGGGACCCTCTGGCGCGTCCTCCGTATCCTGACGGCATGAGGCGCACTTCCTTTGCCGGCTGGCCCTGCTCCATCGCCCGCACCATGGATCTCCTCGGTGACTGGTGGACGCCGCTCGTGCTGCGCGAGGCGTTCTACGGGATCACCCGCTTCGACGGCTTCCAGCAGGAGCTCGGCATCGCCCGCACCACCCTCGCCGAGCGGCTGCGCCGGCTCGTCGACGAAGGGCTTATGGAGAAGCGGGCCTACCAGAGCGAGCCGGTGCGCCACGACTACGTCCTGACCGAGATGGGCCGGGACTTCTTCGGGGTGCTCGCCGCGATGAACGCCTGGGGCAACCGCTGGCTGTCCGGCGAGGCGGGCGCACCCGTCGTCTTCGAGCACGATCGTTGCGGTCACCAGGCCGAGGCCGCGGTCGTGTGCGCGGAGTGCGGCGAGCCGATGACGGCCGCCGACACGCGCCCGCGGATGGGCCCCGGCTATCCGGAGCGGCTCGCCGAGCGGCCCGACATCCGCGAGCGCTTCACCCGCTGAACCCTGGCCGCGCACCAGGGCAGCCCTCTTGACGTAGTGAGTCCATCTACGAAACTCTCGTGGTCAGAGCTGGAAAACAGGTCAGCAGAGAGGTGGGCCACGATGGAGTGGACGGGCGCGAGGTACGCGGACACCCCGACCGTCGAGGTACGGCGCAGGATCGAGGCGGCGCCGCGGCGGGTGTGGGAGCTGGTGACGGACATCGGCCTGATGCCGCGCCTCAGCGACGAGCTGCAGTCGGTCCGGTGGCTGGGGGAGGCGACGGGCCCGGCGGTCGGCGCGCGGTTCGCCGGCCACAGCCGGCACGAGGCGTTCGGTTCGTGGGAGACCACGTCGTACGTCGTCGAGTGCGCGGCCCCGCGGGTGTTCGCCTGGGCGGTCTCGGACCCGCGACACCCCAGCGCCGTCTGGCGGTTCACCCTCGACGCGCGGGACGACGGGACCACCGACCTCACCCAGTGGATGCGGCTCGGGCCCGGCCGCTCCGGGCTCTCCGCCGCCATCGAGCGGATGCCGGAGAAGGAGCAGAAGATCGTCTTCGTACGGCTGCGGGAGTTCGAGCGGAACATGGGCGCGACGCTCGACGCCCTCAAGACACTGGCCGAAGAGGCGGCGCTCTGATGCGCACCTCGACGACGATCGAGGCATCCGGCGGGAACTGGCGCGAGACGGTCGACTTCGTGACCGAGGCCGAGAAGCTCGGCATGGACATCTGCTGGGTCGCCGAGGCCTGGGGATCCGAAGCGCCGTCCGCCCTGGGCTACTTGGCGGCGCGCACCGAACGGATACTGCTCGGCTCCGGCATCATCCAGCTCGCCACCCGCACCCCGGCCGCGATCGCCCGCGCCGCGATCACCCTCTCCAACCTCTCCGAGGGCCGCTTCCTGCTGGGTCTCGGACCGTCCGGGCCGCAGGTGATCGAAGGGCTGCACGGGGTGCCGTTCGCCCGGCCGCTGGCGCGGATGCGGGAAACGGTGGAGATCGTACGGATGGCGGTGGCGGGTGAGAAACTCGCCTATGCGGGGCGGGAGTTCACACTTCCGCTGCCCGGTGGTGACGCGAAGCCGATGCGGCTGTCGATGCGCGCGGAACACGAACTGCCCGTCCACCTGGCCACGTTGTCACCGAAGATGCTCCGGCTGACCGGTGAGGTGGCCGACGGCTGGCTCGGCACCAGTTTCGTGCCCGAGGGCGCCAAGGAGGCCTACTTCGACCACCTCGACGCCGGGCTCGCCGCGGCCGGCCGCACCCGAGCCGACCTCGACATCTGCCAGGGCGCCGAGGTGGACTTCGCGCGGGACGAGGAGTCCCTGCGCACCATCGTCGCGAGCCGCAAGAAGGAACTCGCCTTCAGCCTCGGCGGCATGGGATCCGCCTCGACGAACTTCTACAACCAGGCCTACAGCAGACAGGGCTGGGCCGAGGTCGCCGCCGCCGTGCGCGAGCGCTGGCAGTCCGGCGACCGGGACGGGGCCACCGAACTGGTCACCGACGACATGGTCCTGGCGACGACTCTCATCGGCACCGAGGACATGGTGCGGGCCCGCCTGAAGGTGTGGCGGGACGCGGGCGTCGACACGGTCCGGCTCTACCCGGCGGGCGACACGCCGGCCGCCCGCCTGACGACGCTCGGGCGGGCCATCGATCTCGTACGGGACGTGGACCGGGCCGCCGGGTGAGCGGGGACGCTCAGCGCGGCGCCGCGAGCCGCAACTTCGCCCCCGTGGCCGGCTGCGGTGGGGCGACGGTGGTGGGCTCCCCGGACCACCAGGCGATGTCGCCCTCTATGCGGCGCAGCAGGATGCCCTCCCGGATCGCCCAGGGGCAGATGGTGAGTTCGCGGATGTTCATCAGCTTCATCGCCGTGTGACCGACGAGCGCGCCGGCCAGGGACTGGGTCGCGCGCGGGGCCGAGATGCCGGGCAGTTCGGCGCGGCGCGCGGCGGGCAGGGCCGCCAGTTCACCGACGGCCGAGCGCAGCGCCTTGCGGGTGAGCGCCCGGCTGACGAAGGGGCCGTGCCGGCCGGCGGGCGCCCCGCACAACCGGGCGAGCTGCGTGAACGTACGGGAGGTGGCGGTCATCGTGACCGGCCCCTCCCAGCGGACCCGTGCCGCGACGTCCCTCAGCTGGTGCCGCACATGACGGCGCAGCTCCTTGAGGTCCGCTTCCGTGGGCGCGTCCTCGCCGGGCAGGTGGTCGCGGGTCAGCCGCCGGGCGCCGAGCGGCAGCGAGACCGCGAAGTCCGGCAACCGGCCCCGCCCGAAAGCGACTTCGAGCGTGCCGCCGCCGATGTCGAGGACACCGAGGGGCCCGGCGCGCCAGCCCATCCAGCGGCGCGCCGCGAGAAACGTCAGCTCGGCCTCCACCTCACCGGGCAGCACCCGCAGCCGTGCCCCCGTGCCTTCCTCCACGGCGCGCAGCACCTCGTCGCGGTTGGGCGCGTCGCGCACGATGGCCGTGGCGAAGGCGAACGGCTCGTCGCAGCCCCACCGTTCGGCCTCCCCGTACGCGTCCGCGACGGCCTCGACGATCCGCTCCACGGCCCGCGGTCCGAGTCTTCGGTCGCCGTCGACCTCCTCGGACAGCCGCAATCGGCGCTTGGCCGTGTGCACCGGCAGCGGCGCGCCGTTGCGCGCGTCCGCGATCGCCAGACGCACCGTGTTCGATCCGACATCCACCACACTGATCCGCATGATCGTTCGACTACCCGAAAGGCGCACCGTTCAAAGCCGTTTTGTCGCATTCATCGCGTTCATCGAGCCATCGCGGACAGCACCCAACTCCGCGACCCGGCCGGGTCGATGACCGCGTCGATCTCCAGGGCGGCCGCCGCGTTCAGTGCCTTCCCGTGCTCGTACAGCTCGGCGACCCGTGCGTCGAAGGCCCGCTCCCGCTCGGCCGGGTCGGCGATCGCGTCCAGTTCGCGCCGGTAGCCGAGCCGGACCGCGCCCTCCAGGCCCATGCCGCCGAACTCGCCGCTCGGCCAGGCCGCCGTCGCCAGCGGCGCCCGCGTCGAACCGCCCATCATGGCCATCGCGCCCAGCCCGTACGCCTTGCGCAGCACCAGGCAGACCAGCGGCACCGTGAGCCGCGCACCCGCGACGAAGAGGTCCGCGAACTGCCGCACCGTGGCGGTCCGTTCGGTTTCCGGGCCGACCATGAACCCGGGGGTGTCGCACAGCGAGAGCACCGGGAGGCCGAACGCCTCGCACAGGCGCAGGAACCGCGCGGCCTTGTCGGCGGCGTCCCGGTCGACCGCGCCGCCCAGATGCGCGGGGTTGTTCGCGATCAGGCCCATCGGGCGGCCCTCGATCCGGATCAGGGACGTGATGATGCCGACGCCGAAGCCGCGCCGCAGTTCGAGCACCGAGCCGGTGTCCGCGAGCCCCGAAATCGCGGTCCGTACGTCGTAGGCGCGCCGCCGGTTCTCCGGCACCGCATGCCGCAACAGCCGCTGGTCGGGCGCCTCCCAACTCCCGTGCTCAGCACGGAAGTAGGAGAGGTACTTGCGGGCCGTCCGCACCGCCTCCGCCTCGTCGGCGACGGGCAGGTCGACGACGCCGTTCGGCACCTGCACCGACAGCGGGCCGACGTCCTCGGGCCGGTGCACGCCGAGCCCGCCGCCCTCGATCATCGCGGGGCCGCCCATGCCGATGGTCGCCTCGGGTGTCGCGACGACCACGTCGCAGCAGCCGAGCAGCGCCGCGTTCCCCGCGAAGCAGCGGCCCGACGCGATCCCGACCAGCGGGACCCTGCCGCTGAGCCGTGCCATCCGGTGGAACGTCGTCACATTCAGCCCGGCGACCGACGTGGTGTCCGTGTCGCCGGGCCGCCCACCGCCGCCCTCCGCGAACAGCACGACGGGCAGGCCGCGTTCCTCGGCCACCTGCAGCATCCGGTCGGTCTTGCGGTGGTTGTTGAGGCCCTGGGTCCCGGCGAGCACCGTGTAGTCGTACGACATCGCGACCGCGGGCGCGCCGCCGATCCGCCCGGTGCCGGTGACCATGCCGTCCGCGGGCGTCGAGCGGATCAGGTCGTCGAGCGTCCTGCGCCGGCGTTGCGCGGCCACCGCGAGCGCCCCGAACTCGGTGAACGTGCCCGGGTCGCACAGCTCCTCGATGTTCTCGCGGGCCGTGCGGCGCCCGGCCGCGTGCCGTTTGGCGACGGCCTCCGGCCGGTGTTCGTCCAGGCCGAACGCGTGCCGCGCGAGAGACTCCAGGAGATCGGCGCGGATCAGGTCGGGGTGGGCGCCGGCAGCCGCGTCCTCCTGGGCGGGCCCGTCGTCGGTCACGTCGAGAAGGACCAGCTCGGCTCCCTCGGCGACGGTGTCCCCGACGGCCGCGCCTACGGCGCGTACGACACCGGAGCGCTCGGCGCGCACGACGTGCTCCATCTTCATTGCTTCGAGGACCAGCAACGTGCCGCCCGCGGCGACCGTCCTGCCGGGCGCCGTCTCGATCGCGATCACGGTGCCGCTCATGGGGGCCGTCACCGTGCCCGCCCCGACGGTGCGCTCCGGCGGTTCGGCCGGGACCAGCTCGGCGAGGTGCCGCTCCACGAACCCGGTGTCGATGCCGCCCGCCGTGAACCCCGGATGGGCAAGTGCCGTGCGCAGAAGGGGGATCGAGGTCCGTACGCCGTCGACCGTGAACTCGTCGAGAGCGCGCCGCGCCCGCGCGCACGCCGCCTCGAAGGTGCCGCCCGGCGTACGGGTCACCACCTTGGCGAGCAGGGAGTCGTAGCGCGTCCCGACCTCCGTACCGGTCCGCGCGGCCGTGTCCACGCGGACTCCGGGACCCGTCGGCACGTCGTACCGCGTGATCCGCCCGGCCGACGGGCGCACCGCCCCGTCCGCCGCCGTGACCTCGGCGTTCACCCGTACCTGCACGGCGAAACCGCGGGGCGCGGGTGGCTCCCCGGCCAGCCCCAGACCGGCGAGGCGCTCACCCGCCGCGATCCGCAGCTGGGCCGCCACCAGATCGACCCCCGTCACCTCTTCCGTCACCGTGTGCTCCACCTGGAGCCGCGGATTCGCCTCGATGAACACGAACTCCTCGCCCCGCACGAGGAATTCGACCGTGCCGAGCCCCTGGTAGCGGGCGGCCCGGGCCAGCCCCAGCGCGCTGCCGATCAGCCGGTCCCGCACGGCCGGGTCCAGGGCGGGCGCCGGAGCGATCTCGATCAGCTTCTGATGACGGCGCTGCGCGCTGCAGTCCCGCTCCCACAGATGCCCGACGCCGCCGCTGCCGTCGGCGACGATCTGCACCTCGATGTGCCGGGCGCCCTCCCACAGCCGCTCCACGTACAACTCGCCCCGCCCGAAGCTCTGTTGAGCCTCCGAACGGCACCGCTCCCACGCCTCGTCCAGCTCCTCGGCCGTGCGCACGACCCGCATCCCGCGGCCGCCGCCCCCGCCCAGCGCCTTCACCATCACCGGGCCCTCCGTGAGGAACGCCCGCGCCTGCTCCCGGCTCGTCCCGCCGTCGGTGCCCGGCAGCACGGGCACGCCCACCTCGACCGCGAGTGCGCGGGCCCGTGCCTTGTCACCGAAGAGGTCCAGCACCTCGGGCGACGGCCCGACGAAGACGACGCCCGCCTCGGCGCACCGCCGGGCGAGCGCCGCCGACTCGCTGAGAAAGCCGTAGCCGGGGTGCAGATACGCGCAGCCGGTGCGGCGGGCGACGGACACGAGCGCCGCCGCGTCGAGATAGCCCCCGGACGCCAACGGCACGACGTCGTCGGCACGGTGGACGTGCCCTTCGTCGCCCGGTTCGTGCACCGCCACCGTGCGCAGCCCCAGCTCGGCGGCGGCGCGCAGTACTCGTACGGCGATCTCCCCGCGGTTGGCGACGAGTACGGCGGCAGACCCCATGTGCCCCTCCGGAACGGTCGTGATCGGGTTCCGTCACTCTCATTGAAGCTGACGTCAACGTCAATGAGGGGCTCCCCGGGATCAGGAGGACGAGGCCGACCGTTCGAGCCATTCGCACGCGGCCCGCGCCGTGAACTCCTCCTGGCCGCCCTTGAACAACAGGTCCGCCGTGGTGAACGCGGGGTCGTCCGACCGCGCCGCGACATACGGCAGCGCGATGCAGCGCATGCCCGCCGCGTGCGCCGCAGCGGCACCCGGCGCCGCGTCCTCCAGGACCACACAGCGCGCGGGGCTCACGCCGAGCCGGCGTGCCGCCTCCAGGAACACGTCAGGGGCGGGCTTGCCGTGCTCGACCTCGTCCGCCGACACGTACCGCGTGAGCCGCGATCCGAGACCGGTGCCGCCGAGGATCGCCTCGATGGCCCGCGGCGACGAACCCGACGCCACGGTCATCGGCACGCCCGCCGCGTGCAGCCGCTCCACGAACAGCCGCATCTGCGGGAAGACGTGGGTGTCGGTGCGGGCCAGGTCCAGGTAGCGGACGTTCAGGTCGTCGAGAAGCTCGGAGGCCGGGGCGTCGATGCCGTATCTCCGTCGCCAGATCGCGACGGTCTCCAGGGTCGAGATGCCGACGTACGTCTCGTGGTCGGCCCAGGTGAAGTCCGTGACGCCGTAGCGGGCCAGGGTGCCCAGGGACGCCTTGAAGTAGTTCGGCTCGCTGTCGACGAGGGTGCCGTCGAGGTCGAAGACGACCGCTGTGTCGCCGAAGCGGTGGGGGGAGTCGTTGTGCGGGGCGTTCATGGCTTCAGCATGCAGGACCGGCGGTCCCCGGCACGGCCGCGCTCACCCGCGGTCCGCGGCCGCCGACCTGCCGATCGCCTCGACCAGCGGCAGCAGCCGGTGCGGCACCCGTTCGCGCAGGGCCACCTCGGTACGGGTGCGGACCACGCCGGGCAGCCGGTTGAGCTGCTGGACCACGTCCTCCAGATGACCGGCGTCGCGCGCGGCCGCGCGGGCCAGCAGATCGCCGCCGCCGGTGATGGAGTGCGCCTCGATGATCTCCGGTACCTGAGCGAGGGCGTCCCCGACCTCGCTCAGGTGGCCCTGCGTCACCTCGATGTGCACGAAGGCGAGCACCGGGTGGCCGAGAGCCGCGGGGGAGAGGGACGGCGCCACGCCCGTGATCACACCGTCCCGTTCGAGCCGGTCGAGCCGCGCCTGCAGGGTGCCGCGGGCGACGCCGAGGATGCGGGCGTACTCACGGACGCTGGTCCGCGGCTGTTCGAGGAGCAGGCGCAGGATGCGGGTGTCGAGCTGGTCCACGGCCATGGGGGTCTCGTGCTCCTTCGATGGCGCGGGTGATCATGCGCGACTGTACCAATGGCCCAGTACCGGCGCGCTGTGCTGAACCGGCGGCCCGGGGTGGCCCCGTCCGGCGACCGGGCGGGGACGGGGCCACCCCCGATGTTCCGCTGTACGCCGACTCACGTACGCCTGCCGGGGTAGGGCAACCGGGTAGATCACCCCGTGTATGTCAGCCCGCCCCGGCCACCCCCTGGAGTCTCCGTGCCGCACGCCTCGTTGTCCCGCCTGCCCCGCGCCGCTCTCACCGCGGCCCTCGCCCTCGTCGGTGTCGCCGCCGGGGCGCCGGCCGCGAGCGCCGCCGAGCCGGTGCCGGCGCTGCGGGTCCTCTCGTACAACACCTTCCTGATGAGCCGGAACCTCTACCCCAACTGGGGGCAGGAGCACCGGGCCGCGGAGATTCCCCGGGCCTCCTTCTTCCAGGGCAATGACGTCGTCGTCCTCCAGGAGGCCTTCGACAACTCCTCCTCTGACGCCCTGAAGAACGCGGCGGCGGCCGCCTACCCGTACCAGACTCCCGTGGTCGGCCGCGGCACCGGCGGCTGGGACGCCACCCACGGCGCGTACTCCGCCACCACCCCGGAGGACGGCGGCGTCACCGTCCTCAGCAAGTGGCCGATCCTGCGCAAGGAGCAGTACGTCTACGCGGACGCCTGCGGCTCGGACGCGTGGTCCAACAAGGGGTTCGTGTACGCCGTCCTCGATGTCGGCGGCACGAAGGTGCACGTGGTCGGCACGCACACGCAGTCCACGGACTCCGGCTGTGCCGAAGGCGAGGCACGGGCCGACCGCGCCCAGCAGTTCCGCGCGATCGACGGCTTCCTCGCCGGCCAGGACATTCCCGCCGCCGAACCGGTGCTCGTGGCAGGGGACATGAACGTCGACTCGCACGGCTCCGAGTACGGCTCGATGCTCACCGACGCGGGACTCACCGCCGCCGACGCCCGCACGGGGCACCCCTACTCCTTCGACACGAAGGAGAACTCCGTCGCGCGCTACCGGTACCCCGACGACCCGCGCGAGGACCTCGACCACGTCCTGTACAAGGAGGGCCACGCACGGCCCGCCCGGTGGACCAATGAGGTCGTGCCGGAGCACTCCGCGCCGTGGACCGTGCGGAGTTGGGGCACGGGCTACACCTACACCGACCTCTCCGACCACTACCCCTTGGTGGCGTCGGCCCGCTAGCGTCCGGCCCGCCCCGGGCCCAGCCCCTGGTACAGGCGCAGCAGCGTCGCGTCGTCGCCGAAGCCGCCCGCCTTGATGGCGAGCGGGATGCGGTGCCGTCCGGTCAACAGGCCTTGTGCCACGCCGGGTTCGGGCTCGTCGAGCAGGTCGAAGCCGTCCGCGCCGAGGTCGGTCAGGACGGCTGCGGCGGTCTCCCCGCCGGTGAGGACGAGGGCGTCGACCGTGCCACCGGCGACGAGGTCCCGCACCTGCCCGGCGAGGACCCGCAGCAGCGCGCGCGGGTGCCCGTGCCGGGTGCAGCACCCGGGCGTGCGGGGCGTGGCCGCGCAGCATGGCGAGCTGACGACGGGAGGCCGGGTTCGCGCTGCCGACGACGACCAGGGGTGCGTGAACCTGTCGCACGGGTACGGGAGTTGGCGCGCCGTCACCGAATCTGCGGGCCAGCGCCGCCGCGAGACCGGGCGAGCCCACCCATAGGACGTCCGCGCTGCGTGGCACGGCTGCCACCAGCCGGTCCAGGTCGGTGTCGGTCTCCGCGTCGCACACGAACACGCCGCCCGCGCCGGCCTCCGGTGCTGTCCCGCGCGCCACCCGTGTCGCCTCGGGCAGCAGCACCCGCAGCTCCGAGCAGCGCACCGGATGGACCGGATCGAGGCCGAACTCGCTCTCGCGCACCGGAACTTCGTCGACGTACTGGATGCCGTGCCGGGTGGTCCGTCGCTGCCCGGGGAACGCGGGTGCGACGATCACGGCGCGCCGGCCCGAACCCCGCCACGCGGCCCGCACCTCCTCGGCCAGGTGCCCGCGCAGCGTGGAGTCGACCGTCTTCAGGAGCACGTCGGCGCCGGCGAGGAGCCGGGCGGCGTCCTCGGTGCGGGACGCCGCGCGCTCCTCGTCGAGGACGCGAGTACCGAGGTCGACGGCGAGCACGCCGTCCCCGGGCGGGGGTGGCGCGGACAGTGGCGCGAAGAGGACGCGCGCCGCCCGGAACGGGGCGGCGCCGTCCCCCGCGCTGGTGAGGTCGTCGGCCAGGATCGCGATGCGCAAGGCGGTCCCCTTCACGGGTTACGGGTACGGGTCGCTGGTCGGCACCATGAACCCATACGCCCGTTCAGCGGCGGCCGGTGACCCCGGGGCCCGATGCCGTGGAGCCGCGGACCACGAGTTCGGGCATGAACACGAACTCGGTGTGCGGCGCGGGCGTGCCGCCGATCTCCTCCAGGACCGCGCGGACCGCCGCCTGGCCCATGGCCTGCACGGGCTTGCGCACCGTGGTCAGCGGCGGATCGGTGAACGCGATCAGCGGGGAGTCGTCGAAGCCGACCACCGAGACGTCGTCCGGGACCTCCAGACCGCGCTGCCGGGCCGCCCGGATCGCGCCGAGCGCCATCATGTCGCTGGCGCAGACGATCGCCGTGCACCCGCGGTCCATCAGATCGGACGCCGCGGCCTGGCCGCCCTCCAAGGTGTAGAGGGAGTGCTGCACCAGGTCGCGTTCGGTCTCGTCCGGGGCGAGGCCGAAGCGCTCCTGCATCGAGCGCACGAAGCCCTCGATCTTCCGCTGCACCGGCACGAACCGCTTCGGGCCGAGCGCGAGCCCGATCCGGTCGTGGCCCAGCGACGCGAGGTGCGTGACGGCCAGTTGCATCGCGGCCCGGTCGTCCGGCGAGATGAACGGCGCCTGCACCTTCGGCGAGAACCCGTCGACGAGCACGAACGGCACGCCCTGCGCGCGCAGTTGCTCGTAGCGCTGGGTGTCCGCGGTGGTGTCGGCGTGCAGCCCGGACACGTAGATGATGGCGCTGACGCCCCGGTCGACGAGCATCTCGGTGAGCTCGTCCTCGGTGGAGCCGCCGGGGGTCTGGGTGGCCAGGACCGGTGTGTAGCCCTGGCGGGTCAGCGCCTGTCCGATGGTCTGGGCGAGGGCCGGGAAGATCGGGTTCTCCAGCTCCGGGGTGATCAGCCCGACGAGCCCTTCGCTGCGCTGCCGCAACCGCACGGGCCGCTCGTAGCCGAGCACGTCCAGGGCGGCGAGCACCGACTGGCGGGTGGCCGACGCGACGCCCGGCTTGCCGTTGAGGACCCGGCTGACCGTCGCCTCGCTGACGCCCGCCTGTGCCGCGATGTCGGCGAGGCGCGCGGTCACGGGTGGGGACTGGGCCGGTCGCCGGGCAGCCTGTGCGGGCAGCTGCGTCATCGCACTCCTTGGGGGGACATCCTGACGGCGCCGGTGGCACCTGATGGCAAGAGTCCCGATGATCCCCGTGTCCCCTCGTCGTGGCAAGAGCTTGCAGTCCCTTGCAAGGTGCGATAGCGGTTGATAGTTGGACAGAACTCCCCACAATCGCGCCCCGTTTATGGGTCACGAAGCGATAACTCGCCACTATGGCTGCAATTTTTTGCTGCAAGGTCTTTCGCCGGGCTTGCTGCGCTGTTACGTTCACGTCGCCCGGCGGCGGCGACGGCGCGGTCGGCAAGTAGGCCAGAGGAGCGGACGGGACCGCTCCTCGCCCACTCACGGGCATTCACCCTCTAGGAGATCTCATGCGGCGTGGCATAGCGGCCACCGCGGTGGTGGCGTCCCTCGCACTCTCGGCGACGGCCTGCGGCGGTAGCGACGACGACGGCGGCAAGGCCTCGGGCCCGACCACCATCACGTGGTGGGACACGTCGAACGCCACCAACGAGGCGCCCACGTACAAGGCGTTGGTCAAGGACTTCGAGAAGGCCAACCCCGACGTCAAGGTCGAGTACGTCAACGTGCCCTTCGACCAGGCGCAGAACAAGTTCGACACCGCGGCCGGCGCCAGCGGCGCCCCGGACGTGCTGCGCGCCGAGGTCGGCTGGACCCCCGCGTTCGCGAAGAAGAGCTACCTGCTCCCGCTGGACGGCACCGAGGCCCTCGCGGACCAGGACAAGTTCCAGGCGAGCCTGATCAAGCAGGCCCAGTTCCAGGGCAAGACCTACGGCGTCCCGCTGGTCACCGACACCCTCGCGTTCGTCTACAACAAGGCGATGTTCAAGAAGGCGGGCATCACCGAGGCGCCCACCACCTGGGCCGAGCTGAAGGCGGACGCGGCCAAGGTCAAGGACAAGACCGGCGCCGACGGCTACTGGGGCTCCTCGGCCGGCTACTACGCCGAGCCGTTCCTGATGGGCGAGGGCACCGACACCGTCGACGCCACCGGCAAGAAGATCACCATCGGCTCCGCCGAGGCCAAGAAGGGCCTCACCACCTGGCAGGGCCTGTTCGACGGCAAGGGCCTGCACAAGGCCGACGTCACCGCCGACGCGTACGCCCACATCCAGGACGCGTTCGTCAACGGCAAGGTCGCCTCGACCATCCAGGGTCCGTGGGAGATCACGAACTTCTACAAGGGCTCGGCGTTCAAGGACAAGACGAACCTCGGCATCGCCACGGTCCCGGCCGGCTCCGCCGGCAAGGCGGGCGCCCCGACCGGCGGCCACAACCTGTCCGTGTACGCGGGCTCCGACAAGGCGCACCAGGCCGCGTCGCTGAGGTTCGTGAAGTGGATGACGTCGGCGAAGACGCAGGAGCAGATCGCCCTGAAGAACTCGACGCTGCCCACGCGCGCGGACGCGTACACCGCGAAGGTCACCGCCGACCCGGGCATCGCCGGCTACCAGAAGGTGCTGGCCGCCGCCCAGCCGCGGCCCGAGCTGCCGGAGTACAGCTCGCTGTGGACACCGATGGATCAGGAACTGCCGAAGATCGCCACGGGCAAGGAGTCCCTCGACAAGGGCCTGGACAGCCTGGAGACCTCGTTCGCCAAGCTCGTGCCCGACTTCACCAAGTGACACGAGGGACGCAGCCGTCCCAGTAGTTCGGCCGGTCCGCACCCCGGAGGGGAGGGCGCGGACCGGCGTCGACCTGATCAGAAGGTGCCCCGCCATGACCATCGCCGTCGACCGACCGACGCACCGAGTACCCACAACGCCGCGCCCGGGACCGATCCGGCGCCTGAAGGACTCGTACCGCAAGTACTGGTACGCGTACGTGATGATCGCCCCGGTCGTCGTCGTCCTCGGCGTTCTCGTCGGCTACCCGTTGCTGCGGGGCTTCTATCTGACGCTCACCGACGCCAACAGCCTCAACTCCGCCCGCACCATCGGCGTCAACCACATCGACGCCACCTACAAGTTCGTCGGCCTCGACAACTACGCCGACATCCTGTGGGGCCCGGCCTCCTACGACCGCTTCTGGTCGCACTTCATCTGGACCATCGTCTGGACGGCGCTCTGCGTCGCGCTGCACTACGGCATCGGGCTCGGCCTCGCCCTGCTGCTCAACCAGAAGATGCGCGGACGCACCTTCTACCGGCTGATGCTGATCCTGCCGTGGGCGGTGCCCACGTTCGTCACCGTCTTCGCGTGGCGGATCATGCTCGCAGACTCCGGGATCATCAACTCCTTCCTCGGCTCGCTGCACCTGCCGCAGCCCTCGTGGCTGGAGGATCCGTTCTTCCAGAAGGCCGCCGCGGTCCTCGTCAACACGTGGTGCGGCGTGCCGTTCATGATGATCTCGCTGCTCGGCGGCCTGCAGTCCATCGACGCCTCCCTGTACGAGGCCGCGGAGATGGACGGCGCGAGCGCCTGGCAGCAGTTCCGCCACATCACCCTGCCCGGGCTGCGCTCGGTCAGCTCGACGGTCGTCCTGCTCGGCGTGATCTGGACGTTCAACCAGTTCGCGATCATCTTCCTGCTGTTCGGCAACACCGCGCCGGACGCGCAGATCCTCGTGACCTGGGCCTACCGCCTGGGCTTCGGGCAGCAGCCGCGGGACTTCGCGCAGTCCGCCGCGTACGGCGTACTGCTCCTGTCGATCCTGACCGTCTTCACGTCCTTCTACTACCGCTGGTTGAGGCGCAAT
Source organism: Streptomyces sp. NPDC050264 (assembly GCF_040655895.1). NCBI lineage: Bacteria > Bacillati > Actinomycetota > Actinomycetes > Kitasatosporales > Streptomycetaceae > Streptomyces > Streptomyces sp. NPDC050264. Next base: position 300,011 of record NZ_JBFAKV010000008.1, read on the forward strand.
GAGCAGCTCGCCGTCTGACGCCGCAGGAGCCACCACCATGAGCACCACGACTGCCTCCGCATCGAAGGTCCCCGCGCAGCGCTCCACGCCGGTGACCGCTCCGGCCAAAGCACGCCGGGTGCGCCGGCGCGGCGAGCGCGGCCCGCTGGCGAGCGCCCTGTCGCACGGTGTCCTCGCCGTCGCGAGCCTGATCGCCCTGTTCCCCATCGTGTGGCTGGTCTACCTGTCGGCGGGGCCGGACAAGGACGACTACCTGCACCCGAGCGGCATCGCGGGCAAGGCGACGCTCGACAACTACGCGTACGTGCTGCAGCACACCGGATTCTTCGACTGGATGAAGTCGACGCTGGTCGTCGCGCTCGGCACCACCCTGGTCGGCGTGCTGTTCGCCGCCACCACCGGGTACGCCGTCTCGCGGATGCGCTTTCCCGGCTACCGGCCGCTGATGTGGGTGCTGCTGCTCACGCAGGCGTTCCCCATCGCCGTCCTGATCGTGCCGATGTACGAGATCTTCTCCGAACTCGGCCTCATCGACAGCTACGCAGGCCTCATCCTGGTCAACTGCACGACAATCGTGCCGTATTGCACCTGGCTGATGAAGGGCTACTTCGACACCGTGCCGATGGACATCGACGAGGCGGGCCGCATCGACGGGCTCTCGCCGTTCGGTACCTTCTGGCGGCTGATCCTGCCGCTGGCGAAGCCGGGTATCGCGGTCGCCGCGTTCTACGCCTTCATCACCGCGTTCGCCGAGGTCGCGTTCGCCTCCACGTTCCTGCTCGACGACTCGAAGTACACCTTCGCGGTGGGCCTGCAGAGCTTCATCAGCGAGCACGACGCGCAGTGGAACCTCATGGCCGCCACCGCGGTGTTGATCGCCATCCCCGTCACCGCCTTCTTCTACCTTGTCCAGAAGCACCTGGTCACCGGCCTCACCGCAGGCGGAACCAAGGGCTGAGACCCATACGAACACCGACCAGTAGCCGGCTCCTTTACGCAGCAAGGACACCATGACTCAGCACTCCACCGACGAGTCCCCGGCGTTCGCCACCACGACCCGTGAGACCACCGACTGGTGGCGCGACGCGGTCATCTACCAGGTCTACCCGCGCAGCTTCGCCGACAGCGACGGCGACGGCACCGGCGACCTCGAAGGCGTCCGCCGCCGACTGCCCTACCTGCGCGACCTCGGTGTCGACGCGGTGTGGCTCTCGCCGTTCTACGCCTCCCCGCAGGCCGACGGCGGCTACGACGTCGCCGACTACCGGGCCGTCGACCCCATGTACGGCACGCTCCTCGACGCCGACGGCGTGATCCGCGACGCGCACGGGCTCGGCCTGCGCGTCATCGTCGACCTCGTGCCCAACCACTCCTCCGACCAGCACGAGTGGTTCAAGCGGGCCGTCGCCGAGGGCCCCGGCTCGCCGCTGCGCGACCGCTACCACTTCCGCCCGGGCAAGGGCGCGAGCGGTGAACTCCCGCCCAACGACTGGGAGTCCATCTTCGGCGGCCCCGCCTGGACGCGGCTGCCGGACGGCGAGTGGTACCTCCACCTCTTCGCGCCCGAGCAGCCCGACTTCAACTGGGAGCACCCGGCCGTCGCCGACGAGTTCCGCTCGATCCTGCGCTTCTGGCTCGACATGGGCGTCGACGGTTTCCGTATCGACGTCGCCCACGGCCTCGTCAAGGCCGAGGGCCTGCCGGACCTCGGCTCGCACGAGCAGCTGAAGCTGCTCGGCAACGACGTCATGCCCTTCTTCGACCAGGACGGCGTCCACGAGATCTACCGCTCGTGGCGCACCATCCTCGACGAGTACGACGGCGACAAGGTCTTCGTCGCCGAGGCGTGGACCCCCACCGTCGAGCGGACCGCCAACTACGTGCGCCCCGACGAGCTGCACCAGGCCTTCAACTTCCAGTACCTGTCCGCTCCTTGGGACGCGGCCGAACTCCGCGCCATCATCGACAACACCCTCGACGCGATGCGGCCCGTCGGCGCCCCGGCCACCTGGGTGCTCTCCAACCACGACGTGACCCGGCACGCCACCCGCTACGCCAACCCGCCCGGCGGCACCCAGATCCGCACCCCAGGCGACCGCGCGCTCGGCCTGCGCCGCGCCCGCGCGGCGACCCTGCTGATGCTGGCGCTGCCCGGTTCCGCGTACGTCTACCAGGGCGAGGAACTCGGCCTGCCCGACGTCACGGACCTGCCCGACGAGGTGCGTCAGGACCCGTCGTTCTTCCGGGCCCAGGGCCAGGACGGGTTCCGCGACGGCTGCCGGGTGCCGATCCCGTGGACGGTGGGGGGCCCGTCGTACGGCTTCGGCGACGGCGGCAGCTGGCTCCCGCAGCCGAAGAGCTGGGGCGCCCTCAGCGTCGAGGCGCAGACCGGCGACGCGGACTCCACCCTGGAGCTGTACCGCTCCGCCTTCGCGCTGCGGCGTGCGCGGCCGGGCCTCGGCGCCGGTTCCAGCGTGACGTGGCGCGACGACGTCCCCGACGGCGTGCTCTTCTTCGAGCGGCCCGGGTTCGCGTGCACGGTCAACACGACCGGCGCGGCCGTCCGCCTCGCGGCGCCGGGCCGGGCGCTGCTCTCCTCCGGTCCGGTGACGGCCGAGAACGGTGCCGTCGAGCTGCCCGCCGACACGACCGTGTGGTGGGAGACGGTCTGAGGCGCTGACGCATGAAGAAGGGGGCCGGTGCCGTACCGGCCCCCTTCTTCATGCCCTCACCGTCACTTCCAGGTGTCGCTCGCCGTGTATCCGGTGCCCGAGCCCGTCGTGTACGACCGGTTGGCGCCGGACTCCCAGGTCACGTTCCCCGACGCGTCCTTCTTCAGGTACTTGTACGTGAAGGCCGTGCCCTTGGGGACGATGACCGACCGGCCCCAGGAGGGGTACGAGGCGGACGACAGCGGTATCGCGTCGTCCGGGTCCCAGGAGCCGAGCGAGGGGATCGAGCCGGCGACGTACACGTTCGTGCCGAGGCCGGTCGTGGCGTTCGCCGTGAAGCTGACGTCGGTGGCGTTCGCGTCCGCCACGTTCCAGGTGTTGTTCACCGTGGCCGGCGACGTGCCCGTCGTCAGCGTCCGGTTGGCGTTCGACTCCCAGGTGACGTTCCCGGAGGAGTCCTTCTTCAGGTACTTGTACTCGATCGAGGACGCGGCGGGTACGGCGATGTCCTTCTTCCAGACGGGGTAGCCGGTGGCGGAGAGCTTCACCGCGTTCGCCGTGTTCCACGAGCCGAGCGCCGCGGCCGAGCCGACGACGTAGACATCGCTGCCGGGGTTCGTCGACGCGTACGCGTCGAAGGAGGCGGTGACGGTCGAGCCGCCGCCCGAACCGCCTTCGCCGCCACCGCAGTTGACGGTGCAGACGTACGAGCCGTCGTAGAACGCGACCGCGCCCTTCGCCGGGACGGCCAGAGTGGCCCGGCCGCCGGAGACGGTGACCGAGGTGGTGCCGCCGTCGATCACGTTCTTGTACGTGCCGTCCGCGAGGCCCGTCGTGTAGGTGTGGGTGTTCGCGGACGACGAGTTGTTCAGGGCGACGAAGCCGCCGCTGCCCCGGCCGAAGCCGATCACGTTCGAGGCCGGCGACTGCCAGTTCGCGACACCGCCGCCCGCGACCGCGTTGTGCCAGGCGATCATCCCGGAGACGGCGGTGTCCCGGTCCAGGCAGGACCAGCCGGAGGAGCAGTTCGTGTCGGAGACGAAGCCGCCGCTGTTCGGAGGCGCCTCGTCGCTCTGGCTGAAGTTCCAGGCCGCGTACACCGACGGGCGGCCGTACCCGCGCGCCAGCTGGAACACGTTGGCCAGCACCGCCGTCGCGCCGTCCTTGTAGCTGAGCGTGTAGCCGTTGCGCTCGGTGTCGTGGTTGGTGACGAACGTGTTGGAGTTCGCCTCGTTCGCCAGGCCCCAACTACTGCCGAACGACGACAGATTGGCGATGTCGCCGCCACCGAACTGGGACTTCATGGCGGCCGCGTACGTGAAGTCGAGGACGTCGCCGTTGTTGTAGTAGTCGCCCAGGGCGGGCGGGTTGCCCGGGTAGATCTCCTGGGTGATGTACGGGGCGTCGCCCGCCGTCGTGGCGTGCAGCGCGCCCACGATGGCGTTCATGTCGGCCGTCTCGATGTGCTTGGCGGCGTCGACGCGGAAGCCGTCGACACCCAGGTCGATCTGCTTGTTGAGGAAGCCCGCGATCTTCTGCCGGACCCCCGGCTCGGAGGTGTCGAGGTCGGGCAGGCCGAGCAGTTCGCAGTGCTGCACCTCGTGCTGGTCGGACCAGTTGGAGATGGTCTTCGTGCAGTCGTCGCTGTCGGCCGGGTCGTAGTCCGGGGTGTCGTACTTGTTGCTGATCGTGGTGCCCGCGTAGCCGGTGCCGGTCTGCGCGGCCGTGTGGTTGATGACGGCGTCCGTGTAGACCTCGACGCCCGCCGCGTGACAGGTGTCGACCATGCTCTTGAAGTCGCCCGCACTGCCGAACCGGCTGTCCAGGCTGTACGAGTACGGCTGGTAGACGTCCCACCAGAAGTAGTTCGCCTGCTTGAGGGACTCCTCGGGCGGGGCGACCTGGACGGCGCCGTAGCCGGCCGGGTCGAGGACGTCGGTGCACTCCCGGGCGACCGACTTCCAGTTCCACGACCAGAGGTTGGCGATCACGTCGCCGTTCTTGACGCCTGTGTCGGCGGCGGACGCGCTCTGTGCGGGCAGGGCGACGATGCCGCCGAGCGTCAGGGCTCCGACGGCGAGAGCGGTGGCGGTGCGGCGCTTTCTCCTGGGGGACCGGGTGGCGGATGGATGCATGTGCGGCTCCTGAAAGTGGGGATTTCATCCCGTCCGCGGCAGCTGTGGGACGGGCAGCGCACCGTGAGCGTGGGGGAGTCGAGAAGGCCGCGTCAATAACCTCGTTGAAAGTTCTTGCTGTTGGTTGCAGAACTCTTGCAGCAAAGTTCCTGCAAGCGATACGGTCACGCGGCGGACCGGTGCCGCCCGCCCGCGCCCCGGATTCACGCACGTCAAGAGCCCTGTTTCCGCGAGGAGTTCCGCCTTGAGCCGCACGCATTCCACCCCGCGCAGACGGGCCGCCGCGTACTCCGCGGCCGCCGCGCTGCTCCTCACCCTGGCCCAGCCGCTCGCGGCCCGCGCCGCGGCGCCGCCCGCGCCGCCGTCCGACGCGAAGCTGGCCGCCGAGCCCGCCCGCCATGACCTGACCCGCGAGCAGTACTACTTCGTCCTCCCGGACCGCTTCGCGAACGGCGACGCGTCCAACGACAAGGGGAGTCTGACCGGTTCGCGCCTCGCCACCGGCTACGACCCCACCGACAAGGGCTTCTACCAAGGCGGCGACCTCAAGGGCCTGACCAACCGGCTGGACTACATCAAGGATCTCGGCACCAGCGCGATATGGCTGGCGCCGATCTTCAAGAACAAGCCCGTACAGGGTGAGGGCAAGGACGCCTCGGCCGGCTACCACGGCTACTGGATCACCGACTTCACCCAGGTCGACCCGCACTTCGGCACCAACGCCGACCTGAAGACCCTCATCTCCAAAGCCCACGGCAAGGGCATGAAGGTCTTCTTCGACGTCATCACGAACCACACCGCCGACACCGTCGACTACACCGAGAAGACGTACAACTACCGCCCCAAGGGCGCCTACCCGTACCTCGACACCGAGGGCCGCCCCTTCGATGACGCGGCCGACGCGGCCGACAGCAAGAGCACGGCGAAGGTCGACACGGACTCCTTTCCGTACACGCCGAGGAACACGGGCGAGATGGTCCCGTCCTGGCTCAACGACCCGACCATGTACCACAACCGCGGCGACTCGACCTGGGAGGGCGAGTCGACCACGTACGGCGACTTCTCCGGACTCGACGACCTGTGGACCGAGCGGCCCGAGGTCGTCAAGGGCATGGAGGACATCTACAAGAAGTGGGTGCGGGACTTCGCCGTCGACGGCTTCCGCATCGACACCACCAAACACGTCGACCTGGCCTTCTGGACCCAGTGGGCGACCGCCCTCGACACGTACGCCGCCCAGCGCGGCCGCGACGACTTCTTCATGTTCGGCGAGGTGTACTCCGCCGACACCGACGTCACCTCCCCGTACGTCACGCGGGGCCGCCTCGACGCGACGCTCGACTTCCCGTTCCAGGACGCGGCCCGCGCCTACGCCTCGCAGGGCGCGTCGGCCGACGAACTCGCCAGGGTCTTCGCGGACGACTACAAGTACGCCACCGGCAAGGCGAACGCCTACGAGCAGGTCACGTTCCTCGGCAACCACGACATGGGCCGCATCGGCTCCTTTCTGAAAGCCGACAATCCGAAGGCCTCCGACGCCGAGCTGCTGCGCCGCGACCAGCTCGCCAACGAGGTGATGTTCCTGTCGCGCGGCAACCCCGTCGTCTACTACGGCGACGAGCAGGGCTTCACCGGCCCCGGCGGCGACAAGGACGCCCGGCAGACGATGTTCGCCTCGAAGGTCGCCGACTACCTCGACGACGACGAACTCGGCACCGGCCGCACCCACGCCGACGACGCGTACGACACCACGCATCCGCTGTTCAAGGCGATCGCCGCGCTCTCGAAGCTCCGCAAGGACAACCCGGCGCTCGCCGACGGAGCACAGAAGGAGCTGTACGCCGAGGACTCGGTGTACGCCTTCTCGCGCACCGGCGAGGACCGCGAGTACGCCGTGGCGGTCAACAACGCCACCGAGGCGAAGACGGTCGAGCTGCCGGTCGAGTCGGCGAAGTTCCGTGCCCTGTACGGGGGTTCGGGCACGGTCAAGGCGTCCGGCGGGCACATCGAGGTCACCGTCCCGGCCCTGTCGTCACTCGTCCTGCGCGCCGAGAGCAAGCTCCCCGCGCCGGCCGGCAGGCCCACGCTGTCGCTGAAGGCCCCGGCCGCGGGCGCCACCGGCACGGTCACACTCTCCGCCGACCCCGGGAGCAGCGCGTCCGCCCGCGTGGTCTTCGCCGCCCAGGCAGGGAACGGCGCGTGGCGCACCCTCGGCTCCGTCGACCACGCCCCGTACCGGATCACCCAGTACCTGCCGGACACCGTGTCGGCCGGAACACCACTGCGCTACAAGGCAGTTGTGGTCGACCGTGCCGGACGTACCGCGAGCGCCCTCGCCGCATCGACGGCGGGGCAGCCGCCCGCGCCCGAGAAGCCGACCGCCGTCGACCGCGACTACGCCGTGGTCCACTACAAGCGCACGGACGGCGACTACGACGGCTCCACCCTCAAGTCCGGTGACCAGACTGGAAGGTTCATCGGGCGTGACGCCTACGGAGCCTTCGCCTGGGTGAAGGTCCCGGACGGCGCGGGCGCACTGACATACACCATCGAGAACGGCGACGGCGCCGACGGACCGCAGCGCACCGTCGACCTGGCGAAGACCGGCGAGGTCTGGGTCGCACAGGGCAAGGACGACCAGACGACGACGCGCCCCGACGGCGTCTATCCGCCGCAGGACGAGAAGAAGGCCGTCGTCCACGTCCACCGCGCCGACGGCGACTACGACGGCTGGGGTCTGCACACCTGGACCGGCGCAGCGAACCCCACCGACTGGTCGAAGCCGCTCCAGCCCACCGGCGAGGACGCCTACGGCCTGATCTTCGAGGTGCCGCTCGCCGACGGCGCGACCTCACTGAACTACATCCTCCACAAGGGCGACGAGAAAGACATCTCCACCGACCGCGCCCTCGACTTCGCCACCTACGGCAAGGAGGTGTGGCTCACCTCGGGCGACACCAACTACCTTCTGCCGTCCGTCGGTTCGGGAGGCGACCTGGACCTGTCCGCGGCGAAGGCGCAGTGGATCGACGCCGACACCGTCGTCTGGAAGGTGACGGCCACCGCCGCCACCAGCCAGCAGCTCGTCTACGCCCCCGAAGGCGGCATCACCGTCCAGGACGGGGCCCTGAGCAGCGAGGGACACTGGCTTCGGCTGAACCCCGGCGCGCTGACCGACGCGCAGAAGGCCGAGTACCCGCACCTGAAGGACTATCCGGCGTTCACCGTCGACCCCCGCGACCGCGACCGGGTACGTGACGCGCTGCGCGGGCAGCTGATCGCGACGCAGCGCGCGGCGAACGGAGCCCTGCTCACGGCCACCGGGGTCCAGGTCCCGGGCGCCCTGGACGACGTGTACGCGGGCGCCGCGGAGAAGGCCTCCCTGGGGCCGGTGTTCAAGGGCGGCGAGGTCACCCTGTCCGTGTGGGCGCCGACCGCGCGGGACGTGCGCCTCGAACTGGGCGGCAAGGAGCGGGCGATGCGCCGCGACGCCGCGAGCGGCGTGTGGTCCGTCACCGGTTCCGCGGCGGCCTGGCGCGGCAAGCAGTACCGGTACGCCGTGACCGTCTGGGCGCCGAGCGTGCAGAAACTCGTCACGAACAAGGTCACCGACCCCTACTCGGTGGCCCTCACCGCGAACTCGGAGCGCAGCCTCGCCGTCGATCTGGACGACAAGTCCCTGGCCCCGAAGGGCTGGACGGGCCTGGCCAAGCCGAAGGCCGTCGCCATGAAGGACGCGCAGATCCAGGAGCTGCACATCCGCGACTTCTCGGTGGCCGACGACACGACACCCGAGAAGGACCGCGGTACCTACCTCGCCTTCACCGACAAGAAGAGCGACGGCACGAAGCACCTGCGCGACCTGGCCGCATCCGGCACGTCGTACGTGCACCTGCTGCCGGCCTTCGACATCGCCACCATCCCCGAGAAGAAGTCCGAACAGGCGACGCCCGACTGCGACCTGGCGTCCTACGCCGCCGACAGCGACCAGCAGCAGGAGTGTGTGACGAAGGCGGCCGCCAAGGACGCGTTCAACTGGGGGTACGACCCGTACCACTACACCGTGCCGGAGGGCTCGTACGCCTCCGACCCGGACGGGACCCGGCGCACCGTCGAGTTCCGGAAGATGGTCAAGTCCCTCAACGAGGACGGGCTGCGCGTCGTCATGGACGTCGTGTACAACCACACGGCGGCCGCCGGACAGGACAAGACGTCCGTGCTCGACCGGATCGTGCCGGGCTACTACCAGCGGCTCATGGAGGACGGCTCCGTCGCGAACTCCACATGCTGCGCGAATACCGCGCCCGAGAACACCATGATGGGCAAGCTCGTCGTCGACTCGATCGTCACCTGGGCCAAGGAGTACAAGGTCGACGGCTTCCGCTTCGACCTGATGGGCCATCACCCCAAGGCCAACATCCTCGCCGTCAGGAAGGCCCTCGACGCGCTCACCGTGAAGAAGGACGGCGTCGACGGAAGGAAGATCATCCTCTACGGCGAGGGGTGGAACTTCGGCGAGATCGCCGACGACGCCCGCTTCGTGCAGGCCACGCAGAAGAACATGGCGGGCACCGGCATCGCCACCTTCTCCGACCGGGCGCGCGACGCCGTGCGCGGCGGCAGCCCCTTCGACGAGGACCCGGGCGTGCAGGGCTTCGCCTCGGGCCTCTACACCGACCCCAACTCCTCGACGGCGAACGGCACATCGGCCGAGCAGAAGGCCCGCCTGCTGCACTACCAGGACCTCATCAAGGTGGGCCTGTCGGGCAACCTCGCGGCCTACGAGTTCACCGACAGCGACGGGAAGAAGGTGAAGGGCTCCGGCGTCGACTACAACGGCGCGCCCGCCGGGTACGCGGACGCCCCAGGCGACGCTCTCGCCTACGCGGACGCGCACGACAACGAGTCCCTGTACGACACGTTGGCGTACAAGCTGCCCGCGACCACGAGCACGGCGGACCGCTCGCGCATGCAGGTCCTCGCGATGGCCACGGCCGCGCTCTCGCAGGGCCCCGCCCTGTCGCAGGCGGGCACCGATCTGCTGCGGTCCAAGTCCCTGGACCGCAACTCGTTCGACAGCGGCGACTGGTTCAACGCCGTCCACTGGGACTGCCGGGCGGGCAACGGCTTCGGCCGGGGTCTGCCACCGGCCGCCGACAACCAGCCCAAGTGGCCGTATGCGAAACCTCTGTTGACGTCGCTTCAGGTTCCCGGCTGCGCCGCCGTCAACGGCACGTCCGCCGCGTACCAGGACCTCCTGAAGATCCGCACGGCCGAGCCGGCCTTCCACCTGGCCACGTCCGGCCAGGTCCAGAAGGAGCTCTCCTTCCCGCTCTCCGGCAAGGGCCAGACGCCGGGCGTCATCACCATGCGCCTGGGTGACCTCGTGGTCGTGCTCAACGCGACCCCGCAGCGGCAGGGTCAGACGGTCGCGGCGCTCGCCGGGTCCGGCTACCGGCTGCACCCGACGCAGTCCGGCGGCTCGGATGACGTCGTCAAGTCGGCGTCGTACAAAGCGGGTTCGGGGACATTCGAGGTGCCCGCCCGTACGGTGGCGGTGTTCCTGCACAAGTGAGCCGGCGCGACGGTGCCCCCGTCCCTGTGTGGGCGGGGGCACCGCTGTGCTCAGTTCTTCAGGAGCCGCAGCGGGAACGCCCCCGCCATCGCGGCCATGCCCGCGTCGTTCGGGTGCAGACCGTCGCCGCTGTCGTACGCGGCGAGGAGCCTGCCGGGGTGGGCCGGGTCGCGCAGCGCGGCGTCGAAGTCCACGACCCCGTCGTAGGCACCGCTCGTGCGGGTCCACCGGTTCACGGCCTGCCGGACCGCCTCCCGGGCGGGGGTGTGGAAGCCGAGCGTGTCGCCCTCGAAGGGCAGGATCGTCGCACCGAGGATCTGCAGTCCACGGTCGTGGGCGCGGCGGATCAACTCTCTGTACCCCGCGATGAGTTCGGGAGCCGACACCTCTTCGGACGCGGGCGCGGTGGTGCCCGGGTGCCCCAGATCGTTGACGCCGAGCAGTACCACGACGGCGCGGGCCCCCGGCTGGCGCAGCACGTCCCGGTCGAACCGCTTCAGACCGCTCTCGCCGAAGTACGCGGCGTAGGACTCGGCGGGGGAGCCCGCGGGCGGGTTCGGATCGCGCAGCAGGCGGTTGCCGCCGATGCCCGCGTTCAGCACTCCGGTACCGGCGAGGCGCCGGTCCCCGCGCAGCCGCGCGGCGAGCAGATCGGGCCAGCGGTGATCGGCGTCGACCTCGGTGTTCGAGCCGTCGGTGATGGAGTCGCCGAACGCCACCAGGGCCGAATCGGCCGTGTGCCGCTGCCGGTCGACGGCCACGCCGGACAGGAAGTAGCGGCTCGTCATGGTCCGGGCCGGCGTCACGTCGGGCTTGCCCGCGACATCGCCCGCCGCGACATAACCGTGCTGGAACGCCGAGGAGTGGACCGTGGCCGCGGGCGTGCGGCGCGGCAGGTACAGGCTGATCACCAGGGAGCCGCCCGGGTCCGTGGGCAGGGCCACCGGGTCGCTCCAGCGCTGTGCGCCGGCCTTGAGCGTCGTCGAGGGCCGGCCGCCGAACCGCAGCACCCGGTCGGTGGCCGGATCGACGGCAGTGGCGGGGCCGCCCGCCGCCTGGTGCGCGACGTGGGCCGCGCCGATCGCCAGCGGGGCGGCGCCGAACTCGTTCGTGAACCGGACACGGACCGTGCGCCCCGCGACGCTGGTGTGCACGATCTGGCGCAGCGTCTGATCCTCGTAGACCGTGCTGTCGGTGGCGGGCACGCCGGTCGGCGCGGCGGCCCAGGTGCCGGTGAAGCCGGAGCCCGCGCCGTGTGCGGGGGACGGCAGGGCGAGGGCGGCGAGCAGCCCCGCGAGGGGGAGGGCAAGGAGAGCGAGGGGGCGTCCGGGCCAAGGGCGTCTTCGCATGGGTGTCGTTCCTTCCTCGGTGGTGATGCGGGTGATGAAGGGATGACGGCGCGTCGGAACGTACGGGCGGGGCGGGGGCCCGTCAATAAGGCAACAGGCCGTGCTCCGGTGCGGCGCGACAAGAAAGACAGCCCAGGTTGCACAGTCCTGGCTGTCGATCTACTGTGGAGGCATGTCCGAAAACGTAGAACCGCTCTCTCCGGCAGCCGTCCAGGCGGCCGGGGAGATCTGGGTGATGTTCCCCCGCCTGCGCCGCAAGCTGCGGTCCCTGGAGAACATCGACGGGCTCGCGGGCCACGAAGGGGAGTCGGACCTCTCCCCGGCCCAGGCCTCCGTCCTCGCCCGGCTCGACAAGATCGGCGCCGCGACCGCCAGCGAGCTGGCCGTCGTCGAGAACGTACGGCCGCAGTCCATGGCCAAGGTCGTCATCTCGCTGGAGCAGGCCGGCTTCGTCGAGCGCCGGCAGGACCCCGACGACGGGCGCCGCCAGCTCGTCTCCCTCACCCGGCCGGGGCGCGAGCGCGGCCGGGGCGTGCGGCGGGCCCGCCAGGAGTGGCTCGCGCGGGCCCTGCAGGAGCACGGCACCGAGGAGCAGCTGCAAGCCGTCATCACGGCCATGGAGCTGATCGACGAAGTGACCCAGGCGTGAGCCGGCTCGCCGAGCGGATACGCGGGGCGCGCACGGCCGGCCCGACCGGCTTCGACCGCCGCCTCGTCGTCCCCATGGTCCTGGGTTCGGTCCTGAACCCCATCAACTCCTCGATGCTCGCGGTCGCCCTGATCCCCATCGGCCGTGCTTTCGGCGCCCCGCCCGCGCAGACCGCCTGGCTGGTCACGGGCCTCTACCTCGCCACCGCCGTCGGCCAGCCCGTCATCGGCCGGCTCGTCGACGCGTTCGGGCCGCGCCGCCTCTACCTCGCGGGCACCGCCCTGGTCGGGATCGGCGGCCTGCTGGGCATGCTGGCACCGAACCTGTGGGTCCTCGTGGCCTCCCGGGTGCTGCTCGGCTTCGGCACGTCCGCCGCCTACCCGGCCTCCATGTCACTGCTGCGCGCCGAGTCCGACCGCACCGGACTGAAGAGCCCCAGCGGCATCCTGGCCGCGCTGTCGATCTCCGCCCAGGTCATCGCCGTCATCGGCCCCACTCTCGGCGGCCTGCTGATCGGCGCGGGCGGCTGGCACCTGATCTTCGGGGTCAACGTGCCGCTGTCGGCGGCCTGTCTGGTCCTCGGCGCGCTGTGGCTGCCGAAAACGACGGCCGCCCGCTCCGACGTCCGCACGGACGTGCCGGGCATGCTCCTCTTCGCGGTGTCCCTCACCGCGTTCATGCTCTTCCTGACCGACCCGGGCACCGGCCGCTGGTACCTGCCCGTGCTCGGAGCGGTCAGCGGAGTGTGGTTCGCACGCCGGGAGCTGGCCCTCGACGGACCCTTCATCGACCTGCGGGTCCTCGGCGGCAACGTCCCGTTGCTCGCCACCTACGGCCGTCAACTCCTCGCCTACATCACCTCGTACGCCTTCCTGTACGGCTACACCCAGTGGCTCCAGGAGGGGCGCGGACTGAGTGCCCCGCACGCCGGGCTGCTCCTGCTGCCGATGTCCCTGGCGGCGATCGTCGTCACCGCACTGACCGGGCGCCGCCCGCAGGTGCGCGGCAAGCTCGTCGTCGGCGCCGTCGTCCAGCTCATCGGCTGCGCCGCCCTGTTGTTCCTCGGAGCGGGCAGCCCGATCTGGCTCCTCGTCGTCCTCGGCGTGCTCTTCGGCATCCCCCAGGGCCTGAACGGGCTCGCCAACCAGAACGCCCTGTACGCCCAGGCCGACCCGGCCCGTATGGGCTCCTCCTCCGGGCTGCTGCGCACCTTCACCTACCTGGGTGCGCTGCTCGCCTCCGCGGCGAACGCCGTCTTCTTCCGGTCCGGCGCCACCAGCGCCGGCCTGCACGGCATGGCCTGGTTGCTGGTCGCCGTGGCCGCACTGTTCCTGATCGCGTGCCTGGCCGACCGCTCGCTGAGCCGCGTCGGCCGGGACGCGTAGATACCCGACTCCCCTTGCCGGAAGGTAATTCACCATGCCCGTCACCACGCTCGACCCCACGTCCGCGCTCGTCGTCGTCGACCTGCAGAACGGCATCATGGGCATCCCCGGAGCGCCCCACTCCACGGCCGACGTCCTGGAGCGCACGGTGCGGCTCGCCGACGCCTTCCGTGCCCAGGGTCTGCCCGTCGTCCTCGTCCGCGTCACCTTCGCCGCCGACGGTGCCGACGCGACGCCCGGCCGTACGGACGCGCCGACCGGCGCGAGGACCAGGCCCGCGGGCTGGGACGAGATCGTCGACGCGCTCGCCGGGCACCCCGAGGACACCGTCGTCACCAAGCGGAACTGGTCCGCGTTCTACGGCACGGACCTCGACCTCCAGCTGCGCCGCCGGGGCGTCACGCAGGTCGTCCTGACCGGTGTCGCGACGAGTATCGGCGTCGAGTCCACGGCCCGCGCCGCCCACGAGCACGGGTATCACGTCACCCTCGCCACGGACGCCATGACCGACATGGACGCCGAGGCCCACCGCGGCAGCGTCGAGCGGATCTTCCCGCGCCTGGGCGAGACCGGAGCGACGGACGACATCCTGAAGGTGCTGGCCGAGCGGCACTGACACACCGACTCCCACGGCGACAGCGCGGGCCCGACCGGGCCCGCGCTGTCGTCATTGCCGGGCGATCCGGTCCAGCCACTCGCGCAGCAGCGCCTGCTCCGCCCCGGTCAGCACGGCGGTCCCCGGCAGGGCCGCACGCAGCGCGACCGCCGCCCCGACCGGTCCCGGCGCCTCGGCCGCGGGGGTGTCGGTGGTGATCGCCGCGATGACCGCCTCGCGTGCGAGGACCGACAGCTCTGTGTCCCGCCGCTCCGCGGGCTGCCCGATCAGGGTGACGGTCGTCCCGCTGCCCGCGGCGTGCACGAGCTGCGCGGCGCGTTCCTCGGTGACCCGCAGCCGACCCGCCTCGGCGATCCGGCGGATGTGCGTGGCGAGCACCTCGAAGCCCGCCACGGCGGCCGGCGGCTGGGCCGCGCCGGGCCGCCTGCGGCCGAACATGAGCAGGTACAGCGCCGGGTTGGCGAGCCCGAAGCCGAGGTGCAGATCCCAGCCCGCGCGCAGGTCCGCGACCGGGTCGTCGGTCGGTTCGAGCTCCGTCTTGTCGCTGAGGTACGCCGCGAACCCCTCGGCGGCCGCCGCGTCGAGCAGCCCCTGCTTGTCGCCGAAGAGCCGGTAGATCGTCGGGGCCTGTACCCCGGCCGCCGCGCCGACCGCGCGGGTCGACACGGCCTCCTCGCCGCCCTCGGACAGCAGCGTGGCCGTGGCCGCGAGGATCCGCTCCCGGGGGCCGCCCTCGGCGGTGACATCGTCGACGCTCATACGGCAACGGTAACAGGATGCTGTTAGCGCCGATAATTTATCGATGTTAGCGTTGAGGTGTTAGCGGCGCTTACGCCTGTCGTCACCCGCTTCCCGTCATCGCCATCACCCCTCTACCCGCACTCGCCCGGAGGCGTCATGATCATCGTTACCGGAGCCAACGGTCAGCTCGGCCGAGGGATCGTCGAGCAGCTGCTCGAGCGGGTCCCCGCCGGCCGGATCGGCGTCAGCGTCCGTACCCCCGACGCGGCGCGCGACCTGAGCGAGCGCGGCATCCGCGTCCGCCGCGGCGACTTCACCGAGCCCGCGACTCTGGCCCACGCCTTCGAAGGGGCCGAGCAGGTCCTGCTCGTCTCCGCCGACTCCACCGGCGAGAGCGCGGTCGCCGGACACCGCGCCGCGATCTCGGCCGCCGTGACGGCGGGCGCCCGCCGCGTCCTCTACACGAGCCACATGGGCGCGAGCCCGACGTCGCCCTTCGCCCCGATGCCCGACCACGCCGCCACCGAACAGGCGCTGCGGGACGCGGGCATCGCCCACACGGTTCTGCGCAACGGCTTCTACGCGACGTCGGCCGTCATGATGCTCGGCGACGCCGTGCGCACCGGACGGCTGATCGCCCCGCAGGACGGCCCGGTCTCCTGGACGGCCCACGCCGACCTGGCGGAGGCGGCCGCGCTCGTACTGGCCGACGAGGGCCGATTCGACGGTCCGACCCCGGCGCTCACCGGCGCCGACTCCCTCGACCTCGCCGACATCGCGGCACTCGCCTCGGACATCGCCGGGCGTCACATAGAGCGGGTCGTCGTCCCCGACGAGGAGTACCGTGCGGGGCTCCTCGCGCACGGAGTGCCCGCGGCGCAGGCCGATCTGCTCGTCGGCCTCTTCGAAGCCGCTCGCCAGGGCGAGTTCGCGGCGGTCGGCCCCGCGCTCGCCTCCCTGACCGGGCACGCGCCGACGCCCCTGAGCGACGTACTGAAGGCGGCGATCGCGGCGGCGCGGTGACCGGGTCGGCCCGCGAACCCCGTGCGGAGAGCTGGCGGCAACTGGCCATGGTCCGAACGGTAGGTGTCAACACGGCTGTGAGGGGCCATAGTTGACGCAGTGGTGGCCGTGCAGGACTTTGCGGAAAGCTGTGCGATCGGGACCCGCGAGCGGTGTCGCTTCGCTAACCTGACGGCCCACCGGACGAAGATCCGACCAGGGGATGGCTGAGGGGTCTGTGGGGGACGATCTCGGATTCGACGCGTTGCTCGATCACGACGGCCTGATCGCCCGGCTGGTCGGCAAGACACGCACCGGACGCAACAAGGACCCGCTGTTCGGTCCCGACCTGCCCGTCGTGCTGTTCATGGGTGGCCCGGGCATGGGCAAGGGGCGGCTGCTCCGCTCCGTCCAGCGGCACTTCAAGCCCTGGGTCCCCGTCGCCCACGTCGACTGCGCCGCGGCCGAGTTGCGGGTTCCGCCGGACGAGCGGCCGCGCGCCCGCTCGGAGATGACCGAAGTGCTGCGCAAGGTCGCCCTGGAGTACCGCGACTGGGACGGCGACGGCGGACCGGTCGCGATGCCGCGGCTGTACGCCGGTCTCGCGGCCGTGGCCGCGAGCGACGGCCGCGCCTCCGTCAACGTCCTCGTGGACGCGGTGCGCCGGCTCGACGAACTGCTGCCCCCGGCATCGTTCTGGCGCGGAGTGCTGCGCGGCACGGTGAGGAACTACATCGGCTTCCTCGCCGGCCTGGTCACCACCCCCGTCATCGGACCGTTCGTCAACGCCCTCATCGACGGACTGCTGGCCCGCGTCTCCTCCGACGGTGAGAAGGCCCTCACCGACTTCTACGGGCAGTACCCCGGCGCCGGCGGTCAACCCCGCTCCGGACTGCGCGGGCTGGCCGCCGACTTCCAGCGGGGCGGCGAGTCCCGCCGGATCGCGGAGGGCTTCCTCTTCCTGGCCCTGCGCCAGGACGTCGAGGCCGCGTACAGCTCGAAGCGCGGGCGGCTGTCCAGGGCGGGCCGGCCCACGCTGCTGCTCGACCACGCCGACACGGCGCTGGGCCGCCGGATACTCAAGCCGGTCCTGGAGGACCGGGAACAGCAGCGCTTCGACCGCCTCGTGATCCTGGCCACGGCCCGGCGGGAGGACGGCGGACGCTTCCTCTATTACGCGGGCGGCGATCCGGCGGCACCGGCCGAGTGGGACCCGCGCTCCGGAGGCCTCCCGCGGTGGACCCGGCCCGCGGGCGCGACCCCCGACGGCGCGCCCCTGTGGCGCGGCGTGCTGCTGGTGCGGATGCCCCGGTTGACGCGGGAGCAGCAGCGCACCGCGAACGAACGCTGGCACGTCGGCCGCGACGACCTCGGCAACGCCGCCCGGCTGCGGATCAACACCGGCATCCACCGGCTCAGCGCCGGCCGGCCGCTGGTCGTGACCCGGCTCGGCAAGGCGACCGCGACGCTGCCCCTCGAACAGTGGGAGGAGTCCACCGACTGGGAACTCCTGGACGCCCGGCTGCCCGGCACCGAGAGCACGCGGGACCGCCCCGTGGACGAGGCACTGCTGGCGGAACTCGTCGTCCAGCAGCACCCCGAGGAGCTGCCGCCCGCCCACCGGGAGCGCTGGCTCGACCTGCTCAGCCACCTCTCGGTCGCCCATGACGCCGAGTGCGCCCAGGCCGTGCTGCGGGCCGCGCAGGAGGGCCGCGAGAACCCGCTGACCGCGTACCGCGCCGCGGAGCTCCTGGAGGACAGCGGCTGGCCGCCCTGCCCCCGGCACTTCATCGGCGACCTCGGCCTGCGCCGTCTGCTCATGCTCCGCCTGCACCGCATGCGGCCGGACGGCGGCGCCTGGCACACCGCCCACGCCGTGCTGCAGGGCCACTACCGGGATCTCGGCGACGGCCACGCCGACGGACGGTTCGGCACCGCCGCGGCCCACCGTATGCACCACCTGCTGGCTTCCGACGGCGCGGACCACGTCACGCGCTACCTCTCGGAGGTCTTCCTGACCCGGTCCGCGCGCGACTGGTGCGAGGAGCTGCTAGCCATCGCCGACGCGCCGTTGCTCGGCAGGGCCGACGACCGCCTCGCCCGCGCACACGGCGAGATCCATGTGCGCGGCGACGCCCGGCGCCGCAGGATCGACCGGCTGCTGCACGCGGCATGGCTGAGCGGCGAACGGACCTGGCCCCTCGCCGACACGGTCCCCGGTGTACTCCGAGGCGAACTGAGCGCTCTCAGTGAGGAGCTGGCGCACATCGCCGACGAGGTCGTCGCCGGGCGCGGTCTCGCCGGGGCCGACGCGGACAAGGCGGCCGAGGGCGCCGAGCAGCTCGCCCGCATCGCCCGCGAATGGGGGGACAGGGCGGACGCCAAACAGCCCCTCAAGCGGTGCACGTGCACCCGGCACATCGGATTCGGCTGATCGACCGGCAAAGCGCGACGAGGCGGGGTGGGCGAAGGTGCGGGACAGGCTGTACGTCATTTTCTGGGCGACGCTGCTGAGACGGCTCCTGACGGTGGTCGGGGCCCTCGCGGTGATCGCCGCCGGCGTCGTGTTCTGGCCGGGTCCGAAGGGCCCGGAGAGCTGCGCCCGGGGAGTCGAGAAGAGCGCCGGTGAATGCGTCGGCGTCAACGGCTCCGGCTACGACTTCGACACCCCCGAGATCACCGAAGTGGCCCGGGCGATCGCCGAGGAGAACGAGAAGTTCGTCGGCGACAAGCCGCACGTGACCGTCGCCATGGTGCTGCCGCTGCATCCCGGCCTCGCCGCCGAGCGCAAGCAGCTGCGCAGCGAGATCCAGGGTGCCTATCTGGCCCAGTACCGCGCCAACCGCTCCGAACAGACGCCCCTGCTCCGGCTGGTCCTCGCCAACCCCGGCACCGACTACGGCCAACAGGCCAAGGTCGTCGACCAGTTGGAGACCATGGCACACGACAGGCGCGACAACCTGCGCGCCGTCACGGGCTTCAACCTGAGCCTCAAAGAGACCAAGGCCGCCATCGCCCACCTGACGAAGGATCTGGGCATCCCGGTCCTCGCCAGCCGCATCAGCGGCGACGACCCGGCCAACCCCGAGCCCGGCCAGGACGATCCGCCCTATCCCGGCCTGGCCCGCATCATCCCCACCAACAGCGACCAGGCCGCGGCGCTGGCCAACTACCACCGCGGGTTCAAGGACGCGGAGACCGTCCTGGTCAAGGACACCCGGCCAGGCGACATCTACAACGCCTCCCTCGCCCGGGCGTTCAGCCACAAGGAGGCCGGCCCGCCCGGCCCCCAGGATCAGCCGTTCCGCTCGCCCGGGATCGCCGAACTCGGCGACAGCGGAAACGACTTCGCCGCGATCAGCCTCAACATCTGCGACTCGGACGCACGCTATGTGTACTTCGCCGGGCGCCCCGTCCACCTGCGCCTGTTCGCCCTGAAACTGGCCGGGACGCCCTGCCACGGCAAGAAGTACACGATCATCAGCGGCTCCGGTTCCGCGACCCTCAACCGCTATATGAAGGACGACGACTGGGAGATCCTGCGCGGCGGCAGCGGCGCGACCGAACCGACGGTGACGGTCCAGTACACCGCTCCCGGCCACCCCGAGGCCTGGGACCTGGCGCTGCGCGACTGGGACAAGAAGCACCCCGGCGCGGCCACCCGCCCCGGATACTTCACGGAGCCGCAGAAAGAGCTGGCGGCCCTGCGCCGCCTGATCGGCCGCATGGGCGACAGGATCGGCCCCGTGCAACTCGACGACTCCCGCACCATGCTGGTCCACGACGGCGTGCAGACCATCGCCGCGGCCGTCTTCCTCGCCAACTCCCAGACCGACAGTGTCGTGCCGCCCCTGCGCCGGATCGCGGCGGAATGGCCCCGGCTGGAGTCCCGCCACCGCGTCGCCGGCACCAGCGGCTGGATCTGCCTCACCAACGCGGGCAACGCCTACGACAAACCCGTCGCCGTCGTCGAACTCGACCCGAAGACCCGCAAGGTCGACGTCGCCGGCATCGGCTGGCCCAGGGGAGGCCCACAGCCGGACAACTGCGTGGTGCCCAGCAGCGGTTGATCTTCACGGGGGCGGCAGGGGACTGGTCCGAACCAAGTGGCAGGATCTAGGGGTTCACGATCCAGGGGGGCCAGGGTGAACCCACAACGTCATGCCGCACGCTGTGCCGGGAGAGTGCGAAGACACCTCACGCGGCTGCTGGCGGCGAGCGCGGTGATCGCCGCCGTACTCGTCGCGGGCAGCGCCGCGTACGCGTACTGGCGGCACACCAAGGAAGTCGCCATCACGCGCTGCGTGCGGGCCGGGACCGGAGCCGCGCCGAGCCCGCCCGCGATGGGCGCCGTGCCGGGCGTGCTGCCCGTGGTGGGCCCCGGCACCTTCACCACCGCACACGGCGAGGGCTCCGCGGTCGGCACGGGACAGCGGCTGCGGCGCTACAAGGTGCAGGTGGAGGACGGCATCGGCCTGAAGGCCGACAACGCCGCGCGCGAGATAGCGGGCATCCTGGGCGACCCGCGCGGCTGGAGCCGCGACGGCGTCGACTCCTTCCAGCTCGTCGGCTCGGGACCGCGGGACTTCATCGTCAAGATCGCCACTCCGCACACGGTGGACTGCCTCTGCGGCTCCGCGGGCCTCGACACCGGCGGCGAGGTGAACTGCAGCATCGGTCGCACCGTGGTCGTCAACCTGCGGCGCTGGGTGGGCGGTTCACCCGAGTTCGACGGGCCGATAGGGCAGTACCGGGCCCTGATCATCAACCATGAAGTGGGACACCGGATCGGCCACGGACACGAGACCTGTCCGGGGCCCGGCCGGCCCGCCCCCGCGATGATGCAGCAGATCAAGGGCCTGCACGGCTGCACCGCGAACGCCTGGCCCTACGACCGCGACGGCACCTATCTGGGCGGACCGCACGTCGCCTGACGGCGCGCGGCTCACCCGCCGCGGAGGATGCCCCCGGCCCGGGGCATCTGCTTGGGTCGGGGCATGGTCGACACACCTGCGGGTCTCGTCGCGCGGTGCGCGCGGTATGCGCTGGACACCCTCGCGGACGTGACGGGCGCGCTGATCCGCCCGGTGGTCACGGCCGTGCTCGACCGCATCGACCTGGACGCCGTCGTGGCCCGCGTCGACGTGAACCGCGTCGCCGACCGGGTCGATGTCGAACGGATCGCGGCCCGTGTGCACGTGAACCGGATCGCCGACCGCGTCGACGTGGACAGGGTCATCGCCCGGATCGACCTCGTCGGGCTCACCCGCGAGGTGCTCCGCG
Organism: Streptomyces sp. NPDC050264; assembly: GCF_040655895.1. Classification (NCBI taxonomy): domain Bacteria; kingdom Bacillati; phylum Actinomycetota; class Actinomycetes; order Kitasatosporales; family Streptomycetaceae; genus Streptomyces; species Streptomyces sp. NPDC050264. The sequence continues at coordinate 321,418 of NZ_JBFAKV010000008.1, forward strand.
AGATCGACCTCGGGCGGATCGTCCGCGACACCGGCGGCGGCATGACCGCGGAGACCGTCGACGCGATACGGCTCCTCGGACAGCGCGGGGACCGGAGCGTCAACCGGCTCGCCGACCGGCTGCTCGGCCGGGCCGGGGCGCCCCCGGACACCACCGCGGAACCGCCTCCCCGGCAGGCCCGGTGACGACGTCCGACGGCAGAGAGGGGTCCGAGCCGGCCGGCCTCGTCTCGCGCGGTGTCGCGGCCGTCCTCGACGCTTTCACCCTGGCCCTGGCCGGTCTCGTGATCCACCTGGCCGTCGGCTGCGCCGTGCTGCTGGTCACCGGGCCGCCGTTCCGGATGCCCGACCTCCCGGGCCCGCTCGCGGGCGCCGTCAGCTGGATCGCCGCTGTCGTCTACCTCGCGGGTTGCTGGACCGCGCTCGGCTGCACGCCCGGCGGCCGCCTCATGGGGCTGCACGTCACCGACCGCGCGGGCCACGCGCTGACACTGCCCCGCTCCCTGCTGCGCGCCGCCCTGTGCGTGACCTTCCCGCTGGGCCTGTGCTGGGTCCCGCTCAGCCGGCGCCGCGCCTCGCTCCAGGACCTGGTCGTCGCCGGAGCGGTGGTGTACGAGCGGCGCTGACCGCTCCTCACTCGTGCCGGCCGGGCGGCGGGGTCCGGGGCAGCAGCGCGGCGGCGCCCAGCCCCCCGAGCCCGATGACGCCCATGACCACCAGCGCGGCGGCGTACGGTCCCACGGCGGGGTCGGCGACGAGGATCGTGCCCGCGACCGCGGTGCCCACCGAGGAACCGAGGTTCGACACGCTGCGCGACAGGCCCGAGATCTCGCCCTGCATGGACTCGGGGAAGCTCGACTGCACCACGTTGACCGACGGCGTCAGCATCACCCCGCAGCCCACACCGATGAGGAACAGACCGGGGGTGGAGAGCCAGGTGCTCGGGGAACCTTGGGCGGACAGGGCGAGCAGCACGGCGATGCCGCAGACGGTCAGGGCGAAACCGGCGATGATCAGGGCGCGTTGGGAGCGCCGCCTGGCGAGCCGCGCGGCGGCGAGCGAGCTGATGAGCAGGCCCGCCGTGGACGCGGTGAAGATCAGGCCGGTCTCGATCGCGCTGTACCCGCGGACGACCTGGAGATAGGCGGCGACGACGAACGACACGCCCATGAGCATCAGCCACTGCGTGTGCTGGGTGATCAGACCGAGGTTGGCGGTGCGGTTGTGGAACAGCGCGGTCGACAGCAGGGGCCGGGCCCCGCGGCGTTCCCTGGACCGTACCCAGCGGAAGAAGAGGACCTGCAGCAGAGCGCCGAGCAGCAGCAGGCCGCCTGCCAGCCAGCCGTTGTCGTCGATCGCGAGGATGCCCATGACGAGGAGCACCAGACCGGTGGCCGACAGGACCGCGCCCACGGTGTCGAACTCGTGGCCGGGGTCCGGCGGGAGCGGATCGTCGAGGTGCCGGCTCAGCAGGATGATCACGACGATGACCAGGGCCTGGAACACGAAGGCCGCCCGCCAGCTGATCGCCGAGGTGATGAGCCCGCCGACCAGCGGCCCGGCCGCGGCACCGACGCCGGCCATCGCCATGATCGTCCCGAAGGCCCGGGCCCGGCCGGTCACTTCGGTGAACAGGAGCGTGGTCAGGATGTACACGGGCGGGATGAGCAGTGCGGTGCCGATTCCCTCGAGGATCGAGTTGCCCAGGATGAGGATGCCGAGGCCCGGCGCTGCGGCGCTGAGCAGCGCGCCCACTCCGTACACCGCGAGACCGATCACGAGACAGCGCTTGCGCCCGTAGCGGTCGGCGAGGATGCCGCCCGGGATCATCAGCGCCGCCATCACCAGCAGGAAGACGGTGATCGCCGTCTGCACTCCCTGCACGGTGGTGTCGAGGTCCTCACTGATGTCGTGGATCATCACGTTCATGTTCGACCCGGCAAAGCTGCAGATGAACTGGGCCAGGGCGAGCGGCGCGAGAACTCTGCGCGCCATGGTGCCGCGGCGCCGCCGGACGTCTGTTCCCTCTGGGGTGGGCGGCACGGTCATCGCCTCGCTTTCCGGTCCGGGGCCCGCCGGAGGCGGGACCGCCAGCCTTGCGGCGGGTTCCCGCCCGGGCGTCACCCCCGGTGGGTGACGACCGGCCGTCCCCCGGCCCCGACACTCGGCGGCAGAGCGGTGCACTCGGCACCCTCATCGAACAAGGGGTCCTGTCATGGCCACCTCGACCACTTCGCACCAGCGCTCGGACGCCGCGCTCGCGGCGGCCGGCGGGCTGACGATCTTCGCCGCGGTGATGCTGTTCATCACCGGGTCCATGGCCTTCTGCCGCGGCCTGATGGCCGTACTGGACGACCAGGTCTTCCTGACGACACCCAACTACGTCTTCAAGTTCGACCTGACGTCCTGGGGCTGGATCCACCTGGTCATCGGTCTGATCGCGGTGGCCGTCAGCTTCGGCCTGTTCACTGCCCAGAAGTGGGCCCGAATCCTGGGCGTGGGCATCGCCGGCCTGATGATCATCGCCAACTTCCTGTCGATCCCGTACTACCCGCTGTGGTCCCTGACCCTGATCGCCCTGAACGGAGTCGTCATCTGGGGCCTGTGCGTGGTGCGGCGGGACACCCTCTACTGACCGAGGCGGCCCATGAAACAACCGCCCGGTCTGACGACCCTGCGGTCCTATCGCCGGGAGTGGCTGGTCAAGGACGTCGTCGCGGGCGTCGTCCTGACCACGCTCCTGGTGCCCCAGGGCATGGCCTACGCCGAACTCGCCGGGCTGCCGGCGATCACCGGGCTCTACACCTCCGTGCTCTGCCTGCTCGGCTACGCCGTCGCGGGCCCCTCCCGCATCCTGGTGCTCGGCCCCGACTCCTCGCTCGGCCCGATGATCGCCGCGACGATCCTGCCGCTGCTCGCCGCCGGCGGGGACAGCGCCCGCGCCGTCGCCCTGGCGTCGGCGCTGGCCCTGATGGTCGGGGCGATCACGCTCCTGGCGGGGGTGGCGCGGCTTGGCTTCGTCGCCGATCTGATCTCCAAGCCGACCATGATCGGTTACATGAACGGCCTGGCCCTGACCATCCTGGTCAGCCAGCTGCCGAAGCTCTTCGGCTTCTCCACCGACGCCAACGGGCTGATCCGTGAACTGGACGCCTTCACAAGGGGGTTGGCCGACGGGAAGACAGTTCCGGCCGCCGTCGCCGTGGGGTGCTGCTGCATCGCGCTGGTCCTGCTCCTGCAACGGCTGCTGCCGAAGGTGCCGGCCGTACTCGTCATGGTGGTCCTGGCCATCGGCGCGACCGTCGCCCTCGACCTCGGCGGGTACGGCGTACGACTGGTCGGCCAACTGCCCAAAGGGCTGCCCCCCTTCACGGTCCCCGACATCGGCTGGCGCGATCTCGGCCCGCTGAGTGTCGGGGCCCTCGGCATCGCCCTGGTCTCGCTCGCCGACACCATCTCCAACGCGTCGGCCTTCGCGGAACGCACCGGCCAGGAGGTCCGCGGCAACGAAGAGATGATCGCGATCGGCACCGCGAACCTGGCCGCCGGCCTCTTCCAGGGATTCCCGGTGAGCACCAGCGGATCGCGCACCGCGGTGGCCGAACGGGCCGGTGCCAGAACCCAGTTGACCGGACTGGTCGGCGCGGCGCTGATCCTCCTCATGCTCGTCCTGCTGCCCGGCCTCTTCCGTAACCTGCCGCAGCCCGCTCTGGCCGCCGTGGTCATCACCGCGTCGCTGTCGCTGGCCGACGGGCGCGGCACGGCCAGGCTGTGGCGGCAGCGCAAGGCCGAGTTCTGGCTCTGCATCGCCGCGTTCCTCGGCGTGGCGCTGCTCGGTGTGCTGCCCGGCATCGCGGTCGCGGTCGGGCTGTCCATCCTGAACGTCTTCCGGCGCGCCTGGTGGCCGTACAGCACGGTGCTCGGCCGCGTACCCGGCATCGAGGGCTATCACGACGTGCGCTCGCACCCGGCCGCCGCGCGGCTGCCCGGCCTGGTGATCCTGCGCTTCGACGCGCCCCTCTTCTTCGCCAACGCCAAGACGTTCCGCGACGAGGTCCTGCGGACCACACGCACCACCCCGCCGTCACAGTGGGTGCTGCTCGCGGCCGAACCGGTGACGGACGTCGACACCACCGCGGCCGACATCCTGGAGGAACTGGACGAGACCCTGCAGGGCCGGGGCGTCCGCCTCGTCTTCGCCGAACTCAAGGACCCGGTGCGGCGCAAGATCGAGCGCTACGGCCTGAACCGCACCTTCGCCCCGGAGCGGTTCTTCCCGACAGTGGAGAGCGCCGTCGCGGCCTTCCAGTCACGCAACGGCGCTCAGTGGAGCGGGAATTAGGCGGCAGCCGCAGACGCGTTGCCCACGACGGACAGCAGATGCGTACCCCACGGCGGCAGGTCGACGTACAGACCGCTCTCCAGGAGCTCCGCACCGGAGCGGCCGTAGCGGTCGTTGTCGAGGATCTCGGTCAACTCCCATGATTCCGCGCCCAGTTCACCCCACGGGAGCGGAATCCTGGCCTGGGCCGGATGGCCGGAGAGGTTCACCACGGTGAGGAACCGGCCCGCGGGCCCCGTCCAGCAGGAGGCGATCAGGTCCCGGCCCGAGTCGTTGTCGGGCCAGCCGACGCAGTCGAGCAGCTGCCAGCGGCCGGTGCGCATGCCGCTGCGGTGCACACCCGAAAGCAGCCGTTCGTAGAACGCGCGCAGCGCCGCGTCCGCGGGCTCGTCGGGACGCCGGTCGAGGAAGACCGGCAGATGGACCCGGCGCCCGGTGAACTGCCCCTCGTGCCACAGCGTGGCGCCGGGCAGCGTCGCGATCAGCACGGCCGCGGCCCGCTCCTTGTCCGGGGCGAGCATGCGCGCCGCCCGGGGCTCGTCGTGGTTCTCCAGGAACCGGACGAGACGCCGCTGGTACTCCTCGCCGGCCCGCAGGTGACTCCGGACGGAGTCGGGGCTCTCGTGCAGCAGCCGGTCGTAGAGGCGCTTGTCGTAGCAGAAGTCGAACCCCTGCTCCTGCAGGGCCCATTCGAGGTCCCAGTACGCCTCCGCCGCGAAGATCATCCCGGGGTGGCGGCGCCGGACGGCGGCCAGCACCTCGGGCCAGAAGTCCTGCTGGGGCGGGCTCCCCACCCGTTCGCCCCAGGTACGCGCGAACACGGCGTTCATGAGCAGCATCGCCATGTCGCAGCGGACGCCGTCGCAGATCACGCCGATGTGGCCGAGCACCTCGCCCGTCGCCTGCCGCAGCGCGGGGCTGAAGGCGTTCAGCTGCACCACGTCCGGCCAGGGCGCGAAGAACGGGTCGCGGCCCCGCGCGAGGACGGCCCGCCCCGTGTCGAGGAACGCCGCGGGATCGCGCAGCACGTCCTCGGGGGCGCCCTGCACGAAGTACTCGGGGTGCTCGCCCACCCAGGGGCTGTCCGGGGCCACGTGGTTGGGCACGTAGTCGAGCAGCAGCCCGACACCCCGCCGGTCGAGTTCGGCCCGTGCGGCGGCCAGGCCCGCGGCGCCGCCGAGCGCCGCGTCCACCTCGTAACGGCGGATGCAGTACGGCGACCCGGCGATGTCCTCCTCGCCGACGTCCTCGACGGCCTCGGCGAAGGCCGTGCGCAGGGCCGGGTTGTCCAGGGCGATGGACCGCCCCCGCGGGCTGCGCTCCCAGACGCCCATGAGCCAGACGGCGTCGATCCCGGCCGGGGTGATCTCGTCCCAGACATCCTTCGGCACGTCCCCGAGTCCGGTCGTCCGGCCGGTGCGCTGCTCGGTCTCCCGCAGCCAGACACGGGTGTTGACCTCGTGGACGACGGGCTGTGCGGGCAACTCGGTCATCGGCTCTTCCTCCTCCTCGTGTGCCCGGGGCGGAAGTCCTCCGGTCCGAGCGTGCCGAAGATCTTCATCAGGGCGGCGACGAGCCCCGTCCACCCGGTCTGGTGGGAGGCGCCGATGCCGGCGCCGTTGTCGCCGTGGAAGTACTCGTAGAAGGAGACGAGGTCGCGCCAGTGCGGATCGTCGCGGAACGGGGCCTGCCCTCCGTACACGGGCCGCCCGCCGTCCTCGCCGCGCAGGAAGATGCGGGTGAGCCGGGAGCTGATGTCCTCGGCGACCTCGTACAGGTTCTTCTGCACCCCCGAGCCGGTCGGGCACTCGACAGTGAGGTCGTCGCCGTAGAAGCCGTACAGATTGAGCAGCGCCCGTACGACGAGGGTGTTCATCGGCAGCCACACCGGTCCGCGCCAGTTGGAGTTGCCGCCGAACATGCCGGTGTCCGACTCGGCGGGCAGATAGGAGACCTTGTACTCCTCACCGTGCACCCAGAACGTGTACGGGTGCTCGGCATGCCGGCGGGACAGGGCCCTGACCCCGTACGGGCTCAGGAACTCCTCCTCCGACAGGAGGCGGGCGAGCACGCGCACCAGCTTCTTCTCGTCCATGACGGACAGCAGCCGCGGCCCGCCCGACGTGCCGGCCGTCACCGAGGACAGCGTCACGGACAGGGAGGGGTGGCGCTCGGCGAACCGCTGCAACCGCTCGCCCAGACCGGACAGCCGGGCCAGCTGCTCCGGCTGGAACACGGTCGACGCGCACAGCGGCAGCAGCCCCACCATGGAACGGACCTTCAGCCGGTCCGCCCGCCCGTCGGGCAGCCGCAGCACGTCGTAGAAGAACCCGTCCTCCTCGTCCCAGAGTTCGTCCCCGAGGTTCCCGATCCGGTCCATCGAGGCAGCGATCCACAGATAGTGCTCGACGAACTTCACGACCAGGTCCTCGTACGCGGGATTCCGCTCGACGAGTTCCAGCGCGATCTGCAGCATCGACTGGCAGTACAGGGCCATCCAGGCGGTGCCGTCCGCCTGCTCCAGGGAGCCGCCGGTGGGCAGGGGAGCACTGCGGTCGAAGACGCCGATGTTGTCGAGGCCGAGGAAGCCGCCCTCGAAGACGTTGCGGCCGTCGGGATCCTTGCGGTTGACCCACCACGTGAAGTTCGTGAGCAGCTTCTGGAAGGTGCGCTCCAGGAAGGCGTGGTCGGCCCGGCCGGTCGTGGCCCGCTCCACCGTGTACACGAAGTACGCGGCCCAGGCGTGCACCGGCGGATTCACGTCGCCGAAGTTCCACTCGTAGGCGGGGATCTGGCCGTTGGGGTGCAGGAAGCGGTCGCGCAGCAGGAGTTCGAGCTGTGCCTTGGCGAAGTCGACGTCGACGACGGAGAGGGCCACGGCGTGGAACGCCAGGTCCCAGGCGGCGAACCAGGGGTACTCCCACTTGTCGGGCATCGACACGATGTCGCCGCTGACCATGTGGAACCACTCGTGGTTGCGCACCCCGTCGCGCGGCGGGCTCCACGGCGTCACATCGTGCTCAGCCAGCCACGTCTCCAGGTCGAACGCGTAGTACTGCTTGGACCACAGCATTCCGGCGAGTGCCTGCCGGAACACCCGCGCCTCGTCCTCGCTCGACCCCTTGGGCGTCAACTCACGGTAGAAGTTGTCCGCTTCGGCGATCCGGTCCTTGAACACGGAGTCGAATCCGCGGGACAGGGGCAGCTGGGCACCGGCGGGTCCCAGGCGCAGCCGCAGCGTCTCCGCCCCGCCGGCGGGCACGGTGAGCGTGTGGTGCGCGGCCGCCTTGGTGCCTTCCTGCGCCGGATTGACCGCGGCCTCCTCGCCGTCGACGACGCAACGGCCGATGCCGTCCTTGACGTAGGGGGACGCGCTGGGCGTGCCGAACAGCCGCTCGTGATGGGTCTCGTTCTCGGTGAACAGCAGCGGTACCCCGCCCGCGCAGCGCAGGTCGTAGCTGCCGAGCTCCGGATGGTCGGCCCGGACGGTGACGGTCGAGCGCGGGCCTTCGACGGCCCGAAGCCGCGGCCGGGCGTCCCGGTCCGGATGGTCGCCCCAGGACCAGGTGTTGCGGAACCACAGCGTCGGCAGCACGTGCAGCGTCGCCTCTTCCGGGCCGTGGTTCTCCACGGTGATCCGCATCAGGATCTCGTCGTGCGCGGCCTTGGCGTACTCCACCGTCACGTCGAAGTACCGGTTGTCGTCGAACACCCCGGTGTCGAGCAGCTCGTACTCGAACTCCTGCCGCGTGCGGTTCCGGTTGACCTCCACCAGATCGTTGTACGGGTACGGCGCCTGGGGGTACTTGTACAGGTACCGCAGGTAGGAGTGGCTCGGGGTGCTGTCGAGGTAGAAGTAGTACTCCTTGACGTCCTCGCCGTGGTTGCCCTCACCGTTGGTCAGGCCGAAGGCGCGTTCCTTGAGGATCGGGTCGGCCCCGTTCCACAGGGCGACGGCCAGACACAGGCGCTGCTGGTCGTCGCAGAGACCGGCGAGACCGTCCTCGCCCCAGCGGTAGGCACGCGAACGGGCGTGGTCGTGCGGGAAGTAGGACCACGCGTCGCCCCCGGCGCTGTAGTCCTCGCGGACCGTGCCCCATTGCCGTTCGCTCAGGTACGGGCCCCACAGGCGCGATCGCCCGCTGCCGTCGCCGACCGGGCCGACCCGGCCGGCGTGCGTCTGCGTCTTCATGCGCTCTCTCCTGCCCTCGGTCAGCTGGGTGCGCCAGTCTCGGCCGGTGTCCCCGGAACGTCCTCACCTGCCGGGGGTGAGCCTTCGGGCCGTGCGAGCAGCGTGACCGCGAGCTCGTACGCGGCCAGCACCACAGCCACCACCAGCAGGCCGGTCCACGACGACAGCGCCAGGGCGACCAGCGCCGCGACGACGACCCCGGCCACCCGCAGGACATCGGCGTGCCGCGCGATCCACGGCCGTACCGACGTGTGGCCCGCGGCCCGGTCGCCGGCCCGTGACAGGAAGCTGCCCGCGGCCCGCGCTCCCTGCGCCGTGCGCTGACGCAGCCACACCGGCAGTCGTCCTGGCCCGGCCAGATACGCCACCACCGCGATGGCGACGCCGAGCCACAGCAACTGGCCGCCCCGGTCGCGCAGGGTCGTGAAGACCGTGTACAGCGCGGCCGACAGGCCGTCGCGGTAGACGCCGGACGGCACCTGTCCGAGCAACTGGCCGCGCACCGCCCGCAGCACGCCCGACAGCACGGTGACCGTCACGACCAGCCACAGTCCGAGCTGCAGCAGGGTACGCCGGCGGTTCGGCGACGCCCACAGCGCGAGACCGAGCAGCACCGGAACGGCGATCACCAGGCCTACTACGGCGCGCTTGAACACCACCATGGCTTCCTGGAGTTGACCCAGGTCGTGCCGGTTGTACAGCCGGATCTGCGCGAAGTCCGCCGGCAGCGTCACCCCGAGCGCCTTCTCGATCCGCTGCCGCAGATCGGGCGGCACCTCGCCGGACTTGAGCGTCGGCAGATCGAGCTTCTTGCCGAACAGCGTGGGCAGTTGCTGCTCGACGGAGTTGAGCAGGTTGTTGACCATCGGCAGCAGGTTCAGGGTGACCGTGTCGCCGCGCACCCGCACGTTCGCGTTGCTCCTGTCGAGCACCGCGACGATCCGCTTGTGCGCGAACCGGTTCGTCGCACGCCACAGATCCTCGAACTGATCCGTCGCGAGGAGCTTCGAGATCGACTTCTGCAGATAGTCGTGGACGGCCCCGGTGACCGGCGCCGCCAGGAAGGTCGCTTTCGGCGGCAGGGCCTCGGACAGCCGCTGCCCGACGTTCAGTTGGTCGAAGATCTGGGTCGTCAGATACGTGGACACGGCGGCGTTCACGTCGGGGTCCTCGGGCAGCGGACCCACCGTGGCGACCCAGCGGTCGGTGTTGAGTGTGGTCCGCGAACCCCACACCCCCACGACCGACGCGACCGAGACGGCGGCGACGAGCGCGATCAGCACCGCCGCGACGGCGCGCCGCAGCGCCAGCAGCCGGACCCGGCGGCGCCGCTCGGTGCCGGCCCGGTCGCGCAGCTCCTCGACCTCGGCGCGCAGGCGGACCAGTTCGGACTCGGCGGCCTGGCCGGTGGCCGGTGCGGCGTCGTCCCGTTTCGGTATCGGTTCCTCGCTCATGGGCGTCGTACCTCCGACGGCCAGCGTCCCCGCGCCGCCCGGCGCCTTGCTCACCTCCGGCGGGTGACGCGCTACCGCCGGTGTCACCGCTTCTCTGGGGCCCGTGAGGGAGAAGGCCCGTCGAAGGAGGAACCATGGCAGGGATCGGACCGGTACAACTCCTCGTGGTCGAGTTCGGCCCCGACGCCAAGCTGGAGGGACGGATCGTCGAGGAGCTCGGGATCCTCGAGGCCAACGGGCAGATCCGCGTCCTCGACATGCTCTTCGTCCGCAAGGAGTTCAGCGGGGAGCTGTTCACCCTCGACTTCCAGGCGGAAGGGATGGGCGAGACGGTCGGCGCCCTGCTCGGCGTCTCCGGTGACCGCCTCCGGGCGGCCGAGGAGAAGTATCCGAGCCTGGCCGAGGGAAATGCCTTCGGCCTGTCCCTGGTCGAGATCCGCGACATGGCCGACTCCATGGACCCGGGGAGCGCGGCCGCCTTCGTCCTGCTGGAGCACGTGTGGGCGAAGTACCTGCGCGCGGCCATCCGGGACGTCGGCGGCGTACCCGTCGCGGAGGGGTTCCTGACCCTGGAGGCGCTCGAACCCGTCGCCGCCGAACTCCTCGCCGCGGCAGAGCGCCTGGGCGAACCGGTCGCGCCCGAGAAACGGCCGGACCCGAAGACCCGCAACCACCGCAGGAGGTCCTGATGGCCGATCTCGTCGTGCTCGGATTCGAGGACAAGGACAAGGCGGAGGCGGTCATGCGCCTCGCCAAGGACCTGTCCCGGCAGGAACTGCTCGACCTGGAGGACGCCGCTCTCACCTGGCGCGCCATGGACGGCAAGATCCATGTGCGGCAGTCCTACAACACCACGGCGGCAGGCGCGGCCGGCGGCGCCCTGTGGGGCTCGCTGTTCGGGCTGCTCTTCCTGATGCCGGTCTTCGGTGCGGCGGTGGGGGCCGCCACCGGCGCCCTGGCCGGGAAGCTGTCGGACATCGGTATCCACGACAACTTCGTGAAGGAGATCGCGGCCACCCTCGAACCGGGCCACGCCGCCGTCTTCGCCCTCGTACGGCGCTCCACCCCGGACCGCGTCCGCGAGGCCGTGCGCCCCTTCCACCCCACCGTGCTGCGCACCTCCCTCACCAAGGACCGGGAGGAGGAGCTGATCGCCGCCCTGCAGCGTCCGTGACCTGAAGGCAGCGGGGCGTCCCGGCACCGGGCGCCCCGCAATGCGCCGTCGTGCGCCGGAACTTCACCCGGATGAGATGGCGGACGCCGCACGCTCTCTCCCGCCCGCCGGGGCCCACACTGGCCTGTGCCGCGTCACTGCGCCCCGAGAGCGAGGTGCCACCCATGGACGCGTGGTCACAGCCCCGGCGGGACGTCGGCCCGGACACCGCGGCCGCCTGTACCGTCGCGGCGCTGCCTGCCTGGCTCGTCCCCCGGCCCCGCCTCACGGACCGGCTGGCCCGGGGCGTCCTGGGCCCGCTGACCGTGGTCGTCGGGCCCGTCGGCGCCGGCAAGACGACGCTCGCCCTGGAGTGGGCCCACACCGCCCGCCCGCCCGGACCGCTCGCCTGGGTCTCCTGCGACGGCCCGGCCGAACAGCCCGGCGTGTTCTGGCCCCGGGTGACCGGCGCGCTGCGCCTGGCCGGGGTCGATCTGCCCGAGTCCGCCACCGCGGGGGAGGGGCCCCTTCTGGTGGCGGCGCTCGCCACCCAGCTGAACGCCCGCGACGAACCGGTGGTGCTGGTCCTGGACGGCTTCCAGCCGGCCCCCAACTCGCCGATCGCGGAAGGCGTCACCAGCCTGCTGCGCCACACCTCGGGCCTCCTGCGCCTGGTGGTGCTCGCACGCCGCGACCCGCCGCTGCACCTGCACCGCGGCCGGCTCACCAGCGACGTCACCGAACTGCGCACCGCCGACCTGGCGTTCGACGACCGGGAGACCGCGGAGCTGCTCGCCCAGCACGGCATCGACGTATCGAAGCAGACCGTGAGCGCGCTGCGGCGCCGCACGGACGGCTGGGCCGCGGGGCTGCGACTCGCCGCGATGTCCATGGAGAAACACACCGACCCCGACCGGTTCGTGGCGCACTTCGCGGGCGACGACGAGGCCATCGCCAGCTACCTCGTCGAGGAGGTGCTCGATCTGCAGCCGGCCGGCATGCGCCGCCTGCTGCTCGCGACGAGCGTGCTGGAGCGGGTCAACGCCGAACTGGCCGCGGAGCTCTCCGGCGACGACGCGGGCCAACACTTCGCGGCCCTCGTCCGGGAGAACTCGTTCCTGCAACCCGTCGGCCAGGGCTGGTACCGCTGCCACCAGATGTTCGCCGACGTGCTGCGGATGTGCCTGCGCCACGAGACGCCCGGACTCGTCGCACCACTGCACCGGCGCGCGGCCGGCTGGCTCGGCGACCACGGGCTGCTCGCCGACGCCGTACGCCACCTGCTGGCCGCGGGCGACTGGGACCGGGCCGCCCGGCTGATCGTGCACCACCTGGCGATCGGCCAGGTGCTCGGCCTGGCCACGGCCCGGCTGCCCGTCGAACTGACCCGGCAGCTCCCCGACGGCCTCTCGGCGGACGTGCCCGAGTCCGCCCTGCTCGCGGCGGCCGTCGCGCAGGCCCGCCACGACGACCGGGCCTGCGCCCGGGACCTGGAACGGGCCGCCCTGCTGCTCGACGCGCTGCCCCCAGGGGACGACGGCCGGGGCGCGCGCGGCCGCTTCGCCCACGCCGTGATCCGCATGGAGCGGCTGCGTTCGTGCAGCCCGCGCGCGGCCGGGGCCGCCGCGGCCGACGCCGAGTCCGTCCGGCCGCTCCTGCCGCACGCCGCTCTGCAGAGGTGCCCGGAGATCTCCGCCCTCACCCTGACCATCCGCGGCAGCGGCGAACTCCGGGCCGGCAGTCTCAAGGCGGCCGAAACCTCCCTCACCGGCGGGCTCAAGGCGGCCGGCGCCGCCGGGAACGGCACGCTGCGCCGCGACTGCCTCGTCGAACTCGCGCTCCTGGAGGCGCTGCGCGGCCGGTTCCGGGCCGCCGACGAACTCACCACCCTGGCCGCCCAGCCGCCGCTGCCCGCCTGGACCACGACCGAGCCCACACGCGCCACCCTGCACCTCGTGCGCGCCTGGGTCGAGCTGGCCCGTGGCGCCCCCGGCCGGGCCCGGCACGAACTCGCCCGCGCCGACGCCGCGTTGAGCGTCCTGCCCGACGCGTTCCTCGGCGAGATCGGCGCACTGGTGGCGCGGATGACGACCGTGGTGGAGCGCGGCGGCCCGGTGACCGAACAGGTCGGCGCCGTCGTGGCCGAGGCCCGGCTCCCCGGTCCGGTGCTGCGCGTCGTGGGGCCCGCCTGCACCGTGCTGCTCGCGTCCGTGCGGCCGGGCCGGACCGACGGCACCGCCGCCGAACCGGAGCGCGGCGAGGTGCCGCAGAACCCCGCCGAGCGGCTCAGCGCCCGGGAACAGGACGTACTGGACCGGCTCGCGCAGATGATGACCACCGAAGAGATCGCCGAGGAGCTGTACCTCTCGGTCAACACCGTGAAGACGCACCTCAAGAGCGTCTACCGCAAACTCGCCGTCTCCCGGCGCTCGGCCGCGGTCCGGCGGGCCCGCGAACTGCAACTCCTCTGACCACCCTCTTCACCGGTCTCCGGACGTGGCTGTGCCTGTGCGGGACGATCCGCTACACGAGACCCAGTTCCCGGGCCCGTCCCACGGCCTCGGCCCGTGACCGCGCGCCCAGTTTCCGGTAGACGGCGCGCGTATGGCTCTTGACCGTGTTGTACGACACGTACATCCCGTCCGCGATCTGCCGCAGCGACACCTCGTGCTGCAACTCCCGCAGCACCGCGAGCTGACGGCCCGTCAACGGCTCGGCCGGCGGTGGCGGCGCGACCGGTGTGTCCGGCAACGGCCCGGGGACCGAGGCCAGCACGGCCGAGGCCCTGTGCATCAGGGCCCCCGCGCTGTGCGGATCCGCCACGTCCTCCGCGATCTCCACCAGGACGTCGGCGACCCACACCAGGCAGGTCGTCACCGCCTCGTCGGCCCCCATGGGCTCACGGCTCAGCGAGCGCAGCCGTCCGTGCAGGACGGACACCCGCCCGGGCTCCCGCGCGAAGCTGTCGGACTCCGCGCGCAGCACCCCTGTGTGCATGCCCCTCACCTCCCCATGTGCAGGGCATTTCCCCTCCACGGTGGTGGGGGAGGCGCGGACACCGAAAGGGGCTTGTCGGCCCTGTTTCGAGGGGACTCCGGCCCGTGTCCGGATGGTGCTTCGTCCCGGACGCGCCCGGCCTCAGGCGTCGCGCGGGCCGGGCAGCCTGCGCACCTCCAGGAGTTCGAGGCCGATCGCCTGGATGCGGTCGAGGATCCCGTACAGGGCCGCCTGATCGAGCCCCGCTCCCAGCAGCACCGTCTCCGCGGGGTGCAGCACGATCGTCAGTTCGCTGAACCCCGACCTGAAGGCCTCGCCGATCCTGCCCCGGACCCGGATCTCGAAGTCGGCGCCGGCCGCCGACCCGGCCGGTCCGGAACTCGCGCCCGCCTGTGCCCCGCCCATGGCGCCACCTCCTGTGCGACAGCCCGGTCCACCCGCGACCTTCTCGCGGCGGCCCGGGCGGCCACATCACCTTGTGCGGGTGACGGTGAGGACGGCGCCCGCGCTCATCCGCTGCGGGTGAACCGGAAGGGCGCGCCGGGGGAGACGCTTCGGGTCCCCCGAGGAGGAGGTTCGACATGAGTGAGCAGACCTCGGCGGGCCGGACGGGCTCCGGCGCGCCCGAACCGCAGCCGCATGTGAGCGCGCTCGTCGTGGGCGGAGTCGTCTTCGCCGTGTGCGTGATGGCGATCAGCGGCGCGTTCCACGCGATCGCGGGCCTTTCCGGCATCCTCAGCGACAACTTCTACCAAGCGCAGAACGACTACCCGTTCGACTTCGACGCCAATGTCCGCGGCTGGGTCCAGATGATCACCGGCATCGTGATCCTCGCGGCGGCCTTCAACCTCTTCAGCGGCCGCACCTGGGCCCGTGCCGTCGCGATCGTCGTCATGGGGCTCAGCGCGCTGGAGAACTTCTTCTTCACGCCGTACTTCCCGTTCTGGTCGGCCATCATCATCGGCCTGGACATCCTGGTGATCTGGTCGCTGGTCATGTACGGGCGCCGCGAGGCGCACAAGATCTACGGGTCGCCGATGTAGCCGTCCACGGGGCGCCTCGGTGGTTCGGGCCGGCCCGACGGCAGGCCCTCAGTGCCGGAACGTCAGGCCGAGCCGTCCGAGGTGGCGCCAGTCGAGCCGCGCGCGTTCGCGATAGGCGCCCGGGCGCCGCCGGGGCACGATCACCCGCAACGCACCGGGCCGCACCTCGCAGCGCACGGGGACGCTCAGCCGCAACGCCTCGCCGTCGACGCCCACCGGGATCCGCTCCTGGTCGGCGTCGACGACCACGGAGGTCGCCGTCACCCTGGTCAGTCCGGCCGACCGGACACCCCGCAGCAGGCCCGCCGCGCGGGCCGCACTTGTGACCCGGATCCCGACGCAGCCGAGGACCCCGCCGTCGAGGCGCGTACGGCGGCCGAGCCCGGCGACGTCGTTCGCGCCGTAGGGGTTGTTGCTCACCAACAGCGCCTGCGGATCCGTGAATTCGTGCTCCCCGGCCCGCGCGGTCAGCCGCGCGCCCTCGTGCTGCATCAACAGATCGGGCAGCAGGTTGAGGGTGGTGCGCGTCTTGCCGTCGCGGTAGGCGGGGCTCTGCACCACCTCGGCGTACGCGCCGAACGAGACGTTGTTGACGAAGGGCCGCCCGCCGGCCCGGCCCAGATCCACCCGCAGTTCCACGCCGTCGCGCAGCGCGTCCAGCGCCCTGGCCGGGTCGTCGCGGTCCAGGCCCAGATCGAGCGCGAAGTGGTTGCGGGTGCCCGCCGGGATCACCAGGAAGGGCAGATCGAGGGCGGCGGCGACCTCGGCGACCAGGGCCTGCGTGCCGTCCCCGCCCGCGACCCCGAGCAGATCGGCCCCCTCGGCCGCGCACTTGCGGGCCAGGGCCGCCACATCGGTCTCCTCCCGCCACTCCAGGAGCACCACCTCGGCACCCAACTCGCCTGCCCGTTCGCGCAGTTCGAAGCGGCGGACCTTGCCGCCGCCCGACCGCGGATTCATGATCAGGACGGGGTGCCGGAAGCGCGGCGCCGCTCGCTCCGGCATCGCGGCCGCGGCCGGGCCCGGCGCGAGAGCGGCCCGCCCGGCGCCGGCCGCGACGAGCCACAGCGCGGCCGACACGAGAACCACCCACAGCAGATCGGCGCGGCTGTACGCCACCAGGACCCACACCGGAGCGGCCAGCGCCAGGGCCAGCGCGAGGAACCGCAGCACCCCCCGCCTGCTCAGAACCCACCAGAGCGCGGCCGCCGTGACCACCAGACCGCAGAGCCCCACCGCCAGCAGAGCGAACGTACGCAACCCCGCGAACACTCCCAGCACCACGACCGCGGCCGCCGCGGCGACCAGGGACGCACGAGCCAGCCATCGCTGTCCACGCATCGTCGGTTCCATGAGCGGCAGTCTGCGGCGCCGCCGGGCGCCCGGCCTCACCCCTGGCAGGCGAGCTCACACCGACAGGGTGACGCGGGCGCGGCGGGCGCGGCCCACAGTGCTCACTCCGTGAAGGGAGCGCGCCATGACCGAGACCACGAGCCGACATCTCACCGCGCGGGAACGGGCGGACCGGGGGAGGGAGGCCCGCTCCCGTGTCCCGCGGTCCGACCACGCCGAGTTCACCCCGGCGCCGGACCGCCCCGACCCGGTCGACGTGATCGAGCAGCAGTCGTCGAGCCGGCTGCCCGACCTGGTCCCGATCCGCTACGGGCGCATGACCGAGTCGCCGTTCCGGTTCTACCGGGGCGCGGCCGGGCTGATGGCGGCCGACCTGGCCGGTACCCCGGCCTGCGGACTGCGGACCCAACTGTGCGGCGACGCCCACATGTTGAACTTCCGGCTGCTCGCCTCCCCGGAGCGGCACCTGATGTTCGACATCAACGACTTCGACGAGACGCTCCCCGGGCCGTGGGAGTGGGACGTCAAACGCCTCGCGGCCAGCCTCGCCATCGCGGGCCGCGGCAACGGCTTCCGCCGGCCGGAACGCGCCCTCGTGGTGCACTCGGCTGTCCGCGCGTACCGCAAAGCGATGCGCCGGTTCGCCAGGATGCGGACCCTCGACGTGTGGTACTCGCGGATCGACGCCCAGGAGCTGTACGACGCGGTGTCGACGCGGCTCGACAAGCGCACCCGGCGCCGCGTGTCCCGGACGCTCGACAAGGCCCGTACCCGTGACCACATGCAGGCGCTCGACAAACTGGCGCACGTGGTCGACGGCGAGCTGCGGATCTCCGCGGACCCGCCGCTGATCATGCCGCTCGACAGCTTCCTGCCGGACGTGGAGCGCAAGGATCTCGAACAGCAGCTGCGGGACCTCATCGAGCGGTACGCCCGCACGCTCCCCGCCGACCGCCGGGCGCTCCTCGCCGAGTACGAGGTCGTCGACATGGCCCGGAAGGTGGTCGGGGTGGGCAGCGTGGGGACCCGCTGCTGGGTCGTCCTGCTGCTCGGCCGCGACGACCGCGACCCCCTGATGCTGCAGGCGAAGGAGGCGCAGACCTCGGCCCTCGCCGAGTTCGCGGGCCGCAGCAGCCACACCAATCAGGGCGAACGCGTCGTCGCGGGACAGCGGTTGATGCAGGCGACCAGCGACATGTTCCTCGGCTGGGAGCGGGTCCAGGGACTCGACGGACGCGAACGCGACTTCTACATACGGCAGTTGCGGGACTGGAAGGCGATACCTCAGCCCGAGCTGATGGCCCCGGACGTCATGGGCCTGTTCGCCCGGCTGTGCGGCAGGACGCTGGCCCGCGCCCACGCCCGATCCGGCGACCGGATCGCCATCTCCGCCTACCTGGGCCGGTCCGATGCCTTCGACCGGGCCATCGGGTACTTCGCGGAGGCGTACGCCGACCAGAACGAGCGCGACCACAAGGCGCTGACCACCGCGGTGCGCACGGGCCGGGTGACCGCGACGTCAGCGTGACAGCTCGTCGAGCCGGCGCCGCAGGACCTCCTCCTGGGCGAGGGTGCGGCCGACGGCGATGCCGGACACGACGATGGTGAAGAGCAGGATCAGCCAGGACAACAGGGTGAACACCGAGCCGAGGGCCCCGTAGCGCTCGGTGCTCATCCGCAGCGTGCGCGGCAGCCACAGCCCCGACGCGCCGCAGAACGCGACCACTCCCGCGCCGGTCAGCACGGCCCCCGGCAGCAGCGGCAGCCACGGCACCCGCCCGGCGAGCAGGAGGTGCTGGGTCCACCACCACATCAGCACCGCGACCGTCAGCTGCAGCAGGTACCCGACGGCGGGCCCCGCCCCGAACGCGCGGTGCAGCATGCCCTGCGCGACCAGGATCACGACCCACACGAGCAGCCACACGGGCCACCGCCACGCCACGTACCGGACACCGGAGCGCGGCAGCTCCCAGGACCGCTCGCACAGCCGCTGCAGGGCGCGGGTGAACGCGGTGGCGGACAGCAGGGCCACCAGCAGACCCGACACACCCCAGCTGTGCCCGGCGGTGTCGCCGCCCGCGGCCAGCTCCTCGATGCCCGAGATCATCGAACCGCCGGTCCCGAGCAGCAGGCGTACCGAGTGCAGGAGGTCCTCGCGGACGGGGCGCGGGCAGAACGAGGCGAAGGCGATGAGCATCGGCAGCACGGCCAGGAACGCCAGCGCCGCGAGGCGCGTCGCCATGTCCAGGATGGTGACGCGGACGAGTTGCTGGACGACGCGGCCCGCCAGCGGGCGGGCGGCACCCCCGATCGGCATGACGCGGTCCTCTCGTGGCAGGGGCTCGCTCCTGCCCGGCACCCTCGGCTTCGGCGGCCCGGCGCGCGTCGCCCGCCCGGGGTGAACCGCGAGTGGTCCGTTGGCCCGCTACTGGCTGCCGTATCCCCCCATGAACTGGTCCATTGGCCCAGGGCTTTCGGCCCCTGTTGAACCATCAGCCGTGCAGGTGTTCAGATACGTACGTCGATGGCGCTGCGGACCCCCGGGGATCTCCGCGGCGCCTTACTTGTGTCAGGACTCATGTACGGACAGGAGCGGTGCACCTTGCTGAAGAGGGCCTTCGTGGCGCCGGACCCGGGAAGGACACGGCTGCGGTTCGCGAGCCGCGCGGTGCTCGGCATCGGCCTGGCCGTGACGGTGTGCGGGACGGCCGGTCACTCGCTGGCCGCCGCCATCACGGGCGGCCTCGCCGCGCTGCTCGCCCTGTTCACGGTCGCCGACCCGACGGTGCGCGGGCAGGCGGTGACGACGGCGCTGCTGCCCGTCGTCGGCCTCCCGGTGCTGGCGCTCGCGGCCGCGCTGCACGAGCTGCCCCTCGCCCGGGACCTGGCGTTCCTGGCCGTCGTCGGGGCGGGGGTGTACGCGCGGCGGTGGGGACCGCGCGGGCACTCGCTCGGTGTGTTCGCCTTCATGACGTATTTCGCGGCGCAGTTCCTGCACGTCACTCCCGGCGGACTGCCCGAGCTCTACGCGGCCGTGCTGATGTCGCTCGCCGTGGCGTCCGCGGTGCGGTTCGGGGCCTGGTGCTACGAACGCCGGATCGCGGCGCCCGCGGTCGTGCCCCCGCCGGCCGTGGCCAGGGGACTGGCGCGGATCACGACGCGACAGGCCGTCCAGGCGACCGCGGGCGCCGGCTTCGCGCTCGCCGTCGGGCAACTGCTCTCCGATCAGCGCTGGTACTGGGCCGTCGGCGCCACCTGGTGGGTCTTCGTGAACACCACCTCGCGCGGCGAGACCCTCGTGAGGGGCTTCCGGCGGTTCCTGGGCACGGTGCTCGGGATCGTGCTGGGATTCCTGATCGCCGTGCCGCTGCACGACGAGCCGGTCGCGGCCGCCGTGGTCGTCGCGGTCAGCGTCTTCGGGATCTTCTACACCGCCGCCGTCTCCTACACCTGGATGGTGCTCGCCGTCACCGTCATGGCGAGCATGCTCTACGGGCTTCTCGGCGTCCTGGACCCCGCGCTGCTGGCCCTGCGGGTGGCGGAGACCGCCGTCGGCGCGCTGGGCGCCGTGCTCGCCGTGCTCCTCGTCCTCCCGGTGACGACGCACTCCGTCACCGACGCCTGGATCGAGCGCGCCCTGCGCTGCGTCCACGCGTGCACCGCCGAGGCCGCCGCCCGGCTCGCCGGGGACACCGCCGCCGATCCCGCGCCGCGCGTCGCCGAACTGGAGTCGCTGCTGGCCCGCGTACGGTTCTCGCTCG
Source organism: Streptomyces sp. NPDC050264 (assembly GCF_040655895.1). Lineage (NCBI taxonomy): Bacteria > Bacillati > Actinomycetota > Actinomycetes > Kitasatosporales > Streptomycetaceae > Streptomyces > Streptomyces sp. NPDC050264. The sequence continues at coordinate 341,712 of NZ_JBFAKV010000008.1, forward strand.
CGCCGCTCGTGCACCCGTTCAGCCCGCTGCGAGCCCGCATGGGCCGGGCCCGGCAGGTGCTCGCCCTGCTCGACGACTGCGCGCGCGAGGTGCGCGGGCTCGCCTCCGTCGCCGCCGACCCGGAGGCCTCGCACGACGCCCGGCTCGCCGCCGCCTGCTGGCGCGTGGAGGCCGCCGTCGAAGCCCTCACCACCCCCGCCCCCTATACCCGCTCCACCGGCGCCGCGCCGGGGACCGCGGAGGCCGAACCCGTCCTGGCCCACCTGCACGCCCTGGAACACGCCCTCGTCGAACTCGCCGTACCGCTGCGCGGAGCCCGGCGCGCGAGCCCGGTCGCGTAGGAACGCACGCGCGCTGTCACGCAGTTCCCCAAGCTCCCCGCACGTCCGTGACCGGCCGCCCACCGCGGCCCGCATGTGGTTGTCTCGCATCGGCGTGGACAACCAGGCCCCGTGTGAGGCACTTTCCCGGGGCACGTACAGGGTGGATCAGTCCGCCCGGAGGGTAACCCCGCGCCATTGGACACCCGGACACCCGGGTACACAGCCGCGCGGGAGCGAGCCGTGCGCCGTTGTCGAGCCGCTGGGATGTGTCATGCGAAGCGACCTGCGCAGGAACGGACCACGGGACGTGGAGGGCTGGCTCTCCGCCGCCCCCGACACGCCCCGCCACGAGCGGGGGCCGGCGCCCCACGACGGCGCCCGCCCCCGGCACGGCCGGGCGCAGGTCGGCGAGGTGGCGCACGCGGCGGCCGACTTCGTCCGGCGCCACCACGCCGAGGAGGAGCTCGGCGACCCGGCACCCCGGCTCGCCGAGATCGATACGGAACTCGCCGCCACGGGCACCTACACGCACACCCCGCCGGAACTCGTCTTCGGCGCCCGCGTCGCCTGGCGCAACGCCAACCGCTGCATAGGCCGCCTGTACTGGCGCTCCCTGCGCGTCCGCGACCTGCGCCATCTCGACCGGGCCGAGGAGATCGCCGAGGCCTGCGCCGACCATCTGCGCGAGGCCGCACCCGGCGGCCGCATCCGCCCCCTGATCACCGTCTTCGCCCCGGACACACCCGGCAGCCCAGGACCGCGGATCTGGAACGAACAGCTCATCCGCTACGCCGGTCACGTCCAGCGCGACGGCCACATCGTCGGCGATCCGCGCGGCGCGGGCCTGACCGGGTTCGCCCGCCGCCTGGGCTGGCGCGGCGGCGCCGGGACCCCCTTCGACGTGCTGCCGCTGATCGTGCAGCGGGTCCCGCACGAGCCGCCCCGCTGGTTCGACCTGCCGCCGGACGCGGTCCTCGAAGTGCCGCTCCACCACCCGGAACTGGCCTGGTGGTCCGAGCTCGGCCTGCGCTGGCACGCCGTACCCGCGATCGCCAACATGTGCCTGGAGATCGGCGGCATCTGCTACGGCGCGACCCCCTTCAACGGCTGGTACATGGGCACCGAGATAGGCGCCCGCAACCTCGCCGACACCGACCGCTACAACCTCCTGCCCTACCTCGCCCACCGCATGGGCCTGGACACGAGCACCGACCGCAGCCTGTGGAAGGACCGCGCCCTGGTCGAGCTCAACCGCTCGGTCCTGCACTCCTTCGACCGGGCGGGCGTCACCGTCACCGACCACCACACCGAGTCGCAGCGCTTCCTCTCCCACATCGCCCGCGAGGAGTCCCGAGGCCGCACGGTCGGCGCCGACTGGTCCTGGATCGTGCCGCCGATCTCCGGCTCCGCGACCCCGGTCTTCCACCGCTCGTACGACACCACCGAGAGCACCCCGGCCTACGTCCACCACCCCGAGGCCCAGGCACGGGCCCGCGGCGAGGAGTGGACCGCGGCGCGGCGCCCGGCTCCCCGGCACGACCTGGTCTAGACCCGCTGCTACGGTCGGCGCGCGGGCACAGCGCCCGCCACGCCGAAAGGGGAAGCAGTGACCGGCAGTCAGTCAGGGCGCGCCTACATCGGATCGTTCACCGCGGCGGGCGGCCCCGGCATCGCCACCGCCGCGGTCGACGCGTCGGACGGCTCGCTGACAATCCTCGCCGCCACGGACGCGCTGCCCGACCCCTCGTACCTGGCGGTCGCGGGCGATCTGCTGCTCGCGGTCAGCGAGACGGCGGACGGCGCGGTCGCCGCGTTCCGCACGGACAGCACGCCGGTGACCCAGGCCGGCAAACCCGCCCCGGTCGACGGCGACGGCCCCACGCACCTGTCCGTCTGGAACGGCCACGTGCTCACCGCCAACTACGGCTCCGGCAGCGTCACCGCGCTCCCGCTGCGCGCCGACGGCACCCCGGACCCGGCCGGCCGCGAGGTGCTGGTGCACACCGGATCGGGCCCGCACCCGCAGCGACAGCAGACCCCGCACGCCCACCAGGTCCTGGCGGACCCGAGCGGCCACTGGGCGGTCAGCGTCGACCTCGGCACGGACTCGGTCCGCGTCTGCGCCCGCACCGGCGGACGGCTCACCCTGCACCACGAGACGGCCCTGCGCCCCGGCTCGGGCCCCCGCCACCTGGCCTTCCACCCGTCAGGCGGCCACGCCTACGTCCTCAACGAGCTCACGCCCACCCTCACGGTCTGCCAGTGGGACGCCACGACCGGCATCCTCAAGCCGCTGACGGAGGTCCCGGTCCTCGTCGAGGCCCCGCGCGGCGACGCCTACCCCTCCGAGATCGTCGTCTCGCCGGACGGCCGCTTCCTGTGGACGGCGACCCGCGGCGAGGACGTCATCTCCCTCCTCACCCTGGACGCCACGGGCGAGCACCCCACCCTCCGCTCGACGACCCCCTGCGGCGGCCACTGGCCCCGCGACCTGGCCCTGCACCCGTCGGCCCGCTATCTCTACGCGGCGAACGAACGCTCGGGCGACGTGACCTGGTTCAGCCTCGACCCCCGGGACGGCACCCCGACACGGGCAGGCGCGGTCCGCGTCCAGGCGGCCTCCTGCATCGTCTTCGCCTGACAGGGCTCTTTCCGCCCGTCCGGCGCCTGAGGGCAGGACAAACGACAGCGGGCCCGGAACACGAAGTTCCGGGCCCGCTGCGATACGGCTCAACTGCCAGAGGCAACCGGCTGAGGCGTGATCCCCAGCGCCGCCGTGTACTTGGCCAACGCCAGCTTCCCCATCGCCGGATACGCCCCGAGCGGCTCCGCGGCGGCACACCCCGCGTCCTTGGCGGCGGCCTCCAGCACGCTCGGGTCCAGCTCGGGCCCGATGAGGTACGGCGCGAGCGCCAGCTGCTGGGAACCGGAGCCGCGCAGCTGCTCCGCGGTCGCCGCGATGGCGCCCTCCGCGTCGAGCGCCGCCGCGATCACCGGCACGGCGAGCCGCGCGGCGAGCAGCATCCCGGTGATCCCCGCGGCCTGCACCGCCTCCTCGCCGCCCACCGAGGCGAGGATGATGCCGTCCGCGGCCGTCGCCACGGTGAACAGCCGGGCCCGGTCGGCGCGGGCCAGACCGGCCTCCGAGAGCCGTACGTGCAGCGCTTCGGCCAGCAGCGGGTGCGGGCCGAGGACGTCGGTCAGCTCGGCGGCGACCCGGCTGTCGGCGATGCCCTGGCGGATCTGGCGCAGCTGCGCGTTGTCCGGGCCGGCGAGCAGCGGCACGACGACCGCGACCGGGCCCTCGGGTGCCGTGGCCTCGACACCGGCGGCGACGGCCTGCTCGAAGCGCGCCGTGCGCTCCTTGGCCGCGTGCGCGAGCACGGACGCGAGGGAGGGGAACTCGGCGGACACCGGGAAGTCGGTGGTCTCCCCGTCGACGAAGCCGACGCGCGCGTCCAGGCCGGGAAGCTCGGACCTGGCGATGCTCACGACCTCGTCGGCGAGCATGCGCGTCGCGGCACTGGGCGTGCCGGGCACGGCCAGCACGAGGGCCGGTGCGCCCTCGGGGGCGGCCACGGGTTCCGGACGGCGGTGGCGTCCGGGCTGGCGCGGTCGCGGCATTCGTACAGGCAGGCCGGATGCGGGCCCGTTGGGGGAGCTCATGCGGCCGCATGCTACTGGCTCGCCGGTCCCCGTTGCTCGGTCAGGGGGCAGCTGAGCGGTATCCGTCCGTGATTGTCCGTTCAGTTACGGATGCTTCAAGTGTCCTGGTCCGCGGGGGTGCGCAAGAGCTACGGGACGTACAGCAGGCGCCCCTCCCTCGGCAGCCGGAGGGCATCTGCGGCGAGGGCACCGGCGATCACCAGCGCTCCGTGCAGAGGGTCACCGGCGGCGGCGACCACGGTGACGCCCGGGAGCTGCTCCGCCAGTTCCGCGCGGAGCGGCGCGAGCAGGGGTTCGCCCATCTTGAACAGGCCGCCGGTGAGGGCGACTTCGCCGCCACCCGCCGGGCAGGCCGCCGCGGCCGCCTCCGCGATGTGCCGCGCGCTGTCGCGCAGGATCCCGGCGGCCACCGGGTCGTCCTCGGCGCAGCGGGCCACGTCCGGCGCGAACGAGGCCAGCACGGCGGGCCGGTCGGTGCGCGGATAGATCCGGCCGGGCAGCTCGCCCGCCGGCCCGAACCGCTTCTCGGCCAGCGCGAGCAGTGCCGCACTGGCACCGCGCCGCCCGTCGTACGCCCGCATCGCCGCGTCGAGCCCGGCCCGGCCGATCCAGGCGCCGCCGCCGCTGTCGCCGAGCAGATGCCCCCAGCCGTCGGCCCGGCGCCAGGTGTCGAGGTCGGTGCCGAGGGCGATCAGGCCGGTGCCCGCGGCGACGACCGCACCGGGCCGCTGACCGAGCGCGCCGGCGTACGCGGTCGCGGCGTCCCCGGCCAACGCGAGCCGCCCGACGCCCAGTTCACGCTTCAGCGCGCCCGGCAGCTCGGCCCGCAGTCCGTCGCCGAGGGTCGCCATTCCGGCGGCGCCGACGGTGACCGCGGCCACCTCGGGATCGCCGACGGAGTCCAGCAACTGCCGTGCCATGGGCAGGAGTTGTTCCAGCAGATGCAGGGGGTCGATGCCCGTCGCCACGGTGCGTACCGGCTCGCGGGACACCGTGGTCGCGGCCCCGGCCGGATCGTCGGCGGGGGCGAGCGCGACCCGGAGGCCCGAGCCGCCCGAGTCGACGCCGAGCACCCAGCGCGCCGCGTCCGGCACCGCTCCGGCGGCCGGTGACTGGTTCGCTGGACGCACCCGGCCTCCCCCTCACGTATCGACGTACGTATCGACGTATGAGGAGGAACACTAACCCCGTGCGGGCCCCTTCCGTACAGGGGGCTTCCCCGTCGGGAACGGCGGCGCGGTGTGGCAGTAGAGTGACGCGTCGTGGCAGCGCGACCTCTGAACGAACTTGTCGAAGCGGGCTGGGCCAAGGCCCTGGAGCCCGTGGCCGAACGCATCGCGACCATGGGGGATTTCCTGCGGTCCGAGATCGCCGCCGGCCGTACCTACCTCCCCGCCGGTGCGAACGTGCTGAGAGCTTTTCAGCAGCCGTTCGACGACGTCCGTGTGCTGATCGTCGGCCAGGACCCGTACCCCACCCCGGGGATGGCGATCGGGCTGAGCTTCGCCGTCTCGCCCGAAGTGCGGTCGCTGCCCGGCAGCCTGCAGAACATCTTCCGGGAGATGCACGCGGACCTGGGACTGCCCCGCCCGTCCAACGGCGACCTCACGCCCTGGACCCGGCAGGGCGTACTGCTGCTCAACAGGGCGCTCACGACAGCGCCGCGCTCCCCGGGCGCCCACCGGGGCAAGGGCTGGGAAGAGGTCACCGAGCAGGCGATCCGGGCGCTGGTCGCCCGGGACCGGCCGCTGGTCTCGGTGCTGTGGGGGCGCGACGCACGCAATCTGCGGCCTTTGCTGGGGCAGTTGCCGGCGATCGAGTCGGCGCACCCCTCGCCGATGTCGGCGGACCGGGGCTTCTTCGGCTCCCGCCCGTTCAGCCGCGCCAACGACCTGTTGACGGGACTGGGCGCACAGCCGGTGGACTGGCGCCTGCCCTGAGCATCCTGTGGCTCCTGGTATCGGCCGCAGACCTCACCCCACGACGGCAGCGCGTACGCACAGCACGTCCGGCAGGTGGGACGCCAGCTGCCGCCAGGCGTCACCGTCGTCGGCCGACGCGTACACCTCGCCGTTCCGGTTCCCGAAGTACACGCCCGCCGGGTCCGCGTCGTCCGTGCACAGCGCGTCCCGCAGGACCGTGCCGTAGTGGTCGCCCTCGGGCAGCCCCTTGCTCAGCGGCTCCCAGCTCCCACCGGCGTCCTGGGTGCGGAAGACCCGGCACCGGCGGTCCGCCGGGACCCGGTCCGAGTCCGCGGTGATCGGAAAGACGTACGCCGTGCCGCCACGGTGCGGGTGCGCGGCCACGCCGAAGCCGAACGTCGACGGCAGCCCCTCCCCGATGTCGGTCCACTTCGCGCCCCCGTCGTCGCTGCGGTACACGCCCCAGTGGTTCTGCAGATACAGCCGGTCCGGATCGGCCGCGTCCCGCGCCACCTTGTGCACACACTGCCCGAACTCCGGGTCCGGATCGGGCAGGAACACGGCGGACACCCCGGAGTTCGACGGGGCCCAGCTCGCGCCGCCGTCCGCCGAGCGGAACACCCCGGCCGTCGACACCGCCACCGTCAGGGCCCGCGGGTCCCGTGCGTCGGTGAGGACCGTGTGCAGGCCCTCACCGCCGCCGCCGGGCACCCACTGCGACCGTGTCGGGTGCTCCCACAGCGGGCGGCACAGCTCGAACGTCTCGCCGCGGTCCGCCGAGCGGTACAGCGCCGCCGGCTCCGTGCCCGCGTACACCACGTCCGGCTCGGCGGCCGCCGGGTGCAGCTGCCACACCCGCTCCAGCGAAGTCCCCGTGTCCTTGGGGAACTTGACGGCGGGCGAGGACGGCTCGGTCCAGGTGCGGCCGAGGTCGTCCGAATGGAACACGGACGGCCCCCAGTGCGCACTGTCCCCGCCCACGAGCAGCCGTGGCGTGTCCGTACGGGTGTCGAGGGCGACGGCATAGACCGCCTGGGCATTGAAGTACGGACTCTCGTCGAACTCCCAGGCCCCGCCACCGCGCCTGCGCCCCAGGAACAGCCCCTTGCGCGTGCCCACCGCCAGCAGCACATCGGTCATGCCGAACACCTCCGGAACGTCGTTGTCTCCAGGTATCGGCCAGTCTGCACCCCACCACTGACAACGGGCGCTTTGGGCGGTTGTGTCGCAGGTCAGGCGGGCACGGCGACCCCCAGCGGGAAGTGGCACGCCACCTGGTGTTCCGGGGAGCCGGGCCGCGACACCGGCGGTTCGGTCGTCGCGCAGATGTCCTGGGCCATCGGGCACCGGGTGCGGAACCGGCAGCCGGACGGGGGCCGCGCGGCCGACGGGGTCTCGCCCGTCAGCGGCGTGCCGGAGGCGGCGGCCTCGGGGTCCGGGACGTTCACCGTGTCGAGCAGGCCACGCGTGTAGGGGTGCAGCGGCCGGGCGTAGACCTGCTCGGCGGGGCCGACCTCCACCAGCCTGCCGAGGTACATGACCCCGACCGTGTCGGCGAGATAGCGGACCACGGCCAGGTCGTGCGAGATGAACAGGTACGTGAGACCGCGCTCGCGCTGCAGCTCCCGCATGAGGTTGAGGATCTGCGCCTGCACCGAGACGTCGAGCGCGGAGACCGGTTCGTCCGCCACCACCAGATCCGGCGAGAGCGTCAACGCCCTTGCCAGGCCGAGCCGTTGGCGCTGTCCGCCAGAGAACTCGTGCGGATAGCGGTGCACCGCGCCGCGCGGCAGACCGACCGCGTCGAGCAGCTCACCGATCTGCTTCTCCTGTTCCGTACGGTTGCCGATGCCCTGGATGACGAGTGGCTCGCGCAGGATCTCGCCGACCCGCATGCGGGGGTCCATCGCCGCCGTCGAGTCCTGGAACATCAGCTGGACGCGCCTGCGGTGCGCCCGGCGTTCGGCGCGTGAGAGCTCCGCGCGGTCGCGGCCCTCGAAGCGGACGGCGCCGGCCGTCGGCTCCTCCAGGCCCGCCACGATCCGCCCGAGCGTCGTCTTGCCGCAGCCGGACTCGCCGACCATGCCGAACGTCTCGCCCTTGCGCACGGTCAGGGAGACCCCGCCGACCGCGCTGACCGTGCCTCTGGAGCGGGAGAACGGGCCGCCCTTGAGCGGGAACTCCTTGACCAGCTCCTCGAGTTCCAGGAGGACATCACCGTCACCGGGCGCGGTGTCCTGCGCGGGCAGCGGCGGGGGAGCCACCACCTCCTCAGCCGCCGCCTCCCGCACGTCGGGCACCGGGTGGAAGCAGGCGAACCGGTGCTCGGAGCCCCGCACTTCGTCGTCGGCGAGGGCCGGCTCCCGCGTACGGCACTCGTCCGTCGCGAACAGACAGCGCGGCGCGAAGCGGCAGCCCGTCGGCCGGACCGTCAGGCTCGGCGGCAGACCCGCGATCGTGTGCAGCTCGGTCTCGTGGTCGGCGGCGCGCTCGGGCAGCGCCGCGAACAGTGCCTCGGTGTAGCGGTGTCGCGGCCGCGCGAACAGGCCGCGTACATCGGCCTGTTCGGCGACCTTGCCCGCGTACATCACCGCCACCCGGTCGACGCGGTTGGCGATCACGCCGAGGTCGTGCGTGACCAGGATCATCGCCATGCCGAGCCGCGTCCGCAGATCGTCGATCAGCTCCAGGATCTGGTGCTGAGTCGTCACGTCCAGGGCGGTCGTCGGCTCGTCCGCGATGAGCAGCTTGGGCTCGCACACCAGCGCCATGGCGATGGCGACGCGCTGGCGCATGCCGCCGGACAGCTGGTGCGGGTACGCCTTCATCCGCTCGGCCGGCTGCGGCATGCCGACGAGGCGCAGGGTCTCCTCGGCCCGCGCCCACGCCTCTTTCCTGGTGACTCCGCGGTGCAGCAGGAGCGGTTCCGCGACCTGCGCGCCGATCGTCATCGTCGGGTTGAGGGACGTCAGCGGGTCCTGGAAGACCATGCCGATGGTGTTGCCGCGGACGTCCTGGAGGACGGGCGCGGGCGCGGCGGCCAGGTCGTGTCCGTCGAAGAGGATGCGGCCGCCGGTCACCTCGCCGCCGGGCGGCAGCAGGCCGAGCACGCTGAGTGCCGTCATGGTCTTGCCGCAGCCGGACTCGCCGACGACGCCGAGCGCCTCGCCGGGCGCGAGGTCGAGCGAGATGCCGTCGAGGGCGTGGACGGTGCGGTCGCGTGTGGCGATGTCGACCCGCAGGTCGTCGATCCTGAGCAGAGGCTCGGTCATGTCAGCTTTCCCTAGATCCCGTACGTGCACTGGTCCGCTGGCCCGCTACTTGCGCAGCCGCACTTCGAAGGCGTCCCGCAGCCCGTCGCCGATGAAGTTGAACGCGGCGACGACGAGGACGATCGCGATGCCCGGCGGGAAGATCAGCCACCAGTAGCCGTTCTGCGTGTAGGTGATGCCGGCGGAGAGCATCGAGCCCCAGTCGGCGGACGGCGGCGGGATGGAGAGGCCGAGGAAGGCGAGATAGCTGACGTAGAGGATGGCGTCGGCGATCTGGAACGTGCAGTTGACGATGACCGTGCCGATGGCGTTCGGCACGATGTGCTTGAAGACGGCACGGGCGCCGCCACCGCCCATCATCCGCATGGCCTGCACGTACTCCCGATTACGCAGGGACAGTGCCTCGCCGCGCACCAGGCGGGCGGGGGAGAGCCAGGCGACACCGGCGATGATGAGGATGAGGACGCCCTTGCTGGGCGTGATGATCGCGGCGACGACCACGAGCAGGAACATCGCGGGGATGGCGAGCGCCGCGTCCGTGACGCGCATCATCGCGGCGTCGACCCAGCCGCCGAAGTACCCGGCGACGGCGCCGTACACGGTCCCGAACAGGGTGGCCAACAGCCCTGCCGCCAGGCCGATCTCGAGCGAGGTCCGCCCGGCGACCATCAGCCGGCCGACCATGTCGTAACCGAGGTCGGTGGTGCCGAGGAGGTGTCCGGCGGTGCCCGGCGACAGATTGGCCTGTCCGAGGTTCGTGTGGACCTGCTCGGTGGGGTGCACCAGCGGGCCCAGATAGCAGAAGGCGAGCAGCAGCACGAGCAGCACGACACCGCTCAGGGCCAGCTTGTTGCCGGTGAACACGCGCAGGGTGCGGCGGGCCAGCGAGGGCGTGGCCTGCGCCGCTGCCTCCTCGTCGGTCCCGGGTATCTGGGGGGTCACAGCGGTCGTCATGCCACGCTCCGGATCCGGGGGTCGAGGACGGCGTACAGGATGTCGGTGAGCAGCGAGCCGAGGACGGTCGCGATGCCGACGACGAGGGTGACGCCGAGCAGCACGGGGAAGTCCGAGCCCTGCGCGGCGTTCCAGAACAGCAGGCCCATTCCTGGGTAGTTGAACATCGACTCGACGACGAGCGCGCCGCTGAACAGGGTCGGCAGGTACAGGCCGAGCAGAGTGGCGAGGGGGATCAGGGCGTTGCGCAGGACGTGCTTGACCATGATCCGGCGGTTCGACTGCCCCTTCGCCATGGCCGTGCGCACGTACTCCTCGGTGAGGTTGTCGAGGACGGCCGAGCGCATGTAGCGGCTGAACATGGCGACGATGCCGAACGCCATGGTCACCACCGGCAGGACCAACCCCGTGAAGTCGCCCAGGAGTTGCCTGATCGTCTCGCCCTGCGGAGCCTCCGCCGGGAAGATCGGCAGCACCTGCGCGAACAGGATGATCATGATGAGGCCGAGGAAGAACACCGGTGTCGCGTACAGCAGGAAGGCGAGGCCCGTGAGGGCGTAGTCGGACGCCTTGCCGCGCCGCACCGCCTGGAGCAGGCCGAGCGGCACCGCGATGACGACCGCGAGCGCCGTCGAGAGGACCGTGAGGAGCAGCGTCTTGGGCAGCCGCTGCTTCAGCAGCTCGAAGACCGGGGAGTTCAGCTTGTACGAGTCGCCGAGGTCACCGGTGAGCAGCCGCTTCAGGTACATCAGGTACTGCGTCGGCAGCGAACGGTCGTAGCCCTGCTGGTGGTTGAAGTGCTCGATCTGCTGCGGGGTGCCCTTCGGTCCGAGGATCGCGCGGGCCGGACCGCCCGGCAGCAGGTGCAGCAGGGTGAAGACGATGACCGAGACGAGGAACAGGACGACGAGCGCCTGAAGGAAGCGCTTGACCAGAAAGCCGGTCACTTCGCGGCCCCCTTCTTGACGTTCTTGACGTAGTACCAGTGCTGCGGCGCGAACGTGACCGTGGGGTTCTGCTCGATGCCCCGCAGGTCGTTGCGGATCACGGAGACCTGGTAGGCGGGGTTCGGCATCCACATCACCGGGAGCTGCTCGGCGAGGTACTCGCCGTACTCATGGACGGCCTTCATGTCGGGCGCGTACTGCACGGCCCGGATGAGCCGGTCGGCCTTCTTGTCGCTGTAGTTGCCGAAGTTGGCGGACGCGCCGGTCGAGAAGAGCTGCTCGCCGCTCGGGTTGAGCGGGTAGTACCAGCTGCCGGCGGTGCCGAAGAACGACATGTCCCAGTCGCAGCCGGAGTCCTTAGTCTTGCAGGGGACGGAGTTGCCGAGCACGGAGTTCAGCGGCTGCTGCCGCACGGTCAGGTCGATGCCGGCCTTGCTGAGCGACGACTTGAGTTCCTGCATCATGTTCGTCGTCTCGGTCGAGCCGGACTGGGAGAGCAGGGTCAGCTCCAGCGGGTCGTTCCGTCCGATGCCCTTGCCGCACTCGTCGTCAGCCGAACCCGGGCGCACGCAGCGCGCGACACCGTCCACGACCTTCCAGCCATGCGCCGAGAGCAGCGACGTGGCCTTGGCGACGGAGAACGGGTACTGGTTGTGCTCCATCTCCTCCGACAGGTACTGGCTCTTCGGCGTGACCGGCACCGGGCCCAGGGTCGCCGTCGCGCTGCCCTGCCAGATGACCTTGCTCATCGCGTTCTGGTCGACGAGGTGCTGCATCGCCTGCCGGACGTAGAGCTGGCTCATGGCGGGGCCCGCGTGCGTGGAGTTGAAGTTGTAGACGATGTAGGTGGCCGCCCAGCCCTCCCACGGGTCGACGCGGTACCCCTTGTCCTGGAACTTCTCCTTCTGCGCCATCACCGACGGCGGGATGTAGCCGTAGTCGACCCCGCCGGAGCGCAGCACGTTGTACTCGGAGTCGGAGGTGGTGAACGGCTTGAAAACCACCTTGTCGAGGTGCGGCCGCTCGGACTTCGGGCCGGTGTACTTCTCGTTCGGGACGATCGTCACCTGCCCGGTGTCCCGCCAGTCGGCCAGCTTCCAGGGCCCGTTGACGGTCTTCCAGAGCGGATCGCTGCCGTACGAGCCCAGGCTCTTCGCATGCTGCGTGAGCCGGGCGAAGACCGCCTTGGCGCCCTTCGCCGTCCGGTCCCAGTCGCCGATCTTCCCGCCGTCCTTCGTGGCGTCCCAGGCTTGCTGCGGAAGCGCCCGCATCAAGGTGAGCTGGTTCGCCGTGAACCAGTCGGGGTTGTACGCGCGGTCGAGGCGCAGCCGCACCGTGTGGTCGTCGACGACCTCGAACTTCTTCACGTTGTCGGGCATGGTGCCGACCGAGTAGTTGCCCCAGTCGGCCTTGTTCGCCTTGACGAGGTTGAACCAGAACTCCAGGTCGCGGGCGGTGACCGCGGTCCCGTCGGACCACTTGACGCCTTGCCGGAGCGGCAGGGTGACCGTCGTGTTCCCGTCGCTGTACGTCGGCTTCAGGCCGAGCGTGCTCGGCCCGGTCGTGGTCAGTCCGCCCTTCTCCTGCACGGCGTCGTAGACCGGCATGTACAGGAGCGTCTGGATGCCGTAGTTGTACGAGGCTCCGTAGCCGGGCGCGCCGATCGGGAAGATCCAGTTGGGCGTGGCCGCGGGCGGCAGCGCCATCGTGGCCGTGCCGCCCTCGACGGGGGTGCCGCCGGTGGGGCCCATCGCGATCCGGCCGCCCTCGTGCGTGCAGCCGGTGAGCGCCACCAGCGTCGCCGCGAGGGCGAGCGCGGCGGACGCCGTTGACCTGAGGGAACGCATGCCGAAGGGCCTCCAAGGGAGAGGAGCCTGCTCCGTGCCACGGATCGACGGAGGGGCGCCCGAACGCTAAGTCGGCCGTTCGAATCAAGTCAATAGGTTCATTCGGAAAGTAGTGCAAATTCCGGGAGGCCCTGGTCAACTTGGTTCGATGGTGGTTACTGTTTGGACCGGTATCGAACGAACTCATCGAAGCAACTCGTCGAACCAAGCGACCGAACACACGGCAGTACGTGGACCAGGGGGCGGCATGGCCGACACAGCGCACGACGGCGAGCCGGGCTCGGCGCAGCACATACTCGGGCTCGTCTCGTCCGGCGCCGCGTCCTCCCGGGCCGATCTCGTACGGGAACTGGGGCTCGCCCCCTCCACGGTGTCGCTGCGCGTTCAGGAGCTCGTCTCGGCGGGCGTGCTCACCGAATCCGGCGAGGGCGCCTCGCGCGGCGGGCGCAGGCCGCGACTGCTGCGGGTCAAGGCGCAGGGCGGTGTCGCGCTCGCCGCGGACCTCGGCAGCCACCACGCCCGGCTCGGCGCCGTCGACCTCGCCGGGACCGTCCACGACGCCGTCGACCTGCCGCACGACATCACCGCGGGCCCCGACTCGGCCGTCGACTGGCTGTGCGCGCAGGTGGCCCGGCTCGCCGCCGCGCAGCGCGAGTCGGGGCGCACCGTGCGGGCGCTCGGCGTGGCCTTCCCCGGTCCTGTCGCGCCCGCCGACGGCCGCGTCCTGAGCCCCTCGCGCATGCCGGGCTGGCACCGCTTCCCGCTGCGCGAGGTCCTCGCCGAGCGGCTCGGCATGCCCGTCACCGTGGCCAACGACGCGACGATGATGGCCGTCGGCGAACACCGCACGACCCGGCCCGACCTCGATCACATGGTCGTCGTCAAGGCGGGCCGCGGGATCGGCAGCGGCATCGTCGTCGCGGGCCGCCCGCACGACGGCGCGACAGGCAGCGCCGGCGACATCAGCCACGTACGCGTCGAGGCGGCCGGCGACCGGCCCTGCAGCTGCGGCAACATCGGCTGCCTGGAGACCGTCGCGAGCGGCGCCGCCCTGATCCGCGAACTCGCCGCTCAGGGCATCGAAGTGGCGGACACGAGCGAACTCCTCCAGCTCGTCGCCGACGGCGACCCCGTCGCGACCACCCTCGTGCGCACCGCCGGACGCCACATCGGCACCGTCCTGTCGGTCGTCGTGAACTTCTTCAACCCGCAGGCCGTCGCCCTCGGCGGCGTCCTCGCCACCGCCGAACCCCTCGTAGCCGCCGTCCGCGGTGTCCTCTACGAGCGCTGCCTGCCGCTCGCCACCGCGGACCTGGAGATCACCACCACGACCGCGGGCCCCGACGCGGGCCTGCTCGGCGCGGGCCTCACGGCGCTGCACCAGAACCTCTCGACAGCCACTCCCGCACCTCAGGAAGAGAGCGCCCCCGCATGACCGGCACCACCCCCGCAACCAGCCGTCGCCTGCGCATCGGCATCGGCGGCATCGGCATCGAGTCGTCCACGTTCTGCCCGCACCGCTCCACCGCCGACGACTTCCGGCAGACCCGCGGCCAGGACCTCCTCGACCGTTACACGTGGACGCGGTCCGACAGCGACCTCGCCGGCCTCGTGGAATGGGTGCCGCTCCTGCACGCGACCTCACTGCCCGGCGGCCCGGTGGAAGCCGAGTCGTATCTGACCCTGAAGAGCGAACTCGTCACGCGTATACGGGAAGCGGGCCCGCTCGACGGACTCGTCTACGACATCCACGGCGCCATGAGCGTCATCGGTCTCACCGACGCCGAGGGCGACCTGACCGAAGCAGTCCGCGCCGCCCTCGACCACATCGGCACCCCCGACGGCGGCCGGCCCATGATCTCCACGGCCATGGACCTGCACGGCAACGTCTCCCGCCGCTTCGCCGAGCCGATCGACCTGCTCACCGCCCACCGGCTCGCCCCGCACGAGGACGCCTGGGACACCCGCGAACGCGCCGCCCGCAACCTCGTGCACTGCCTGCGCGAGGGCGTCCGCCCGCACCGCGCCTGGGTCCAGGTCCCCGTCCTCCTCCCCGGCGAGAAGACCAGCACCCGCCTGGAGCCCGCCAAGTCCCTCTACGCCTCCCTCGCCGACATCGAGAAGAGGGACGGCATCCTCGACGCCGCCATGTGGGTCGGCTACGCCTGGGCCGACGAGCCGCGCTGCAAGGCCGCCATCGTCGTCACCGGAGAGGACGCCGAACTCGCCGCCCGCGAAGCCGAGTTGCTGGCCCGCCGCTACTGGGATGCCCGCAAGGACTTCGTGTTCGTCGGACCGACCGGCAGCGCCGATGAGTGCATCGAGAAGGCCGTCGCCTCCGACGAGCGGCCCTTCCTCATCAGCGACTCCGGCGACAATCCGACGGCCGGCGGCGCGGGCGACCTCGCGTACATGCTCGCCAGGCTGCTCGCGCACGACGCGATCCGCAGCGGCGAGGTCACCGCCGTCCACCCGGGCATCACCGACCCGGCCGCCGTCGCCGCCTGCTTCGCGGCCGGGGTCGGCGCCGAGGTGACGCTCTCCGTCGGCGGCAAGGTCGACGCGAACCACGGCGGCCCCTGCGAACTCACCGGCACCGTCGAGGCGTTGCAGCGCGCCGCCGACCAGGCGTACCCGGCCGCCGGCGGCGCCTACGACCGCGGCGTCGACATGGCGGCCGTCCGCGTCGGCGGCCTCACCGTGATCCTCGTCGAGCGCCGCAAGCCCTTCCACACGCTCGCCGACTTCCTGGGCCCGGCCGAGGGCGGACTCGGCATCGACCCGCGCACGTACGACCTCGTCGTCGTCAAGATCGGCTACCTGGAGCCCGAGCTGTACGACATGGCCGCCGACTGGCTGCTCGCGCTCACCCCCGGCGGCGTCGACCAGGACCTGCTGCGCCTGGGACACCACCGGGTGGAGCGCCCGCTGTACCCCTTCGACGAGGACGCGTACGAGTCGGGGGCCGGCCCCGACCTCACCCCGGTCCTGCTCTAGGGCCTGTCTTCACACTCCTCTCTGCCCGGCGACGCCCGGCACGCCCTCTCGCCGCGCCGGGCGCAAAGCCGGGTACGCCCCGTACGAGGCCCTGCACCCGGCCCGGCGAGAGCACGCACCGAACGCCGCCGGGCCGCCCTCCGGGCGACGAGGGGAGTGTGAAGACACCCCCTAGTGCCCTTACGGCTCAACTCATCCATTCCGCCTCGTACTTGGCGTACGTCCCGTCGTGCGTCGCCAGATGCACGAACTGGTCCACGTACTCCTGGAAATCGCGGTCCCCGCGCGGCGTCGCGTACGCCTTCTCCGAGAACGTGAACGGCTCGTCGGGGTGGACCGAGCACAGCTCGGGGTGGAGCTTCGCCTGGTAGAGCGTCTCGCTCGCGTCCGTCATCATCACATCCGCCCGGCCCGCCACGATCTCGTCGAAGATCGTGGTGTTGTCCGGGTGGACCGTGATGCTCGCCTGCTTGATGTTCGCGCGGGCGAACTGCTCGTTCGTGCCACCGGGGTTGACGATCACCTTCGTCCCGGGCTTGTCGATGGACTCGATCGTCTTGTAGGTGTCCTTGTCGGCGCACCGCACGACCGGCGTCTTGCCGTCCTCGCGGGTCGGCTCGCTGAAGTGGACCTGGCGGGCCCGGGGCAGCGTGATGGAGACGCCGCCGACCGCGATGTCACACTTCCCGGCCGACAGATCGCCCACCAGGTCCGCCCAAGTGGTGTCCACGAAACGGGCCTTGGCGTCCAGGCTCCGCGCGAGACCGTTCGCCATCTCGACGTCGACGCCGGTGTACGAACCGTCCTTCGGGTCCTTGTACGTGAAGGGCCGGTAGTCGCCCGTCGTGCACACCCGCAGCACCCCGGCTCCGGGCACGGAGTCCAGCAGGCTGCCCTGCCGCTTCTTCGCGGGCTGGTGCGCCGCGGTGGGCGCGGCCGGCGCGGCGGTGGCCAGGGCCAGCAGACAGACCAGGGCGGACAGGGTGGCGGCACGCTGCTTGGACGCGCGGCGGCTCATCGCGACTCCTCGGCAAGACGGTGGCGGAACCAAGTGATCACCTTGGCAGTGGTCACCCTGGCAGAAGAGTTCGCGCAGGTGAAGACGGCGGCCCGGTCAGTCCGCCCTGGGTGTGGGGGAGAGGGAGACGAGGAGCGGGCCGGTCGGTGCCTCGACCAGATCGCTGAGAGTCAACGGGTCGAGGGAGGCGAAGAAGGCCTCCTGCGCCTGCCGGAGCGCTCCCCGGAGCCGGCACGCCGAGCGCAGTGGACACGGCGTCGTCCCGTCGCAGTCCACGACGTCCCCGGGCCCTTCGAGTTCCCGTACGAGAGTGCCGACGGAGGCCTCACGGCCGGCCGGCGTGAGCAGCAGCCCGCCGCCCCGGCCGCGCCGGGCCTCGACCAGGCCCATGTGCTGCAGCTTCGCGACGACCTTCGCCGCGTGGGTGTACGGCACGTCCATGGCGGCCGCGACCTCGCGCGTGGTGGGCAGTTCGCCCCGCTCCACCGCGAGGCGCATCAACACCCGCAGGGCCAGATCCGTGAATCGCGTCAGCCGCATGACCGCACATTATTGAAAGTTGCAAATGAAAGGCAAGTTAGGTGCAAGTCAAGGGTTCCGTGGGCCTTCGCGGAACGCGCCCGGTGTCTCGCCCGCCCGCAGCCGGAAGAACTTCGTGAAGTCGCTCGGATCGTCGAAGCCCAGCCGCGCCGCCACCTCCCGCGCGGGCAGGCCGCTGTGCCAGAGCAGCCGCTTGGCCTCCAGCAGGACCCGGTCGTCGACGTACTGCTTCGCGGTACGGCCCGTCGCGGTGAGTGTCGCCCGGGTCAGCGTGCGGGGGCTGTACCCCAGCGCCGCCGCGTAGTCCTCGACGCGCCGGGTCACCGCGTGGTCCCGCTCGACGGCCGCGTGGAAGCGGCGGAACGTGTCCGGCACCGCCGCCCGGTCCGGCGCCGGATCGCGCACCGCCGCCAGCCGCACCACCAGCACGGACAGCAGGGCGCGCAACACCTCCGTGTGCGCCTCCAGCGGCAGCGACGCCATCGCCCCGTACTCGTGACGGAGATGGTCGAGCGCCCGCGCCACCGCCTCGGCGCCCGGCCCCCGCGGCGTCAGCGGGTGCTGCTCGTACGGCGGATCCATGTGCGCCGCCGATACCGTCGCGGGCGGCAGGAAGCCCGGCTGGAACAGCACGATCACCCCGTCCACCGCCGCCAGGTCCGAACCGAACCGCTGCACCTGCCCCGCGCGGATCCACAGCCACGACCCGGGCCGCAGCTCCTGCTCGACGAAGTCCACCCACATCCGCAGCGGCCGCGCACGGGCCCCGATCAGCTGGTGGAAGGCGGGGCGCAGCGGGACGTACGGATCGTTGCCGTGCCGCCGCGCCCGCTCGTACAGATCGGCGAGCTCCATCACCTCGACCCCGGCGGGCGCGCCGACCGTCGGCGTGTACGCCAGGTCCCTGACGTCCGCGCCCCGCGCGGCCTCCGCATCCTGTCCGTTTTTCCCCATGGCGAGTCCCGAGCGTACCGCTCCCGGGAGCGGTACGCCGCCTAGCGTGAAAGCACAGGTCAGCGACGTGTGAGGAGAGAACCTGTGCGATTGGTCGTAGGCATGACCGGAGCGACCGGTGCGCCGTTCGGTGTCCGGCTCCTGGAGAACCTGCGCGAGCTGCCGGACGTCGAGACCCACCTTGTCCTCTCCCGCTGGGCGCGCACCACGATCGAGCTGGAGACAGGTCTGTCCGTCGCCGACGTGTCCGCACTCGCGGACGTCACCCACCATCCGGACGACCAGGGCGCCACCATCTCCTCGGGCTCGTTCCGCACCGACGGGATGGTCATCGTGCCCTGCTCCATGAAGACCCTCGCGGGCATCAGGACCGGGTACGCCGAAGGGCTCGTGGCCCGCGCCGCCGACGTCGTCCTCAAGGAGCGCCGCAAGCTCGTCCTCGTGCCCCGCGAGACCCCGCTGAGCGAGATCCACCTGCAGAACATGCTCGAACTCGCCCGCATGGGCGTGCAGTTGGTGCCGCCCATGCCCGCCTTCTACAACCATCCGCGAAGCGTCGACGACATCGTCGACCACATCACGGCCCGCATCCTCGACCAGTTCGAGCTGCCCGCGCCCGCCGCCCGGCGCTGGGCCGGCATGCGCGCGGCCCGCACCGCGGCCCGCGACGCCGCCTGAACCCCCGTACCACCCAAAGGAATTCACCATGGCCCACGACGATCTGCGCAGTTTCCTCTCCACGCTGGAGAAGGAGGGGCAACTGCTGCGCATCACCGACGAGGTGCTGCCCGAACCGGATCTCGCGGCCGCCGCCAACGCGACGGGCCGCATCGGCGAGAACGCCCCCGCCCTGTACTTCGACAACGTCAAGGGCTTCACCGACGCGCGGATCGCGCTGAACGTGCACGGCTCCTGGGCCAACCACGCACTCGCCCTCGGCCTGCCGCGGGGCACCCCGGTCAAGGAACAGGTCGAGGAGTTCGCCCGCCGCTGGGACGCCTTCCCCGTCGCACCCGTACGCCGCGAGAACGCACCCTGGCGGGAGAACGCCCAGGAGGGCGCGGACGTCGACCTCTTCTCCGTCCTTCCGCTCTTCCGCCTCAACGACGGCGACGGCGGCTTCTACCTCGACAAGGCGGCCGTCGTCTCCCGCGACCCCGAGGACCCGGACGACTTCGGCAAGCAGAACGTCGGCACGTACCGCATCCAGGTCATCGGCAAGGACCGCCTCGCCTTCCAGCCGGTCCCCATGCACGACGTGGCCCAGCACCTGCGCAAGGCCGAGGAGGTGGGCGAGGACCTGCCCATCGCGATCACCCTCGGCAACGACCCCGTGATGGCGATCGTCGCCGGGATGCCGATGGCGTACGACCAGAGCGAGTACGAGATGGCGGGCGCGCTGCGCGGGGCGCCCGCGCCGATCGCCACCGCGCCGCTCACCGGCTTCGACGTGCCATGGGGGAGCGAGGTCGTCATCGAGGGCGTCATCGAATCCCGTACACGCCAAATAGAGGGCCCCTTCGGGGAGTTCACCGGCCACTACTCGGGCGGCCGCCGCATGCCCGTCATCCGCGTCGACCGCGTCTCGTACCGGACGAACCCCGTCTTCGAGTCGCTCTACCTCGGCATGCCGTGGACGGAGGTCGACTATCTCGTCGGCCCCAACACCTGCGTCCCCCTGCTCAAGCAACTGCGCGCCGAGTTCCCCGAGGTCCAGGCCGTCAACGCCATGTACACGCACGGCCTGATGGTGGTCATCTCCACGGCCAAGCGATACGGCGGCTTCGCCAAGGCCGTCGGCATGCGCGCGATGACGACACCGCACGGACTGGGCTACGTCTCCCAGGTGATCCTGGTCGACGAGGACGTGGACCCCTTCAATCTGCCGCAGGTCATGTGGGCCATGTCGGCGAAGGTCAACCCGAAGGACGACGTCGTCGTCATCCCGAACCTCTCGGTCCTCGAACTCGCGCCCGCGGCGCAGCCCGCCGGCATCACCAGCAAGATGATCATCGACGCGACGACGCCGGTCGCCCCCGACGTCCGCGGCAACTTCTCCACCCCGGCCAAGGACCTGCCCGAGACGGCCGAGTGGGCGGCCCGCCTGCGGCGCCTCATCGCGGCCCGCCACTGAACCCGTACCGTCTCCAGGAAGGTCGACTCCCGTGAACGACATGCCCCTTGAATGCCCCCGCTGCGCCTTCGGCGCGGTCAGCCTGCTCGCCACCTCGCCCGTACCCGGCGTCTGGGACGTGCTCCAGTGCGACCGCTGCCTCTACGCCTGGCGCACCACCGAGCCCGCCCGCCGCACCCGGCGCGACGCCTACCCGGACCTCTTCAAGCTGACGCCGGCCGACATCGACAACGCCATCGAGGTGCCGGCGATACCGCCGCTGCGCACCGGCGCCGCACGCTGAGAGACGAGCGACGGCGCCCCGGCCAGGCCGGGGCGCC
>NZ_JBFAKV010000009.1:0-36185 GCF_040655895.1 Streptomyces sp. NPDC050264
GATGGTACTGCAGGGGGGACCCTGTGGGAGAGTAGGACGCCGCCGAACTAAATTTAGAAAAGCCCCGTGCCATTCGGCACGGGGCTTTTCTGCGTTTAGGGTCATGAGCATGCGCTATGAACTCGTCATCTTCGACAACGACGGCGTACTCGTCGACAGTGAGCCGATCTCCAATACGCTCCTCGCCGGCTACCTCACCGAACTGGGGCACCCGACCTCGTACGAGGACTCGCTGCGCGACTACATGGGCGCCGCCATGCACCGCGTACACGATCTCGTGCTCGAGCGGACCGGGGAGCGGCTTCCCGCCGAGTTCGACGACGTGTTCCACGGGCGGGTATTCGCCGCCTTCGAGCGGGAGTTGAAGCCCGTGCCCGGTGTGGTCGACGTGCTGGAGAAGCTGACCGCCGACGGGGTGCCGTACTGCGTGGCGTCCTCCGGGAGCCATGAGCGGATTCGCGTCGGGCACCGGACGACCGGGCTCGACACGTGGTTCGGTGAAGGGCGGGTCTTCAGTTCGGAGGACGTGGGGCGGGGGAAGCCCGCACCGGATCTGTTTCTGTACGCCGCCGAGCGGATGGGCGTAGCGCCCGAGAAGTGCCTGGTCGTCGAGGACAGTCCGCTCGGGGTGCAGGCCGCCGTGGCCGCCGGGATGGACGTGTACGGGTTCACCGCGATGACGCCGGCCGCGCGGCTGGCCGGGGCCGGTGAACTCTTCCAAGACATGCGGGAGCTGCCCGGGCTGCTCGGCTGAGGTCACGGTCGTCTTTTGGTTCTCTGATCCATCTACCCACCGGTAAGGCGGAGGCCTACGCTGTGCCGCCATGACCGATGGCACGGATGGCACGGATGGAACGAGTGGCATAACCGGCGCGATGCGCTGGGGGCGAAGATCGCTGGGGTTCGGCTTCTTCGCACAGGGGGCGGCGTTCGCGCTGCTGGTGACGCGGATCCCCGCCATTCAGGACCAGTACGGGATCTCGGACGGGCTGCTGCCCGTGTTCCTGGCCGCCGTGCCGATCCTGGCCGGCGTCGGGAGCGTCGGCACCGAGCAGCTGGTGAAGCGGGTGCGGCCCAGCCGGGTGCTGCGGTGGTCGCAGCCCGTCGTGCTCCTGGCGCTGCTCGGCGTGGGCGCGGGGGAGACCCTGTGGCAGGTGGCTGTCGCGCTCGGGGCGTTCGGGCTCGCCGTGGGTGCTCTCGACGCGTCCATGAACATGCTCGGGGTGAGCCTGCAGCGGGCGTACGGGCGCAGCATCATGCTGGGTTTTCACGCGGTGTACAGCCTTGGTGGGATCGTCGGGGCCTCGGTCGCGTGGGCCGGGGCCCACTGGGATCTGTCGCTGTTCGTGTCGTATCTGCCGGTGGTCGCGGTGCTGTTGCCCGCCGCGTTCGTGGGGAGTCGGTGGTACGTCGACGGGGGCGTGGGCGCCCCCGAGGACGCGGTGCCGCAGGAGGCGGGCGGTGTCGTCTTCAAGATGCTGCTGCCGCTGTGCCTGGTGATGGCCTTCGCGTACATCGGGGACTCGACGGTCTCCAACTGGAGCGCGAAGTATCTGCAGGACGTGCTGGGGAGCTCGGAGCAGCTGTCGACGGTTCCGTACAACGTCTACATGGTGATGACCCTGGTGGGGAGGGCCGCGGGCGATGTGGGCGTGCGGCGGTTCGGGGCCGTGGTCGTGGTGCGGCTCGGGACGCTGGTGGCCGCCGCGGGGTTCGGTGTGGTGGCGCTGGCGCCGGGGCCCTGGGTGGGGATGGCGGGGTTCACGCTGCTCGGGCTCGGGCTGTGCGTGATCGTGCCGCAGACCTTCGCCGCCGCGGGGCGGCTCTTCCCCGGAGCGTCCGATGCCGCTGTCGCGCGGCTCAATATCTTCAACTACGTCGGTTTTCTGGTGGGTTCGCCGCTCGTGGGGGCCCTGGGCGATGCGTGGAGCTACCGCTGGGCGATGCTCGTGCCGATGGCGTTGGTGCTGGTGACGCTGGTCTACGCCCCTTCGTTCGGCTCCGGGACGGACCGATACGGTGGCAGGCATGAGCGGCCGCGCGCAGTTGATGTGGGACCCGGCGGTAACGAGGTATGACTTCGGGCCGGATCATCCGATGGACCCGGTCAGGCTGGACCTGACCCGGCGTCTCGTCGATGCCTTCGGGCTCGACCGGGACATCGAGGTCGTCGCGGCCAAGCGGGCCGGGGACTCGACGCTGCGGCTCGTGCACCGCCAGGACTACGTGGAGGCGGTCAAGGCCGCGTCCGCCGATCCGGGTGCCGCCGACGGGTCGTACGGCCTCGGGACCGTCGACGATCCGGCGTTCGCCGGTATGCACGAGGTGTCCGCGCTGATCGCCGGGCAGTCGGTCGGGGCCGCGGAGGCCGTGTGGCGCGGAGAGGCCCTGCACGCCGTGAACTTCGCCGGCGGGCTGCACCACGCCATGCCGGGCGCCGCGTCCGGGTTCTGCGTGTACAACGACGCGGCCCTCGCCATCGCCCGGCTGCTTGAGCTGGGCGTCGAGCGGGTCGCGTACGTGGACGTCGACGTGCACCACGGGGACGGTGTGCAGGCCGCTTTCTGGGAGGACCCGCGCGTCCTCACCGTCTCCCTGCACGAGCATCCGCGGACGCTGTTCCCGCAGACCGGGTGGCCCGAGGAGACCGGGCCTGACGGTCCCGCCGAGGGGACGGCCGTCAACGTCGCGCTGCCGGCGGGGACCGGGGACGCGGGATGGGTGCGCGCGTTCCACGCCGTCGTACCGGAGCTGCTCGCGGAGTTCCGGCCGCAGGTGCTGGTGACCCAGCACGGGGCCGATACGCACTTCGAGGATCCGCTCGCGCATCTCGCGGTGTCGCTCGACGCGCAGCGGGCCGTGCAGGTGGCCTGTCATGAGCTGGCGCACGAGCACGCCGACGGGCGCTGGGTCGCTCTGGGCGGCGGCGGATACGCCGTCGTGGATGTCGTGCCGCGGTCGTGGACGCATCTGGTCGCCGTCGCGGCCGGCCGGGAGATCGCGCCCGAGACCGTGATCCCGGACGGCTGGCGGCAGGAAGTCTTCGCCCGTACGCGGCAGTTGGCGCCGGGGCGGATGACCGACGGGCGCTGGCCCGTCGAGCACCGGGAGTGGGAGGCGGGCTACGACCCCGAGGACCGCCTCGACCAGGCGATCCTGGCCACCCGTAAAGCGGCGTTCCCGCTGCGGGGGTTGCTGCCGTAGGGCCTGTTCGGACAAACGCCCGGGGTTACTCCGACTGTGGGGTATTCAGGCGTTTTAGGGGTATCCGGTGGCTCAATGCAGCAGCATCACAGGCGTGTTGAGCACCGGCGCTTTGCGTGCCCACCTGTTGGCGGCTCGGCTCGCCGGGCCCGTGGCGACCTCCCGCGAGGAGAGTCTGCGCAGTTACCGCCTCTTCGAGGCGCGGGACCCGCGTGTGCTGCTCGGCCTCGATCCCGAATGGGCCTGGGGGCAGCGGGACTTGCTCGCCCTCATGGCCGACAAGTGCGGGGTGTCCCGCGACCCCGGCCACACCTCGGGCTTCGACGTCATCGACCCGGAGCGGACCCTGGCGGCGCTCGACGCCTTCGGGGACCGGCTCGGCAGGGCCGCCCACTCCCGCTCCCCGGTGCTCTTCGGGACCGGACATCCGCACCGATTGCTCGGCTTCTACGCCGCGTTGGCGGACGCCTTGTCGGCGCTGGGGTGTGTGGTCCTCACCCCTGCGCAGGGTAGCAGTATCGACATAACGACCCGGTTCGGCCTACGCACGTACAACCTTGACTACGTACGAGGAGTCGCGCTGGTGAGGGAACCCGGGGCGTGGCCGCCCGGCGTGGAGACCGGCGCGCACAGCCACTCGCCACTCCCGGTTCGCACCGCACTGGCCGCCTGTGCGGAGGCCGGCGGACCGCTTCCGCACCTTGTAGTGGGGGACCACGGATGGGTCTGCGGTGCAGGTCAGTTGGGGTTCGACGCCATCGGCCTGGCAGATACGGATGATCCCGCACTGTTCGTCGGTGAGGCCGAGGGGCAGGTGTCCGTCGTCGTTCCGCTTGATGACGCTGTGCGGTCTGATTACTACCGACCGCTTACTCGCTATGTACTCAATCGAGCGTGTCTGTCACAGTAGGCGGCCGATCGCTGCTCCTCTTCCCCACTCGCACCACACGCCCCTAGTCTGGGGAGTGAGCACGCAACGACGTTGAGTCACCGGAAGGGGAAGCCGGTGGCCGTCGAGTGCGGAAGGTTCAGGTGTGACATGGCTGCTGGTGAGAGTAGGCCTCTGAACGAGGTGCAGTTCCTGACCGTCGCGGAAGTCGCTTCGGTCATGCGAGTGTCCAAGATGACCGTGTACCGCTTGGTGCACAGCGGTCATCTGCCCGCGATCCGGGTGGGGCGGAGCTTCCGCGTCCCCGAGCAAGCGGTTCACGAGTACCTCCGCGAGTCCTATGTGGGGGTGGAAACGGGCTGATCGGCACCCCCGGGAGAGCCCGGGGTCCCCTCGATTACAAGCTCGGCGCTCGGGCGGGGTACGCTGGCCCTCCGTAGGTCGTGTGGGCCCCAATGCAGCCCCGCACCGAGTGATCGTCTCCGCATTGCGGGGGTTGTCCGAGAAGTGAGCGAGGGTAGTCGTGGGCTCTGTTATCAAGAAGCGCCGTAAGCGGATGGCGAAGAAGAAGCACCGCAAGCTGCTGAAGCGCACGCGCGTGCAGCGTCGCAACAAGAAGTAAGCGACCGCAGCATCAGCGCGGTCTGTGGCCCTTTCACCGTTCGGTGGGAGGGCCGCAGTGCGTTTCGGACATGTTCCGCCAGGCACTCGTGGTCGCGGGTCCTCGTGCAGTAGGCATTGATCTGTACGTACGCCTGTGGCTGTCGTCACTTCCCGCATCGAGTGGTCATCACAGCGCAACATCGAACCGCTAACGTGAGCCGCGAGCATGGGATGCGGAGCGCGGCGGGGCTGGGACGGAAGGTAGGCGCTGATCTTGGGCAAGGTCGTGCTCGTGACCGGGGTGGCCCGGCAGCTGGGGGGCCGTTTCGTGCGGCGGATCCAGCGGGATCCGGAAGTGGACCGGGTCATCGGTGTGGACGCGGTGCCTCCCGCGCACCATCTGGGCGGGGCGGACTTCCTCCAGGCCGACATCCGGCAGCCGACGATCGCGCGGGTGCTCGCCGAGTACTCCGTGGACACGGTCGTGCACATGGACGTCACCGGGACCCCGCTGGCCAGCGGCGGCCGCGGCTCGGTCAAGGAGACCAACGTCATCGGCACGATGCAGCTCCTGGGCGCGTGCCAGAAGGCGCCGAACGTGAAGCGGCTCGTGGTGAAGTCGAGTACGAACGTGTACGGGTCCGCGCCGCGCGACCCGGCCGTCTTCACCGAGACGACGCCGCCGAAGTCGCTGCCGAGCGGTGGCTTCGCCAAGGACACCGTCGAGGTCGAGGGGTACGTGCGCGGGTTCGCCCGGCGCCGCCCGGACGTCGCCGTGTGCGTGCTGCGGTTCGCCAACATCCTCGGCCCGACAGCCGATTCGCCGCTCGCCGAGTACTTCTCGCTGCCGGTCCTGCCGACCGTGTTCGGCTACGACCCGCGGCTGCAGTTCGTGCACGAGGACGACGTGATCGAGGTGCTGCGGGTGGCCTCCCACCACCCCGAGCGCGGGACGCTCAACAGCGGCACGTTCAACATCGCGGGTGACGGCGTACTGCTGCTGTCGCAGTGCTCGCGCCGGCTGGGCCGGCCGACCGTCCCGGTCCTGCTGCCCGCCGTGACCTGGGTGGGCGGCGCGCTGCGTACGCTGGGCGCGACGGACTTCTCCCCCGAGCAGATCAGGCTGCTCACCCACGGGCGGATGGTGTCGACGGACCAGATGAGGGAGACGCTCGGCTTCCGTCCCAAGTACACGACCGCGGAGACCTTCGCGGACTTCGTCCGCGGCCGGGGCCCCGGGCTGCTGCCGCCCCAGGCCGTGGCGGCAGCGGTGGACAGGATCGCGTCGCTGCCCTTCCTGGACGGGCGCACACCCGGCCACTCCCTTACGCAGAGCGCCAATTGAGGAGCGCGTGAACGATGGCGGATGCCAAGGTCATTCCGTTCGACGACGACAGGTCGCGGGGGGCCACCGGGAAGGGCGCCACGCGCCGCAGGGGCCCCGGTGGCGGGACCCGGCGCGGGGGCGAGCCCCTGGGCGCCGGGGACGTGCGTGAGGTCAAGCCGCTGCCGCTGCGGGAGCCGGAACCGGAATCCGAGTCGGCGGGCCCGGAGCGCGGGGGCTGGGAGCGGCGGGTCGCGGGCGGGCTCGCGTTCCTGCGGCGGCGGCTCACCGGCGAGTACGAGGTCGACGAGTTCGGCTACGACGAGGAACTCACCGACCAGGTCCTGATGTCGATGCTTCGGCCGATCGCGGAGAAGTACTTCCGGGTCGAGGTGAAGGGCGTGGAGAACATCCCGTCGGAGGGCGGGGCGCTGATCGTCTCCAACCATTCCGGGACGCTGCCGCTGGACGGCCTGATGCTGCAGGTCGCCGTGCACGACAACCATCCGGCCGGTCGCCATCTGCGCCTTCTCGCGGCCGACCTGGTCTTCATGCTGCCGGTGGTCAACGAGCTGGCGCGCAAGGCCGGGCACACGCTGGCCTGTGCGGAGGACGCGCAGCGTCTTCTGGAGGGCGGCGAGCTGGTCGGGGTGATGCCGGAGGGGTTCAAGGGTATCGGGAAGCCGTTCAGCGAGCGGTACAAGTTGCAGCGGTTCGGCCGGGGCGGGTTCGTGTCGACGGCGCTGCGGGCGGGGACGCCGATCGTGCCGTGCTCGATCGTCGGGGCGGAGGAGATATACCCGATGATCGGCAACGCGAAGACGCTGGCGCGCGTGCTCGGGTTCCCGTACTTCCCGATCACGCCCACGTTCCCGTGGCTGGGGCCGCTCGGCGCCGTGCCGCTGCCGACGAAGTGGACCATCCAGTTCGGCGAGCCGATCCCGACGGACGGATATCCGCCGGAGGCCGCCGAGGACCCGATGCTGATGTTCAACCTGACCGATCAGGTCCGGGAACAGATCCAGCACACGCTCTACAAGCTCTTGGTGCAGCGCAGGTCGGTGTTCTTCTGACGGCGGACGCAAGCAGCAGGGCCCGGGGCAAGCCCCGGGCCCTGCTGCTTGCGTCGTGCTACTCGGCGTCCTCGCCGTCGATGCCGAGGCCCGGCAGCAGGCCGGGCAGCAGCGGGGGCAGCGTGACGTCCGGCTTGGCCGGGCCCGTGGGGCCGGAGCCGGACTTGCCGGCCGACGGGGTCGGGCTCGTCTTCTCGTCCTTCGGCGGGTCCAGGAGGCCGCCGGTGGTCTCGCCGAGGAGGCCGTCGTCGTCCTTGCCGTGGCCGCTGCCGGAGTTGGACGGCTTCGGCTTGCTGGAGCTGCCGCCCCGGTGATCGGTGCCGGCCGAGCCGGACGGAGCCGACCGGTCGGTGCCGGACGCGCCCGGTGACGTACCGCCGCCGTGGCCGGTGCCCGTGGAGCCGCCCGGTGCGGGGGGCTGCGGCAGCAGCGAACGCAGCGGGTCGACCTCTTGGTCTATGGCGTCGAAGACCGAGCTCACCTCGTCCCGTACGTCACCGAGCTGGACCGGCAGCCGGTCGCGCAGGGCGCCCCAGCTCTTGCGGTGCGACTCGGAGAACGCGTTCAGAGCCTGGATCGGGCCGAGCGAGCCGTCCTTGCGGTACGCCTCGCTGAGCAGCCGGTGGCCCTCGGAGGCGTCGTACCGCATACCGGAGAGCGCGCGCCTGACCTCGCCCACGGACTCGTGGTCGAGGTGACCGCCGCGGTCGCGCTCCATCAGCCGCCGCGCCTCGTTGAGCCGCGTCGACGCCTGGTCCAGGTAGATCTGGCCGCGGTCGGAGTCGCTGTCGGCCATGCCGAGCTTCAGGTCCTCCATGCCGCGCTTGAGGCCGTAGAGATTGTCACCCGGCAGGGCGCCGGAACTCGCGGCGGCCACTCCGCTGAACGCGCCCGCGGCCACGCCGACCGTGAGCCCGCCCGCGGCGAGCCCCTTGGACAGGCGTGAGCGGGGGCGCAACTTGCCCAGCGAGGTCGCCCGGTGGGCTCCCTTGGCCCGCGACCGCTGCTCCGGTACGGCGGTGCCCACACCGCCCTCCTGGAGCATTGCCTCCATGGCGGCGACGAGCTGAGCCCGCTGCACCACTTTGACCTCGGGGTCCATTTCCGGTTTGGGCAGCTCGCCGAGGCCGGAGGCTAGGGACAGAAGCCTGTCCCGGTCGGTTCGACCGGACTGGTCGCTCTGCTGAGCGGCCGGTTCTTCCGGCTGCTGCGCCGCCGGGTCCAGGTCGGACTGGTCCTCCAGGGCCTGGGCGAAGGCGTTCGCCCGCCGGTGTGCCGATACGTTCGCGATCACTGGCGGCACCTCCTCTCGTCATGACGTCGACTCCCATGTCGACTCCCCAAGGGGTCCTGAGGGTTTCACGCCCCGACGGCTTGCACACGAACGAGTGAGCGAAGTCGGTCCAGGAGTGACCACAGGGAGCCTGCATCCCGCACAACGAGCGGCGCGGCACTTGGGTTACGGACGAAAGATGATCCGACCGCGATCACATCTCACCTTCACAGCAGGTGAGTTGAGAATCGCGGACGGTGACAGGTTCATCATCGGGCGTCGTCGGGGAGCAGCCGGGCCAGCGTGCGCACGGCCCGGTACTGGAGGGTTTTGATCGCGCCCTCGTTCTTGCCCATCACGCGGGCGGTCTCGGCGACGGACAACCCCTGCAGGAAGCGCAGCGTGACGCACTCCTGCTGCTGTGGGTTGAGGCGGCGTACGGCGTCGAGCAGGGCGGCGTTCGAGAGGGATTCGAGGACCGAGTCCTCCGGGGAACGCTCCACCTCGTTCGCGTCGAGCATTTCGCCGGTGGTCACTTCGAGGCGGAAACGGCTCGATTTGAAGTGGTCGGCGACCAGATTGCGCGCGATCGTGACCAGCCAGGCACCGAAGTCACGGCCCTGGTAGGTGAAGGTGCCGATGCGGCGCAGGGCGCGCAGAAAGGTCTCGCTGGTGAGGTCCTCGGCCGTCGCCTTCCCGCCGACGCGGTAGTAGATGTAGCGGTACACGGTGTCGCTGTACTGGTCGTAGAGCCGCCCGAAGGCGTCGGCCTCTCCGGCCTGGGCGCGCTCGACCAGGTCCATCATGCGGGCGCTGTCGCTGTCCGCGGCGGGACGGCGGGCAGGGGTGGACGTCGCCGATGTGCCGGATGCGCCGGCGGCACCGGAGCGTGTCCGTCTGCCGACTGTGGCGGCACCGGAGTCGGCCAAGGCGAAGCACGGGCCGGCGGGTGCGGCGACGGCGAGGGCGGGGACGGCGTACGCGGTGGGGACGAAGCCGCGCAAGCGGTCCACGACCGTTGCGCGCAGCGTAGCCAGGCCCGAGGCGTCAACCCCGACGTGTTGAAACACGGGACTCCCAGAGGCAGAGCTTCCATCACGTGCAGTGCGGAACCGTTCACTCGTCGTACTGACGAGTGGGTGCCGGAATGCGTCTGAGGAGAATAACGCTTCGTGCAGGGAGCGCTACACCCAGTTGCTCAAATCACCGATTACGTCACTTCTGTAGCTGATCGACGATGCTTCAAGTGCCGGAGAGTGACCACTTGCTGATCGGATTAGGTCATGTTCGGGCTACGGCGGTGACGCGTTGTGGCCGAGTGGTATCAACGGGACTGGCCGGAGCCGGGGGTGGGTAAGACCCCGGGTCAGCGGCGCCGTCGGTGCAGGGCAATGGCCGCGGCGGTGCCGCCCGCGACGGCGCCGACGCCGGCCGCGGCCGGGATGCCGACCTTCGCGGCCTTGCGGCCGGTGCGATAGTCCCGCAGCCGCCACTCCCGCTCCCGCGCGTACTTGCGCAGTTTCGCGTCGGGATTGATCGCGTACGGGTGCCCGACGAGCGAGAGCATCGGGATGTCGTTGTGCGAGTCGCTGTACGCGGCGCAGCGGCCGAGCTCCAGGCCCTCCCCGGACGCCAGCGCCCTGACGGCCTCCGCCTTCGCGGGGCCGTGCAGCGGTTCGCCGACGAGCTTGCCCGTGTAGACGCCGCCGATGGACTCGGCGACCGTGCCGAGGGCGCCGGTCAGGCCGAGCCGGCGGGCGATGACCGTGGCGATCTCCACGGGGGCGGCCGTGACCAGCCAGACCTTCTGGCCCGCGTCCAGATGGGCCTGGGCGAGGGCGCGGGTGCCGGGCCAGATCCGCTCCGCCAGGTACTCGTCGTAGATCTCCTCGCCGATGGACATCAGCTCGGAGACGCGGTGGCCCTTGACGATGGACAGCGCGCTGTCGCGGGCGTCCTGCATGTGCTCGGGGTCCTCGACCCCCGCGATCCTGAACCAGGCCTGCTGCCAGGCGAACCGGGTCAGCTCGCGGCGCTGGAAGAACTTCCGCTTGTAGAGGCCGCGGCCGAAGTGGAAGATCGCGGCGCCCTGCATCACGGTGTTGTCCAGGTCGAAGAAGGCGGCGGCCTTGTCGTCGCCGACGACCGGGAACTCCGCTTCCTCTCCGGTGCGGCCGAGGGGCGGGGCCTGCTCCTCCAGTTCCTGCGAGGTCTTGCGGGCGGCCTCCGCCGAAGCCTCGCCGGCCAGCACGCTCCGCGCGGTGGCGGGGCGCCTACGGGGTGTGAGCCATCCGAATCCGATCAGCGGCACGGTTGCCTCCTACCAGGGCGGCGGTCGGGCGACGGGCGGGACATGGCGTGAGCATAGCCAGTCTGTTCGGTGCTTCCGGAGTCGCGCGGATTTCGGGAAGCTGTCACTGGGTGAAATCCCGGCGTCGTACGAGGTCCGGAGGCAGGGTCAGAATGGCCGGTATGAGTCCCATTTTTCGCCGCGGCGAGAAGAAGAACCCGCAGGAGCGTGTCGTCACGCTGATCGGAAAGCCCGGCTGCCATCTGTGCGATGACGCACAGGCGGTGATCGAGAAGGTGTGTGCCGAGGTCGGCGCGGGCTGGGAGAAGAAGGACATCACCGAGGACGAGGACTTGTACCGCAAGTACTGGGAGCAGATCCCGGTCGTTCTCGTCGATGGTGCGCAGCATGACTTCTGGCGAGTGAAGGAGGAGCGGTTGCGGCGTGCGCTCACGCAGTAGCGGAGCGCGCACGGAAGCCTCCCCCGGTCGCGAACGTCACTGACCGACGAGTCCAACTGGTCCCCAAAGTCGCTTAGGATCGGGGGCGGTTTGGTGTCGGGGGGCTTGGATCGTAAGGAGAGTGTGCGGTTTTGCCCCCCACAGGTGAGCAACGAAGCTGCCTGCGCGCCGGTTCCACCAGAGCGCGCCGGGGGCGCGTGACCCCGGTCACGTTGGCCGGGCAAATCGGACACCATCTTTGTGCACGCGTTCACAAAGACATAGCCTGCATTCGACGGGGCGGTCCGGAAACGAAGAGCCGCCCGCAGCCCCGCTCTACCCGCAGGAGCACCGTGGCAACTGGCCGAACTCACCGACCGGCGACCCGCAGCCGAGGAATTCCCGAGGCCACCGTCGCCCGTCTCCCGCTGTACCTCCGAGCCCTCACCGCTCTGTCGGAGCGCTCGGTGCCCACGGTCTCCTCCGAGGAGCTCGCGGCCGCGGCGGGGGTCAACTCCGCGAAGCTGCGCAAGGATTTCTCGTACCTCGGCTCGTACGGGACCCGGGGCGTCGGCTACGACGTCGAGTACCTCGTCTACCAGATCTCGCGCGAACTCGGCCTCACGCAGGACTGGCCGATCGTCATGGTCGGTATCGGCAACCTCGGTGCGGCGCTTGCCAATTACGGTGGTTTCGCTTCGCGCGGGTTCCGCGTCGCGGCCCTCATCGACGCCGACCCGGCGATGTCCGGCAAGTCCGTGGCCGGCATGACGGTGCGGCACGCCGACGAGCTCGAGCAGATCATCGACGACAACGGCGTCTCCATCGGCGTCATCGCGACCCCGGCCGGCGCCGCGCAGCAGGTCTGCGACCGGCTCGTCGCCGCGGGCGTCACCTCCATCCTGAACTTCGCGCCGACCGTCCTGTCCGTGCCGGACGGCGTCGACGTACGCAAGGTCGACCTCTCCATCGAGCTGCAGATCCTCGCGTTCCACGAGCAGCGCAAGGCCGGCGAGAGCGCGCTCGACGCCGCCGAGGGCGCCGTGGGTGTCGAGGGCCCGGCCGCCAAGGTCACCAAGCCCACCATCGCCGCAGACCGCAAGGGACCCGACGGGGACGTGCCCGCCGTGATGCCGGCATGAGTCTCCTCGTCGTAGGGCTGAGCCACCGCAGTGCCCCGGTCAGCGTCCTGGAGCGGGCCGCGCTGCACCCGGACGCCCAGGCCAAGCTGCTGCAGGACGCCCTCGCCGCCGAGCCGGCCGCGGAGGCCGCGCTGCTCTCCACCTGCAACCGCATCGAGCTGTACGCGGACGTGGACAAGTTCCACGCCGGTGTCGCCGAGCTGTCGACGCTGCTCGCCCAGCACAGTGGCGTCGGTCTGGACGAGCTCACTCCTTATCTCTATGTGCACTACGAGGACCGGGCGGTGCACCACCTGTTCTCGGTGGCGTGCGGGCTCGACTCGATGGTGGTCGGCGAGGGCCAGATCCTCGGGCAGATCAAGGACACGCTCGCCCGTGCGCAGGAGCTGCACTCCGCGGGCAAGCTCCTCAACGACCTTTTCCAGCAGGCCCTGCGGGTCGGCAAGCGCGCGCACTCCGAGACCGGGATCGACCGGGCCGGTCAGTCGCTCGTCACCTTCGGTCTCGAACAGCTCGCCGTCGGGCAGCCGGTGGCCGAGTGGGCGCGGGGCAAGCGGGCGCTCGTGATCGGCGCGGGCTCGATGTCGTCGCTGGCCGCGGCGACGCTCGCGCGCGCCGGGGTGGCCGAGGTCGTCGTCGCCAACCGGACGGTGGAGCGCGCCGACCGGCTGGTGGCCCTTCTCGAAGAGAACTACGGAAACAGCCTGGGCGAGGCGGGTACAGCGGCTCGTGCCGTCGCCATGGGCGCCGTCGCGGACGAACTGACACGTGCCGACGTGGCCATCTCCTGCACCGGGGCGACCGGGCTCGTGCTGACCGCGGACGCGGTGCGCGCGGCCGTCGCCGGACGCACGCCGACCGCCGGCGGCGACGTACCGGCGTCCTCAACTTCCGCCACCGGCAAGGGTGTTGCCGATAGCTGCCCGGTCGACGCGGTGCGCGGCGGGTTCTCCGTCGAGGGCGAGGCCGCCGTCGCCGGATTCGACGCGGCCGCGCTGGAACAGCACGGCGCCTGGGTCGACAACGCTCCGGGCGAGCGCGTGCGCCCCGCCGAACTCTCCGAGGCCGAGGCCATCGCCGCGCTCGCCGTCGCGGGCCGGGTGCCCGAGATGCGCCGCGAGCGCGTCCCCGAGCCGGTCCGCCCGGTCGGGCTCGCCCTTCTCGACCTGGCGATGCCGCGTGACATCGACGCGGCGGCGCACCGGATCGACGGGGTCCGCCTCGTCGACATCGAGTCCCTCGCCGACGCCTCCGCCGACGCCCCGATGGCCGCCGACGTGGGCCAGGTGCGGGCGATCGTGGCCGAGGAGGTCGCCGCTTTCGGCGCCGCCCAGCGGGCCGCGCACATCACACCGACCGTCGTCGCGCTGCGTGCGATGGCCGCGGACGTGGTGGCCGGCGAGATCGCGCGTCTGGACGGCCGGCTGCCCGGCCTCGACGACAGGCAGCGCGCGGAGATCACCCAGACCGTGCGGCGCGTGGTGGACAAACTGCTGCACGCGCCGACCGTACGGGTCAAGCAACTGGCCGCCGAGCCCGGCGGTGCCGGGTACGCGGACGCGCTGCGGACCCTGTTCGACCTGGACCAGGAGACGGTCGCATCCGTTTCCCGGGCCGCCCCCCAAGACCGTGAAGACGCGGTAGGCAAGAATCGAGGCCCGGCATGACCGCCGCCGACAAAGCACTGAGGCTGGGGACCCGGCGCAGCAAGCTGGCCATGTCCCAGTCCGGGCATGTCGCCGAAGCCGTACGCCAGTTGACCGGCCGTGAGGTCGAGCTGGTGGAGATCACGACGTACGGGGACACCTCCCGTGAGCACCTGACGCAGATCGGCGGGACGGGAGTCTTCGTCACCGCCCTGCGGGACGCGCTGGTGCGCGGCGAGATCGACTTCGCCGTGCACTCCCTGAAGGACCTGCCGACCGCGCAGCCCGAGGAGCTCACGCTGGCCGCGCTGCCGCTGCGCGAGGACCCTCGGGACGCCCTGATCGCGCGGGACGGCCTGACGTTCACCGAGCTGCCGGCCGGCGCCCGCGTGGGTACCGGTTCGCCGCGCCGCATGGCCCAGCTCAACGCGTACGCGCTGAGCCACGGCCTCACCATCGAGACCGTGCCGATCCGCGGGAACATCGACACCCGCATCGGCTACGTCGAGAAGGGGGAGCTCGACGCCGTCGTCCTGGCGGCCGCCGGGCTCCACCGCATCGGCCGCGTGGCGGAGGTCACCGACCTCCTCGCGACCGACATCGTCCTGCCCGCCCCCGGTCAGGGGGCACTGGCAGTCGAGTGCACCGCCACGAACGGTGAACTCGCCGCCGCACTCGCCGAGTTGGACGACCCGCTCACCCGGGTCGCCGTGACCGCCGAGCGAGCCCTGCTCGCCGCCCTGGAGGCCGGCTGCAGCGCACCTGTGGGTGCGCTGGCCGACCTGCTGGCCGACGGGCAGATTGCCACCGAAATGCGCCTGCGCGGCGTCGTCGGTACCCCCGACGGCACCGAGCTGGTGCAGCTGTCCACCACCGGTCCCGTGCCCTCGTCCGAGGACGAGGCGCTGGCTCTCGGGCGGGAACTCGCCGCCGAGATGCTGGCCAAGGGTGCGGCCGGTCTGATGGGGGAGCGAGCACTTTGAGCCCCACCACCGTTGAATCGACCGCCTGCGCACCTGGGCACGTCACCTTCCTTGGTGCCGGTCCCGGTGACCCAGGACTGCTGACACTACGGGCCGTGGAGGCCCTGACCCGAGCGGATGTGCTGATCGCCGAGCCCGAAGTGCTCGACGTCGTACGCACGCACGCCAGGGCGAACGTGACCGTGCTCGAAGCGGACGCGCCGGGGCGGACGGCTGCCGCTGACGAGGCGTCAACTGCCGTCGTGGTCCCGGCTCTGAGGGACTGGGCCAATCTTGTCATGGAGGCCGCGCGGGGCGGCAAGCGGGTGGTGCGTGCGGTCACGGGGGACCCCGGGCTCGACACGTACGCGGGCGGGGAGATGCTCGCCTGCGCCTCGCAGGGCATCGACTTCGAGGTCGTTCCCGGTGTCGCCGCGGCCGTGGGCGTGCCCGCGTACGCCGGTGTCCCGCTGCGGGACGCGCAGGGCGCCGACGTCCGCTTCATCGACGCCCGCACGGCCTCCGAGCGCTGCTGGACCGAGGTCGGCGCGTCCGACGGCACGGTCGTCGTGTCGACGACGCTCGACTCGGTGGCGGCCGCCGCCGGGGAGCTGGTCGCGGCCGGCCGCAAGCCGGACACTCCGCTGTCGGTGACCGTCGCCGGTACGACGACGCGCCAGAAGACCTGGACGGCGACGCTCGGCACGATCGCGCAGACGCTGAAGCAGGCCAAGGTGCTGCCGTCGCCGGAGGGCAACCGCCCGGTGATAGCCGTGGTCGGTGAGCGTTCCGCCGCCGCCCAGCGCGACCAGTTGTCGTGGTTCGAGTCCAAGCCGCTGTTCGGCTGGAAGGTGCTCGTGCCGCGCACGAAGGAGCAGGCGGCCTCGCTCTCCGACCAGCTCAGGTCCTACGGTGCGGTGCCGCACGAGGTCCCGACGATCGCCGTCGAGCCGCCGCGCACGCCGCAGCAGATGGAGCGCGCGGTCAAGGGCCTGGTCACGGGCCGCTACGAGTGGATCGCCTTCACCTCGGTGAACGCGGTCAAGGCCGTACGCGAGAAGTTCGAGGAGTACGGGCTCGACGCGCGCGCCTTCGCCGGGATCAAGGTCGCGGCGGTGGGCGAGCAGACCGCGAACGCGCTGATCGCCTTCGGCGTCAAGCCGGACCTGGTGCCCAGCGGCGAGCAGTCGGCCGCCGGTCTCCTGGAGGACTGGCCGCCGTACGACCCGGTCTTCGACCCGATCGACCGGGTGTTCCTGCCGCGCGCGGACATCGCCACCGAGACCCTCGTCGCCGGGCTCATCGAGCTGGGCTGGGAGGTCGACGACGTCACGGCGTACCGGACCGTGCGTGCCTCGCCGCCGCCGGCGGACACGCGTGAGGCGATCAAGGGCGGTGGCTTCGACGCCGTTCTGTTCACGTCGTCCTCGACGGTGCGGAACCTGGTCGGTATCGCTGGCAAGCCGCACAACGTGACGGTCATCGCCTGTATCGGTCCGGCCACGGCCAAGACCGCGGAGGAGCACGGGCTGCGGGTCGACGTGATGGCTCCGGAGCCGTCGGTGCACAAGCTGGCGGCCGCGCTCGCCGACTTCGGTGCGCGGCGGCGCGATGCCGCCGTCGAGGCCGGTGATCCGGTGACCCGGCCCAGCGAACGGCGGCCCGGGGCACGGCGCAGGCGCGCGGCTCCGTAGGACAGAGTGGGGGCGGGTGCCCGGTTTCGGCCGGGTGCCCGCCCTGTTTCGTTGACGTAGGTATTGACGTAGGTATGCGTAGGTACGAGGTGACGGTCCAGTGACTCAGTACGGCTCTTTTCCCGGTTCGCGGCCCCGGCGGCTGCGGACGACTCCCGCCATGCGGCGCATGGTCGCCGAGACGCGGCTGCATCCGGCCGATCTGATCCTGCCCGCGTTCGTGCGGGAGGGGATCGGGGCGCCGGTCGAGATCGGCACGATGCCCGGCGTGTTCCAGCACACGCGGGACTCCCTGAAGAAGGCGGCGGTCGAGGCCGTCGAGGCGGGCGTCTCCGGGATCATGCTGTTCGGCGTGCCGCTGGAGGAGAAGAAGGACGGCCTCGGCACGGTCGGCACCGACCCGGACGGGATCCTTCAGCAGGGGCTGCGGGACGTGCGGGCCGAGGTCGGTGACGACCTGATCGTCATGTCCGACCTGTGCCTGGACGAGTTCACCGATCACGGGCACTGCGGCGTCCTCGACGAGCAGGGCCGCGTCGACAACGACGCGACGCTCGAGCGGTACGCCGAGATGGCCCAGGTGCAGGCGGACGCGGGCGCCCACGTGGTCGGGCCGAGCGGCATGATGGACGGTCAGATCGGCGTCATCCGCGACGCGTTGGACCAGATCGGCCGCGAGGACGTGGCGATCCTCGCGTACACGGTGAAGTACGCGTCGGCGTTCTACGGCCCGTTCCGCGAGGCCGTCGGCTCGTCGCTGACGGGAGACCGCAAGACGTACCAGCAGGACCCGGCCAACGTACGGGAGTCCCTGCGGGAGCTGGCGCTCGACCTGGAGGAGGGCGCCGACATGGTCATGGTCAAGCCCGCGGGCCCCTACCTGGACATCCTGGCCCGGGTCGCCGACGAGGTGGACGTGCCGGTGGCCGCGTACCAGATCAGTGGCGAGTACGCGATGATCGAGGCGGCGGCGCAGCGCGGCTGGATCGACCGGGACCGGGCGATCATGGAGTCGCTGACCGGGATCAAGCGGGCCGGCGCGAACATGATCCTGACGTACTGGGCGACCGAGGTGGCGCGGCAGTTGGGCTGAAACCCTCGGTGTCGGACCCTCGCGGGAGAATGCCCGGCATGACGACGATCACCGAGCGCGCTCTCAACAGGTCCACGCTGGCCCGCCAGTTGCTGCTCGAGCGGCAGCCGATCGGGGTCAAGGACGCGGTGCAGCGGGTTGTCGCGCTACAGGCGCAACAGCCCGCTTCGCCGTATGTGGCGCTGTGGAACCGGGTGGCCGGGTTCAGGGCAGGGGACCTGGACGCGGCTGTGGCCGGGTTCCGGGTGGTGAAGTCGACCCTGATGCGGATCACGCTGCACGCGGTGCACGTCGACGACTACCGCGCCTTCCGGGCCGCGGTGGAGCCGACGATCCGGGGTGCGCGGCTGCGGGACCCGCGGTTCCGGGCGTCGGGGCTGACGGAGGCGGACGCGGACGGACTGCTGCCCGAGCTCCTCTCGCGGGCCGAAGTGCCCAGCGGATCGGCGGAGTTGGGTGCGTGGCTCGCGCAACAGGCGGGTGTCGAGGTGCCGTTGGCGTCGACGGCGTGGCGGATGCTGCGGCAGTACGCGCCGTTGTGGCACGCGCCGGCCGAGGCGGCACCGTGGTCGTACGTCTCCGGCACCGGGCAGCGGTTCGTGGCGGCGGACGGGACCCGCCGCCCGGAGCTGCGGGACCCGGAGGTGGTGGCGGAGGGCCTGAGAGTGCTGGTCCGCCGCTACCTGGAGGGGTTCGGGCCGGCGTCCGTGGCGGACATCGCCGGGTTCGGGCTCGTGCAGAAGGGGCGGGTGCGGGCGGCGCTCGGCGATGACCTGGAGGAGTTCGCCGGGCCCGGCGGGACGGTGCTGTACGACGTTCCGGGCGGTGTCAGGCCGGCGGGGGAGGTGCCTGCGCCGCCGCGCCTGATGGCGATGTGGGACAGCGTGCTGCTCGCGTACGCCGACCGGGGCCGGGTGCTGCCGGCCGCGTACCGCAAGCACGTGATCCGGGTGAACGGGGATGTGCTGCCGACGGTCCTCGTGGACGGGTACGTGGCAGGGGTCTGGCGGATGGCGGAGGGCGGCGCCGGGGTCGAGGTGGGGGCGTTCCGGCCGCTGCCGGGGGAGGTGTGGGAGGCGCTGGAGGAGGAGGCGCGGGGGCTGCGGCGGTTGTTGGCGGAGCGGGATGCGGCGGCGTACCGGCGCTATGACCACTGGTGGGTCAAGGGGCTGCCGGTGGTGGAGACGCGGGTGTTCGGCTAGGGCCTGTCCGGCGGCTCAGGTCGCCTGCGGGGCGCGAGTTCCCGGCGGCGTACCGGCGCCCGGCCGTTGTGTTCGGCCGGGCGGGGCCGGGTACGTACGACTACTGCTTGCCCGTGCCGACCGGGTCCACCGTGACGGCGCCGACGGCGCTGTCGGAGACGGGGAGGTTGATGGAGACCGGCAGGTTCTTGGAGTGGGTCTCGTTGGGCGGGGTGACGACGAGGGTGACGATGTCCAGGCCGGAGCCGCCGGTGTCGTTGCGCGGGTAGTGCAGCGTGAAGCGGGTCTCCTCGTCGGCCTTCAGGGTGACGGCCGGGGCGGCGAGCTTGCTGCGCTCGGCGCTGAGGGCGCCCTTGCCGCTGTCGGCCTTGAGGTCGACGCCGGGGAAGCCCTTGAGGGTGCAGACGTCGCCGCCGGTGTTCTTGAAGGCGACGGTGAAGGTGCCCTCGCCCATGCCGTGGGTGCCGCTGACGGAGAGGTTCGACGTCTTGCAGGTGCCGGTGCTGATCTGGCCGCCGCCACTGCCTTCGGCGGACTCCGTGATGGTCGACTTGTCGCCGGTGGAGGAGGCGTTGCTGCCGGACGCGCTGCTGTTGTCGCCGGAGTTCTCCGAGGAGGACGAGGAGGATCCGGAGTCGTTCCCGCTCGCGGCGTTGTCGTCGCCGCCCTGGCAGGCGGTGAGCGAGAGGCCGGCGACGAGGGCGAGGGTGGCGAGGGTGATCTTCTGAGCGCGCATCGTTTACTCCTTGCGGTCGGTGCCGGGTGCTCGGCACGAGCGGGGGGGTTCTGATCACTAGGACCCCCCCGGACCAAGGAACCGTTCCGTCTTACCGTTCCCTTATACATGGCTGTTACATGCGATGCGCGCATGGGGCTTGGACGCCTACGGGGGCCCGCGTCGGGGCGCGTCGTGGCTGGCGCCCGCTGGGACGGTTCCGTGACCAGCTGGCTCTTGAACTTGGCTGTCACCACAACGCCGTCATACGACGATCACCGTAAGCACCCTTTCGCGGGTGCCCACGGAAACGCCAAGGGGGCCGAGCTTGGGCTCGGCCCCCTTCAGCGTGGAGCGCGGTCGGTCCGACGAGGTGTGGGCGCCTTACGGGGCGACGTCGGTTGCGTGACGGTCCGCCATCGATGGGCCTGAACCGACTCCGGACATATTTCGGCCGCGGCGGCTCCCCCTCCGCGCTATTGCGACCAATCCCCGTCGGGAAGAAAGTTTGCTCAACCGTCCGTGGCGGGCGGGGCCGGCATGTTGGTGTCCTGGGTGGTGACGCCCGAGTCCTTCGGCGGCGACGGCATGTTGGTGTCGGCCATCGCCGGTGCAGCAGCGCCTGCCGCGACACCCACGATCATGGCGGCGGTTACGAGGATCTTCTTGGCGTGGGTCATTCCAACTCCGTTGTGAGAGAGGGATATTCGTGTGGCAAGTGACGCTGGCGTGAGGAGGGGTGAATGATCGAGGAAGTCGAACGGATTGCGCCACCGATTGGCCTGGATCAACCCCAGTCGTACTTCGGCCGCGGCGGCTCCCCCTCCGCGCCGCCGCGGCCGATCCCCGTCTGGAAAAAAGGACTACTTGCCGTCCAGGTCCACCGCGGGCGGAGCCGGCATCTGGTTGTCCATCGTGACGATGGCCTCGTCGGCGGGCGGGGACGGCATCTGGTTGTCCATCGCGACGATGGCCGTGTCCGCGGGCGGGACGGGCATCTGGTTGTCCAGCGGCTTGGCGGCCGTGTTCTTCTTCTGCTCGCTCATCGGTTCGTGCTCCTCTGCAACGGCGAGGGTTCAGTGAAGAACGCCCGTCCGGAAGCTCCCCCGAGGGCCGCCGGACGGGCGTTCAGAGCCGCACATTAGCCGGAGCGGCTCCGCCGTTGACCGTCTGCCCCCCGACGCGACGGTCTGACAGCTATGAGAGTGCCGTGCCGCGATAAACGAATGCTGAACGACGACGACCGCAGGTGAGAGGGGTGTGGTCGGTCAGGCTGCCGCGGCGGGGCTCAGCAGGACGCGTACATCGTCGGCTTCGGGGGCGCCGTGCTCCTCGTAGAGCTTGAGTGCTTCGCGCCAGCAGGCTCGCGCGCGGTCCACCTGACCCAGTGTGGCGAGCGCTCCGCCAAGGAGCGTGAGGACGTTGCCGCGCATCCGGTCGCCGCCGATGCATCCGATGGCCAGGGCCTGCTCGGCGTGCTGAGCGGCCTGAGCCGGCCGGAGCGCGGCGACGTGCGCCTCGGCGATCCTGAAGTGGGTGGTGCCTTCCCAGAGTCGCTGCCGGTGGGCCGCGAAGATGGTCACGGCATCGCGGAACTGGCTGAGTGCCTCCGTGTGCCGGCCTGCCT
Source organism: Streptomyces sp. NPDC050264 (assembly GCF_040655895.1). Taxonomy (NCBI): domain Bacteria; kingdom Bacillati; phylum Actinomycetota; class Actinomycetes; order Kitasatosporales; family Streptomycetaceae; genus Streptomyces; species Streptomyces sp. NPDC050264. The sequence goes on from NZ_JBFAKV010000009.1 coordinate 21,178, forward strand.
TTGTCAGGGCCATGCCCAGCGCGTAGTGACCGTTGGCGAGCCGCATGGTCTTGCCCAGCTCGGCGAGGAGGGCGATGCCGTGCCGGGCGATGTCGACGGCCTTCGTGATGTTGCCCATGGCGAGGTGGGCCCGGGACAGGTTGAAATGCGTCGTCGCCGCGCCGGACCGGTTGCCCGCGCTGGTCCACCCCTGGATGGCCTGGTCGAAGAAGACCTTGCCCTCCGGATACTGGTGCTGGTGCAGCGAGATGAGCCCCCGGTCGTTGGCGGCCCAGCTGGCCGCGGCGACGTCTTCCGCGGCGGAGGCCCGGTCCATGGCGAGCCGAGCCTCCGCCGCCGCCTGCTGGATGCGGCCGGAGACCAGCAGGACATTGGTGAGAGTCGTCCGGGCCCGGCCCTCCGCGTGAGTGTCACCCGCGGCTTCCGTGGCCTTGCACACCGCCACGGCCGTTGCCTCGTACTGGCGGGAGTTGGCGCCCGACTCGGCCAGGTCTTTCGCGGCCCACAGGAGATCGACCCCGCGCCGGAGCCGGTTCGTGGCCACCGACTGCCGGACGCAGGCCAGGAGGGACTCGCCCTCCGCGTAGAGCCAGTCGAGGGCTGTGGTGCCGTCCACGAAGTGCAATCCGGCGTGCTCCGTCGGCTCCAGGTGATCCACCAGCCGGTCCCCCGGCCGCTCGATCGCGTAGATCGTCGTCGCCGTCGCCAGATAGAAGTCCAGCAACCGCGACATCGCGGCCTCCCGCTCCACCGGCGGGAGTTCGTCCCGTTCGGCGCACGCACGCGCGTAGAGCCGGACCAGATCGTGGTACCGGTAGCGGCCCGGCGCCGCTGATTCCAGGAGCGAGGTGTCGACCAGGGATTCCAGCAGGTCCTCGGTGGCCTCGGCGCTCAGGTCGAGCACCGCGGCCGCCGCGGCCAGCGAGATGTCCGGGCCGTCGGCCATGCCGAGGAGGCGGAACGCCCGTGCCTGGCCCGGCTCCAACTGGCCGTAGCCCAGCTCGAAGGTGGCCTTCACCGCCAGGTCACCGGCCTGGAGTTCGTCGAGGCGGCGGCGCTCGTCCGCCAGCTTCGCCGCCAGCACCGACACCGTCCACGTACGCCGGGCGGCGAGCCGGGACGCCGCGATGCGGATCGCCAGGGGGAGGAAGCCGCAGGCCGCCACCACGTCCAGGGCCGCTTCCCGCTCCGCCGCCACCCGCTCGTCCCCGACGATGCGCGTGAAGAGCAGCAGCGCCTCCTCGGGGGACATCACGTCCAGGTCGACCAGGTGGGCGCCGACCAGGTCGACCATCCTGACCCGGCCCGTGATGAGCGCCGCGCACCCTTCCGTGCCGGGGAGGAGGGGTCTGACCTGGGCCGCGTCCCGCGCGTTGTCCAGCAGGACCAGGACGCGGCGGCCGTCCAGCGTCGAGCGGTACAGCGCGGCCCGTTCCTCGAGCGACTCCGGGATCGCCGAGTCGGCCGTGCCGAGGGCGCGCAGGAACGAGCCGAGCACCGCCTCGGGTTCCGCCGCCCGTGCGCCCGCGCCCTGGAGGTCCATGTACAACTGGCCGTCGGGGAACGAGGACCGGGACGCGTGCGCGACGTGCACGGCCAGTGTCGTCTTGCCGACGCCGCCGATACCGGCCACCGCCGAGACCGCCATCACCGAGCCGGTGCCCGCCTCCGACGACGCCGACGACAGCACCTCGCTCAGTTCGGTGACGAAGGAGGCCCGGCCGGTGAAATCGGGGACGGTCGCGGGTAGTTGGGCGGGTCGCAGGGGCGCCGATGCGGGTTCCGCCGCCGGCGCCGAGGGTTCCGCCAGATCGGGGTCCGCCCGCAGGATGCGCTGCTGGAGTTCGGCGAGGCCCTGGCGGGGGTCGACGCCGAGTTCGTCCGCGAGCAGGCGGCGCGTGTCCGCGTAGACCGCCAGCGCCTCGGCCTGGCGGCCCGAACGGTAGAGCGCCAGCATCAGCAGCTCGCGCAGCCGCTCCCGCAGGGGGTGTGCCGCCGTCAGCGCCGTCAGCTCCGAGACGGCCTCCGCGTGGCAGCCCTGCTCCAGGTCCATGTCCAGGCGGGACTCGGTCAGTTGGAGACGCCATTCCTCGAGCCGAGCCCGCTGCGTCTCCGCGTACGGGCCGGGGACGCGCGCCAGGGGCTCGCCGTCCCACAGGCCCAGGGCCTTGTTCACCAGGGCCCGCGCCTGGCACAGGTCGCCGTTCTGCCGGGCCTTCTCCGCGTCCGACCACAGCTCCTCCGCCGCGGCCAGGTCGAGCGCGTCCCGGCTCAGCGAGCGGATCGCGTAGCCGCCCGCCTCGCTCACCAGGACACCCGGGCCGAGTGCCTTGCGCAGCCGGGAGGCGTACGTGCGGATCGCCGCGAGGGCCTGCTGCGGGGACTCGTCGCCCCAGACCGCGTCGATGAGTTCACCCGCGGTGGCCGTCCGGCCCTCGCGCAGGAGGAGCGCGGCGAGCAGGGCGCACTGCTGGGGCGAGCCCGTCGCCAACGGTTCGCCGCCGCGCCAGGCCCGGACCGGGCCGAGCACGCTGAAGCGCAGGTCGGAGCCTGTGGCCGGCGTGCTCGGGGTGTCCCAGGGCGCGTCGGACCGCCGCTGCTCCGGTACCCGCGGTCCACCGTCCATCACTGCCCCCTGCCGCCGCACCAGCCCCGGTCACATCTCGTTCGGTCGTCGTCCAGGCGGCGCGCCGCGATATAGACGCGCCGTCAAAGACAACTCCGCCAGTTTGCCTTGTTCATGGCGGATACGTCAGCCGTGGGAGACAGCCATCACAGAGACCTCACGCGTACGAACCTCAACTCCCACTAGCTGACGGGTCGTCAGATCGGCGCTACCGTGAGCCCATGGAGACCACGGAGACCGGAAACACTCAAAGTGCCCCGATATCGGGCGACTTCCCGCGGATCATTTCCGTCGATGACCACACCGTCGAGCCGCCGACGGTCTGGTCCGACCGCCTCCCGAAGAAGTACCTCGACCGCGGGCCGCGCATCGTCCGTGCCCCTCTGAAGTCGATGTCGTTCCTGGGCGGGAAGTTCGCACCCGTCATGGGCGAGCCCGGCGACGACGGGCCCATCGGCGACTGGTGGATCTACGAGGACCTGCACCGCCCGCTCACCCGGCTCGACACCGCCGTCGGCTACGACCGCGACGAGATCAAGCTGGAGGTCATCACCTATGAGCAGATGCGAAAAGGGTCCTACGACGTCCCGTCCCGCCTCGCCGACATGGACGTCAACCACGTCCAGTCCGCGCTCTGCTTCCCCACCTTCCCGCGCTTTTGCGGGCAGACCTTCACCGAGGCCCCGGACCGCGAACTCGGGCTGCTCGGCGTACGCGCGTACAACGACTGGATGGTGGACGAGTGGTGCGGGCCCGAGGCGAACGGGCGGCTCATACCGCTGACCCTCGTCCCCCTCTGGGACGCCGAACTCGCCGCCGCCGAGGTGCGCAGGAACGCGGCCCGCGGTGTCCGCGCCGTCGCGTTCTCCGAGATACCGCCGCATCTCGGGCTGCCCAGCATCCATGGTGACGACTGGGATCCGTTCCTCGCCGCCTGCGACGAGACCGGCACCGTCATCGCCATGCACATCGGCTCCAGCAGCAAGATGCCGTCGACGTCCGCGGACGCGCCGCCCGCCGTCGGGTCCACCATCACCTTCGCCAACTGCTGTTTCTCCATGGTGGATTGGCTCATGAGCGGCAAGTTCGAACGCTTCCCGAACCTGAAGGTCATGTACGCGGAGGGTCAGATCGGCTGGATCCCGTACATCCTGGAGCGCGCGGACGTGGTGTGGGAGGAGAACCGCGGCTGGGGCGGCGTCGCCGACAAGGTCAGGAAGCCGCCGAGCGAGTACTTCGCCGAGCACGTCTTCGGGTGCTTCTTCGACGACGCGTTCGGCTTGAAGAACCTCGACGCGATCGGCCTGGCCAATGTCCTCTACGAGACCGACTATCCGCATTCCGATTCGACCTGGCCCAAGTCCAAGGAGGTGGGGGAGGCGCAGATGGGGCACCTTGACGCGGCCGCTGTCGACCGGATCGTACGGGGGAACGCGATTGATCTGCTGGGGCTGACGGAAGCGGGGCTCTGGCGGCCGTGACCCAGTCGGCACGGGCCCATTTCCGATGGGTGGCCGCAGTTCCACCGACGGCGTCTTGTGGCGGGCGGGCGTCGGCTCGGTGTTCTCGGTGATGCTCATGGTGGGGCTGCTCACGTCTGCCGGTCGGTACGGGGGTGGTAACGCCGGGGGCCCGTCGCTTCTCGCGGCTTCGCCATCGAGGTTCGTGCCGGCCGTCATGAGCCGAAGTCCGTGATGGCGGTCATCAGCCGGACGGGGCCAGGCCGCCCCGCCGCCTCCGTCCGGCGTCGGCAGTGCGCTGGAGTTACTGTGTGCGGCATGGTGTTCGCTCACTTTTCCGGTCAACTCGTCGGCAGGAGCGAGGAGATCGGCCGGCTGGGTGAGCTGACCGGTTGCGCGCGGGACGGGCGGGGCGGGGCGCTGGTCGTGCGGGGTGAGGCGGGGATCGGGAAGAGCGCGCTGCTGGAGCACTTCGGGCGGACGGCCTCGGGGTTCCGGACCGTTCGGGCGTCGGGGTCGGAGTACGAGAAGGAGCTGCCGTTCGCCGGGCTGCACCAGCTCTGTGTGCCGTTGCTGTCGTACCTCGATGAGCTGCCCGACCCGCACCGTGAGGTCCTGCGAAACGCCTTCGGGCTGGTCGGGGGCGCACCGGAGGTGTTCCACATCGGTCTGGCGGTCCTGGAGCTGCTGTGCCGCGCGGCCCGGGCACGTCCGCTGCTGTGTCTTGTCGACGACGCGCAGTGGCTGGACACGGCGTCGTCGAGGGTGCTGGTGTTCGTCGCCCGGCGGCTGGCCTGCGAGCCGGTCGCCATGGTGTTCGCGGCCCGGCCGGACGACGCGGCGGAGGGACTGGGTGAGTTGCCCGGACTCCCGCTCCGCGGGCTGAGTGACGGTGACGCCCGGACGCTGCTGGCGGCGCGGAGCCATGCGCCGTTGGACGACGAGGTACGTCAGCGGCTGCTGGCGGAAGCCCGGGGCAACCCCCTGGCCCTGCTCGAACTGCCCGGCGCCGGTGGCTACGCGCCGCCGGACACCTCGCCGGTGCCCACCCGGATCGAGCGCAGTTTCCGGGACCGGCTGACCGGGCTGCCCGACGAGGCGCGGCTGCTGCTGACCGTCGCGAGCGCCGACCCCACCGGCGACCCCGGCCTGCTGTGGCCCGCTGCCCGGCGGCTGGGCCTGGACCCGACGGCGGCCGGCGCGGCGGCGACGGCCACCGGGCTGGTCGAGTTCTCCACCCGCATCCGCTTCTGTCATCCGCTGGCCCGTTCCGCCGTCTACCAGGCAGCGGAGGAAGGCGCACGCCGCGCGGCCCACCGGGTACTCGCCGAGGTCACCGACCCGGTCGCGGACCCCGACCGGCGTGCCTGGCACCGCGCGCAGGCCGGCGCGGGACCCGACGAGGAGGTCGCCGTCGAGCTGGAGCGGTGCGCGCTCCGGGCCCGGTCGCGCGGTGGAGTGGCGGCCGCGGCGGCCTTCCTGGAGCGCGCGGCGGCGCTGTCGCTGGACCCCGTCGGGCGGACCGACCGGACGCTCACGGCCGCGCGGGCCCACCTCGACGCGGGCCTCACCGACACCGCCGCGCGACTCCTGGGAGCCGTCGGGACCACCGCCTTGGACGAACACCGGCTCGCCCAAGCCGATCTGCTGCGGGGCCGGATCGCCTTCGTACGGCACAACGACGGCGACGGCCCTGAGTTCATGCTGCGCGCCGCGCGACGGCTCGCCGTGTCGGACCCGGTGCGGTCGCGTGCGTACTTCATGGACGCGCTGGAGATGAGCCTCGTCGTCGGCCGGACCGCCGGTGTGATGGACATGGTGCTGGCGGCGGCCCGCTCGACGCCGCCGGTGTCCCGTCCCCCGGACGTGCTGGACGCGCTGGCCCTGCTGGACGCGGAGGGACACGGTGTGGCGGTCCCGCTGCTGCGCAAGGTGCTCGACGGCGAGGACGTTCCGCTGTGGGAGCGGCGGCCCGCCCTCGCCGTCATGCTCGCGGGCGAACTGTGGGACCCGGACGCCCACATGGCGATCACCCAGTGGCTGACGAGGGCCGGCCGTGCCTCGGGGTCGCCGCTGGTCCTGCGTCTGACGCTGGCCCAGACGGCGTGCTGGGCCGCGCTGTCCGGGGATGTCGCGCAGGCGGTGGAGGCGATCGCCGAAGAGGAGGCGATCGGCGATGCGGTCGGCGGGCCGCCGGTGACGTACCACCGACTGAAGCTGGCCGCGCTGCGGGGCCGTCGCCGGGAGGCGCTGGAGCTGTTCGAGTCGGTCGACGCCGCGGCGACCGAACGGGGCAACGGGCAGCTGCTCGCCATCACCCACTGGGCGGCCTCCGTGGTCCACAACGGCCTCGGCGACTACCCGGCCGCGCTGGCCGCGGCCCGGCAGGCCACCGCGCCCGGCGACCTCTTCCTCGCCGGGCTCGCCCTGCCCGAGCTGGTCGAGGCGGCCGTCCGGTGCGGTGAGCGGGACACCGCCACCACGGCCCTCGCGGCGCTGACCGAGCGCACCGACGCCGCCGGGACCGTCACCGGTCTGGGCATCGCCGCCGCCGCGCGCGCACTGGTCACCGGGGTCGAGGACCACTACCGGGAGGCCGTCGAGCACCTGGAGAAGAGCCCGCTCGTCCCTTACCGGGCCAGGGCCCACCTCCTGTACGGGGAGTGGCTGCGGCGCGAGGGACGCCGGCGGGACTGCCGCCTGCAGCTGCGCACCGCGCACGAACTGCTGTCGCGCGCGGGCGCCGAAGGGTTCGCCCGGCGCGCCGAGGACGGGCTTCGGGCCACCGGGGAGAAAGCCCCCGGCCGGTCCGGGCACTCCTACGACCGGCTTACCGAGCAGGAGCTGTACATCGCGCGGCTGGTCGCCACCGGGGCGACGTCCAAAGAGGTGGCCGCGCGGCTCTTCCTCAGCCCACGCACCATCGACTCCCACCTGCGCAACACCTTCCGCAAGCTGGGCATCACCTCCCGGCGGCAGCTCAGGGACCATCCCGGTATCGGGCTCTGAGGAGACCCGGGCCGCCGAGCCCTCGGCCGTCACCGGTCGGCCGGTCTGCGTAATTCTCGCCGATGCGACGGAGGCACCGGTCGCGGAATGTTCGTTCCCAGCCGGGATCGATCTCGAGATCTCGCGACCGCACGCTGACCCATCATCCGAGGAACGTCACCATGAAGCTCCGCCTCCCCACCACGCTGATCTGTGCCGCGGCCATCACCGCCGCGCTGGGCACCACCGCCTTCGCCGCCCAGTCCGCGCCCTCCGCCCGACACCACAAGACGAAGACGGGCATCGTCGCCCAGTGGGCCGCCGCCTGGAACGGCACCGAACCGAAGGCGCTGGGCGACCTGTTCACCGCCGACAGCAGCTACACCGACCAGGCCATCGGTGTCACCATGCACGGCCGCGAGGAGATCGCCGGCTGGAAGGAGCGCACCGACAGCGGTATCGACGACGTCCACCTCGCCGTGAAGGCCGTCCACCGCGACGGCCACCACATCACCGTCGAGTCCGTCTACAGCGGCCAGATGAAGGGCGCGCCCAAGCCCTTCACCGTGCCGGCGGTCGCCCTGCTGGAACTCGACGGCCACCGGATCGCGGCCGAGCAGGACTTCTACAGCCTCAACGCGGTGCTCGCGCAGTCCGGCCTGCCCGCCGACTGGACGCCGCCCGCTTCCTGACACACGCGCGGCACGTGCACAGCCTTCGCCCGGGGTGCTTGAGGCGCCCCGGGCGAAGGCCCTCCCTACCAGTAGTAGTTGCGCCGTGCGCCGACGTCGTTCAGTCGTTCAGCTTGGCCACCCGGGTGATGATGGCGTCGGCCAGGGGCTCCGCCGGCCACGGGAAGATGCGGGTGGCGGCGTGCTGGTGGGCGAGGCCGTGGAGGCTGACCCAGAGGGCGACGGCGTCCAGTTCCGGGTCCGTGGCGGAGGACTGGCCGGCGGTGACGCAGTCGGCGAGGGCGCCGACCAGGATCTGCATCGCCCCGGCGCCGAGCGTGGTGAGTTCTTCCGGCGTCAGTGAGCTGTCGCCCAGCGTCGGCATCCACAGGCCGCCGAACATCGTGCGGTAGCGCCCGGGATGGTCCTGCGCGTAGCCCAGGTAGGCGCGGCACAGGGTGTACAGCCGGTCTCGCGGATCGTTGCCGGCCTCCGGCGAGGCCGCACGCAGGTGGGTCTCCAGCGCGGCGAACTCCCGTCGGACGACGGCCAGCATGATGGCCGGCTGGTCGGGGAAGTGCGGGTAGATCGACGGGGCGGCGATGCCGACCTTGCGGGCGACCGACCGCAGCGTGATGGCCCGCTCGTCGCCGGTCTCGTCCAGCAGCGCGGCGGCGGCGTCGACGATGTCCTCCCGCAGCTTGCTGCCTTCGCCGCGCCGGTTGCGTACGCGGGTCGCTTGCCTGGGCGTGTCCGGGTTCGTTCCCTCGGTCTCTTTCATCCCCGTAACCTTACGCGTAAAAGTTTATTGGCGTAACTCCTTGCCGCCAATCACCTAACAGACGTATTCTTACAACCGTAAACACGCGGCGGAAACCTCAAGGGAGCACAGCATGAGCGGCAAGGCCACCACCGTCACCGCGACCGAGATCGTCCTGCCGGGCAAGGTCGAGCCCGAGGGGCTGGAGCTGCGGACGATCGAGCTGCCGGCCCCGGGCAAGGGGCAGGTGGCCCTGCGGATGGAAGCCACCGGCGTCTCCTTCGCCGAGCAGCAGATGCGGCGCGGCAAGTACTACGACCAGCCGCCCTTCCCCTTCGTCCCCGGCTACGACCTGGTCGGCACCGTCACCGCCACCGGCGAGCAGGTCGACCCCGCGCTCGTCGGACGCCGCTTCGCCGCGGTCACCAAGATCGGCGCCTGGGCCAGCCACCTGCTCCTCGACGCCGCCGACCTCATCCCCGTCCCCGACCACATCGACCCCGTCGCCGCCGAGACCGTCATCGTCAACGGCATCACCGCCTGGCAGATGCTGCACCGCACCGCCAAGGCCCGCGCCGGGCAGACCGTCGTCGTCCTGGGCGCCAACGGCGGCGTCGGCTCCACCCTCGTCCAGCTCGCCCGGCACGCCGGCATCACCGTCATCGGCACCGCCGCACCCCGCCACCACGCCGCCCTGCGCGACCTGGGCGCCACCCCGGTCGACTACCGCGACCCCGACCTGTACGCACGCATCCGCGAACTCGCCCCCGACGGCGTGGACGCGGTCTTCGACCACGTCGGCGGCCCCGGCATCGAGGACTCCTGGAACCTGCTGCGCCGCGGCGGCGCCCTTGTCTCCTACGGCACCGCCGCCAGCAAGGACGACGAGGGCAACTCCCAGCTCCCCGTCCTCAAGCTCTTCGCCCGCCTCAACGCCTGGAACACCCTCCCCAACGGCAAGAGCGCCCACTTCTACAACTTCTGGGCCGGCAAGCGCCGCTGCCACACCTCCTTCCAGCGCCGCATGACCGAGGACCTCACCCAGGTCCTGCGCCTGGTCGCCGATGGCACCCTCACCCCGCAGATCGCCGCGACCTTTCCCCTCACCGACACCGTCGCCGCCCTGCGGCTCGCCGAGTCCCGCACCGTCGCCGGCAAGGTCGTCATCCTCCCCGAGGCGTGACCTGCGGCGAGCACGGAAGAGGCGGCCGGCTGCGAAAAAGCCACCATGTGTGACTGAGCGTCCGAGTTGGCGGACGCGCGCTCCAACTGGCGACTTGAGCACAGCTCGTGGCCGGTCGACAGGGCGCTGCCGGAAGTACGCGGCTGAAGCCGACGCCCGGCTCTGCCCAGTCGCGCCGCGCCTGGCGCAGGCCGCCCGCCGGGCTGTCGGGGACAGCCGGCGGCGTGGCGGCGGCCGCCTGGTCGCGTCAGCCCGCCCGCGTCGGCTTCCCGGCCGGGCCCGTTCCTTCCGGCGGCCCGCCATTGTGACCCAGGTCTCACCATGCGCGTGCAGCATTCGCGACCGCTTTCCCGTCGAGGAGGGGTGACAGGAAGGGAGGGGAGTGTGGAGCTGGCAACCGAGCACGACGCCCGTACCGGACACGGCGGGCCCACGCCGACGGAGCCGGAGTCGGAGGACGACTTCCACGGCTTCGTCGTCGCGCGGTCGGCCGTGCTGTTCCGCGGCGCACTCGTCTTGACGGGTAACCGCGAGGCCGCGGAGGACCTGGTCCAGGAGACCCTGGAGCGGGCCTGCCGCAAGTGGCGCACCATCGCCGCCAAGGACGCTCCGGACGCCTACGTGCGGCGGATCATGGTGAACCTGGCCAACGACCGGTGGCGGAGGTTCCGCCGCACGGTCCCGCACCGGGACGGCGCCGACCGTGCCGCCCCCGGGGACCAGTACGGGCAGGTGGACACGAGGGACCAGCTGGTCCGGGCCCTCCAGGCTCTGCCGATGCGCATGCGGACGGTCGTGGTGCTGCGGTACTTCCACGACCTGTCGGACGACGAGATCGCGGCCGACCTGCGGATCTCACCGAGCACCGTGCGCTCCCAGCTCGCTCGCGGCATCGGCAAGCTCAGAAGCCAGTTCCCCGCGCTCTCCGGCCCTTCGCCACAGCAGCCCACGGAAGGCATCCGATGAGTTCACACGGTTCGCGGCCTTCCGGCTGCACACCCTTCGAGACATCCTTCGAACAGGAATTGGTGAACGCCATGAACGACTTCGTGAACACCGCTCAGACGCCGCGCTTCGACACGGCCGCCATCGCGCGTGGGGCCCGCCGAAAGCGGGCCACGGCCCTCACGGGCATCGTTGCCGCCCTCGTCGTGGCCGGCGCGGGCACCGCCCTGGCCACCGGCGTCGTCGGCGGCGGTTCGCCCGCCTCGCGGCCGGCCGCGGTGGCCGCAACCGCTGCCGACAGCACCACCGTTCTGTACGCCTCCGGCGACGGCACGACCGTCACCGTCCCGCTGGCCGGCACGAACTCGGTGGGGGCCAGGTCGGCGCTCGTCAGGCTCGGGCTCACGCCCGACTTCACCCGGACCTCGGTGGCCGGCTGCAGGCAGTCCACGGTCGTCGCGGTCTCGCCGCATGCCCCGACGGTCGTCCACGCGGGGGACACGGTCCACGTGACCGTCTGCGCCGGCTGAGCCCCACACAACCGGGCTGACAGAGCCGGTCAGGCAGGACAGAGGGTGGTGGCCCCGTCGGAACCGGGGCCACCACCCTCCGCATTCCACCACGGCCCGCGCCCGGTGGCGTGCGGCCGCGACCTCGGTTCCCGCCGCGGAAGAAGTCATCTGTCCGCATGCTCGCGCATCCCCCTGCCCTGCCCCGCCGCGCTGTGACCGCCCTGTTCACCCGTTGGCAAGTACCTGAACGCGCCCCGGCAGGGGCGTATACGTCATCGCCGCCGCCCGGGACATCGACGACTTCTACCGCGAGCGGAGGATCCCCGCCCCCTCCACCGCCGAGACGCTGCTCGTCCTCCAGGCCGACGCCAAGGGCGTGGTCATGCGCCCCGAAGCCCTCCGCCCCGACACGCTCAAGGCCCACCTGGCCAAGAAGAACGCACCGCACGGCCCGCCCCGGGCGAGAAGCATGTGCGCGCGCAGCACAGTTCACGCGGTGGCGGGACGGATCACAACCGGCGAGGCCATCGAGATGGCGAGCACGTACATACCCCGGCCGGCACCGCACCCACCCACACACCTGTCGGAACGAGCCGGACAGCCGCCGACGAAACACCGGACGGCCACCCTCCCTTCCGGCGGGTGCCCTCGCACAGGCTCGCTCGGGCTCGCTCAGGAGGCTCGCGCGCACCCTTGTCTGACGCACCGTCAGGTATGACTATGTCCCCAGTCCATAATTGACGAACCGTCAGAACGGGGTGCGGGTATGGCGCGGCTCGCGTACGGGATTCAGCTCCCGGTCCAGTCCCAGAGCACCATCTACGCCGAACCCTGGGAGGCGGCCGCGGGCCCGGACGATCTCGCCGAGGTCGCCCGCGCCGCCGACCGGGGCGGTTTCGACTACATCGCCTGCTGCGACCACGTCGCCATCCCGCGCCGACTCGCCGAGGCCATGTCGACGACCTGGTACGACCCGGTCGCCACACTGTCCTACCTCGCGGGCGTCACCGAGCGCGTACGGCTGCTCAGCCACGTCGCGATCATCGGCCTGCGGCACCCGCTGCTCTCCGCCAAGCAGTACGCGACCCTGGACCGGCTGAGCGGCGGGCGGCTGATCCTCGGGGTCGGGGCGGGGCACGTACAGGAGGAGTTCGAGATCCTCGGGGTGGACTTCGAGCGGCGCGGGGCCGTCCTCGACGAGAGCATCGACGCGCTGAAGGCCGCGCTCGGCCCCGACGAGTTCCCGGTGCACAAAGGGGAGTTGTACGCCTTCGAGGGCCTCGGGCAACTGCCCCGCCCCGCCCAGACGCGGGTCCCCGTATGGGTCGGCGGCTCCTCGGCGCCCGCCGTGCGGCGCGCCGCGCTCAAGGGCGACGGGTGGCTCCCGCAGGGCGACCCGAGGCGCCGGCTGCCGGAGAAGATCGCGACGCTGAAGCGGCTGCGCGCGGAGGCGGGCATCGAGGCGCCGCTCACCATCGGCGCCATCACGGAGCCGCTGTACGTGGGCGCGCCGTCCTGGGACGTCGGGCGGCGTACGGTCTCCGGCGACCCGGCGGCGATCGCCGAGTCGCTGCGCGCGTACGCCGCGATGGGCGTGCACCAGATCCAGGTCCGCTTCCGCAGTCGCGGCCGGGCCGAACTCGTCGACCAGATCGCGGCTTTCGCCGCCGACGTCGCACCCCGACTCAGCTGAGGAGCACGGAATATGGGCAAGCTCGACGGGCGCGTCGTTCTCATCACGGGTGCGGCGCGCGGGCAGGGCGAGCAGGAGGCACGGCTGTTCGCGTCGGAGGGTGCGCGGGTCGTCGTCGCCGACGTGCTCGACGACCAGGGCGAGACCGTGGCCAAGGAGATCGGGGGCGCCACGTATGTGCATCTCGATGTGAGCAAGGAGGAGGACTGGGCGGCCGCCGTCACCGCGGCCAAGGCCGCCTTCGGCAAGATCGACGGGCTGGTCAACAACGCGGGGATCCTGCGCTTCAACGAGCTGGTCTCCACGCCCCTCGAAGAGTTCCAGCAGATAGTGCAGGTCAACCAGGTCGGGGCGTTCCTCGGGATCAAGACGGTCGCCCCGGAGATAGCGGCCGCCGGGGGCGGTTCGATCGTCAACACCGCCTCCTATACCGGAATCACGGGCATGGCCTACGTCGGCGCGTACACCGCCACCAAGCACGCCATCGTCGGGCTGACCAAGGTCGCCGCCCTGGAGCTGGCGGCGAAGGGCATCCGCGTCAACGCCGTCTGCCCCGGCGCCATCGACACCGCCATGAGCAACCCCTCCCAGCTCGACCCCGAGGCGAACACCGAGGAGGCCGCCGAAGCGCTCGACGGGCTGTACCGCAAGCTCGTGCCGCTCGGCCGGGTCGGGCGGCCGGAGGAGGTCGCGCGGCTCGCGCTCTTCCTGACCGCGGAGGAGGACTCGGCGTACATCACCGGGCAGCCGTTCGTGATCGACGGGGGCTGGCTGGCCGGGGTGTCGGTGCTCTGAGGCCCCGCCGGCCCGACCTGACGACGCGTCAGCTATTGACGCTCCACGAGTGCGGTGAAACAGTCGGTCCATCCAATCTGACGATCCGTCAGAAACTGACGAGGACGGTGAACCTCCTTGGAATTCGGGCTCTTTGTACAGGGATACGTGGGCAAGCAGGCGTTGACGGACCCGACCGCCGAACACCGCGCGCTCATGAACGAGACCGAGTACGTCATCCAGGCGGACAAGTCCGGCTTCAAGTACGCCTGGGCGTCCGAGCACCACTTCCTGGAGGAGTACTCGCACCTCTCCGCCAACGACGTCTACCTCGGCTACCTCGCGCACGCGACGGAGCGGATCCACCTCGGGTCCGGCATCTTCAACCCGCTCGCCCAGGTCAACCACCCCGTCAAGGTGGCCGAGAAGGTCGCCATGCTCGACCACCTCAGTGAGGGCCGGTTCGAGTTCGGCAGCGGGCGCGGGGCCGGCTCGCACGAGATCCTCGGGTTCATACCGGGCGTGACCGATATGAACTACACCAAGGAGATCTGGGAAGAGACCATCGCCGAGTTCCCGAAGATGTGGCTCCAGGACGAGTACGTCGGGTTCCAGGGCAAGCACTGGTCGCTGCCGCCGCGCAAGATCTTCCCCAAGCCGTACGGGAAGTCGCACCCTGCCATGTGGTACGCGGCCGGGTCCCCGCCCTCGTACGCGATGGCCGCCCGCAAGGGGCTCGGGGTGCTGGGCTTCAGCGTGCAGAAGGTCTCCGACATGGAGTGGGTCCTGGAGCAGTACAAGACCGCCATCCAGGACGCGGAGCCGATCGGCGACTTCGTCAACGACAACGTCATGGTGACGTCGACGGCGATCTGCGCCGAGACGCACGAGAAGGCCGTCGAAATCGCCGTCAACGGCGGGCTCAACTATCTCCAGTCGCTGGTGTTCCGGTACCACGACACGTTCCCGCGGCCCGAGGGGATTCCGGAGTGGCCGGAGATTCTGCCCGAGTACAGCGCCGAGATCATCGAGCTGCTCATCGCCGAGGAGCTGATGATCTGCGGTGATCCGGACGAGGTGCTCCGGCAGTGCAAGCGGTGGGAGCAGGCCGGGGCCGACCAGTTGTCGTTCGGGTTGCCGATCGGGATGTCGCACGAGGACACGCTGAACTCGATCCGGCTGATCGGGGAGCACGTCATTCCGAAGATCGATACGGATCCGGTCCACCGGACTTCCCGGTTCAGGGCGTCCGGGGTCTGACCGGTTGAGCTGCCCCGGTTCTCCTCCTCCCGGACAGGAGGGCCGGGGCCCCGTTCTCGTCGCTGTCACGGGGCTCCGCCCCGGACCCCGCTCCTCGATCGCCGGAGGGGCTTGATGTTGCCGGACCCCGCTCCTC